>JAPPOT010000092.1 GCA_028817855.1 Myxococcales bacterium
CGGCGGCCGCCGGCGGCGCGGGCGCCTCCGGGGCCGGCGGGGCGGGTGCGGGCTGCGGGGCCGGTGTCGGTGCCTGCGCCTGGGCGCCGGCCGCGTGCCAGCACGAGACCAGGAGGGTCGTCGCAAACGCCGCGCGCAGAGGGCCCCGGATCCTCATCAGGGTCGCAAGGTACGGGGCCCCCGGATCGGCGTCAACCGTCGGCAATTCCACGCTCACCCCGCGTCTTCGTCGGCGCCACCGGCGTCGTCGTCGGGCGCCGGCGCGGCCGCATCGGCGCCCCCATCCACGGACCCCGCGGCGGCGTCGAGCTCGTCCGGCAAGGGCGGCAGGGCGGGCATCGCCCCATCCGTGGTCGGGTCACCGGCCCCCGGGTCGGCCGGGTCCTGGCACGTGCCTCGGGAGCTGCCGCGGCCGATATCGCAGATCAGCCCGTCGGCGCAGTCGCGATCGAGCTGGCAGGGCTCGCCCTCGTCCTGGGAGCAACCCGCGAGGGGGCCGAGTAGGAGCGCAGCGAGGATGGCCGAAAATGAATCTCGATAAGCCATGGTCCGATTCGGCCGCGGAGCATACCCCGCTGCCCCGGACGGTCCAGCACGCTACGGCGACTTTCTTCCGGGCGCGGGCGCGGGCGCGGCGCGAGGAACATTGTAGGCACAGCGGAAACCCACGTCGGGTCGCGCGTCGTCGGGGCGCAGGCTACCGCGGTGGGTCGCGCGCAACGTGTAGGGTGGCGAGCGCCAGGAGCCTCCGCGGATCACGTGGCCCTCCCCATGCGCCGGGCCACGCGGGTCGACACCGCGGTGCTGCTCGTAGGCGGAGTCGGCGTAGAAGTCGGCGGTCCACTCCCAGACGTTGCCGCCCATGTCGTGCAGCCCGTGGGCACTGCGGCCGTCGGAGAGCGCGCCCACCGGTGCCGCGAAGCGATAGCCGTCGAGCAGGTCGACATCGCCGCGGCCATCGCCGTGGTTGGCCACGCGGCTGTTGTAGTGCTGTCCCCACGGATAGCGCCGCTGGCTGCCGCCGCGCGCGGCGCGCTCCCACTGGGCCTCGGTCGGCAGGCGACCGCCCACCCATCGGCAGTAGCGCTGGGCCTCGCCGTGGGACACGCCCGCCACCGGATGGCGCGGGTGTGCGAGGCGCAGATCGCTCTCGGACAGCCGCGGAGGCGCACACACGCTCTCGCCCACGCAACGCCGGTAGGCGGCATTGGTGACCTCGGTGCGGTCGATCAGGTAGGCGCTGGAGTGCACGCGGTGGCGCGGCTGCTCGTGGGCGAAGCGCTCCCTGGCGCAGACCGGCCCGCGCGCGCCGCCGGCCTGGCACAGGCGCACGGCGTGGGCGACGTCCGCGTCGTCGCTGCCCATGGTGAACCAGCCCGCTTCGATGCGCACCCTGGCGGGACCGTCCAGCGCAAGCTCGCTGAGACGGTCGGCGAGCGCGGGCTGCCCCGCGGCCGACAGCAGGACGGCGATCATCGACAGCACGGCAGCGATCGGCGCGATCCGGTTGCGCACCGCAGCTGTGTACAGCGGATCGGAACGCTAGGCCAGTCGCCCGGCGGGCGGGCGCGCGCTACCGAGCAAGGGCCAGAGCAGCGCGCAGGCTGCGAGCAGCGACAGCGCGATCAACTGCGAGGTCGAGAGCCCGGCCGCGAGCCAGAGCCCGCGTACGCGGTCGCCGCGCAGGCCCTCGAGCGCCAGTCGCAGCAAGCTGTAGCAGGCAACGTAGGTGAGCATGCGGCGCCCCGGGCGTCGATCGTCGACGCCGACGCGCAGACCGAAGGCCAGGGCTAGCAACAGCAACCCGGAAGCCTCGTAGAGCGGCACGGGGTGCAGCGGTACACCGAGGCTCGAGGCGGGCGCGAGGGGGTGGTCGTAGCGCACGCCGACCCATCCCGTGGTGGGCGCGCCATGGCAACAGCCGCCCAACAAGCACCCGACGCGTCCGACCGCGTGGGCGAGCGCGACGGCGACGACCGCACGATCGAGCAGGGCGAGGGCGGGGACGGCCAGCGCGCGCGCCGAGACCGCGAGCGCGAGCAGGCCGCCGAGGCCGGCGCCGTAGAAGGCGAGCCCGGGGCGCTGGAGGGCCTCGCTCCACGACCCGAGGCGCGCGGCCTGCACCACGAGATGCAACGCCCAGCCGCCAACGAAGCCACCGGCGACGGTGCACCCCAGCACGGCGACGACCGCGCCGCCATCCATGCCCGCACGGGTCGCCGCGCGCAGCGTCAGCACCGCGCCGAGGGCGAGCGCGAGCGCGAGCAGCAACCCGTAGCTGCCGATCGGCAACGGACGCGGCCCCAGCTCGAGCACGGTGATGACGGGATGCATGGCGCCTCAGGGATCCATCGGCGGAGGTGGAAAGGC
>JAPPOT010000768.1 GCA_028817855.1 Myxococcales bacterium
CTCGCGACCAGCGCCAGCGCGAGGCCCAGTCCAAGAATAGGCTTCACACCGATGACTCCGTAGCTCCCTGAGTCAAAGTAGCGCAACTGACCCCGCACCACTAGCGGCTCCCTCCCCGACGAGCCGCGATGGCGCCCAGGAGTCCCGTGATCTCCTAGGATTACGGGACTCAGGCGAGCGCGCCCCGAGAAGGAACCGGAGGCCTACAAGAAGTACATCTAGGATTTCTTCGAGGACGCTGAGCCGAGCAATGGCCTTGGCCGCGATCGAGTGGACAAGAAGCAGGCGAAGCCGCTCCTGGGCGAACCTGCGCGATTCCCCTCCAGAAGAAACTCCCAGATTAAAGGTGGAGCAGCCCGACAGGGCGAGCGATCGGGGGGCCTTTCACTCGCGACGGGCTGCTCCTCGACCTCCGACCCGCGCCGCGGAGGGGGGATGCGGCGGGAGCCAGGGGCCATATGGGGCATCAGAGCAGGGGCCGGCACTGGGATGACCCGCCGCAAGCTCTACCCAAATTACGTCGGGCCGGGCGGCTCCGTTACGGCCGGTGGCTTGACATGCTAAGGACAGTGCATACTGTTACATCAGACACTGCAACATGATTGAGTGCTGGGGTCTGGAAGCCGGAGCACATCATGGACGAGATCCAAAGGGCACAGATCGAGAAGAAAATCCGCGCGAAGGCGGTCCGCAAGGTCGGTGCGCGGCTCGGCTTCATGTGGCACGCCGGCCTCTTCGCCATGTGCAACATCGCGATGCTGGCCATCAATCTGAACTACAGCCCCGAGACGCTCTGGTTCGTCTGGCCGCTGGCCGCTTGGGGCGCCGCGCTGCTGATGCACGCCTTTGCGACCTTCTCGGCGCCCGGGATGACCGAGGACATGATCCAGGCCGAGATCCAGCGCGAGATGGCGCGGCGCGGGCTGGCCTGAGTCGAGCGCTACACACGACCCCGCGCGGCGTGTTACCCAAGTTGCACTTAGGGGTGCCCAAGGCGGGCCCTGCTTACTTGGAGTGACGGGTGATGGTGCGAGGGACCTTCGTGGCGTTGGGCTGCGCCCTGCTGCTGCCCCTTCTGGGGACGTCGGTAGCGGCGCAGAGCGATGGCATTGCCATCAATCGGTTCGACCCGGCCGAGCACGGCAGCGACTGGTTTGCGGGCGAGTCGCTGGACCTGCGCGGGCATCTGCGCCCCGCGCTGGGGTTGACCCTGGATTGGGCCCACAAGCCGCTGGTGCTCTACGACGCCAGCGGCGATGAGATCGAGGCGGTCGTCGCCGACCAGGTCTTCGCGCATCTCGGCGGCGGCATCATCCTGTGGGACCGGGTGCGGCTCGCGGGCAACATCCCGCTGCAGCTCTCCTCCTCCGGCGACGCGGCTGTGGTTGGCGGCGTGATGATCGCGACAACCGGGGACAGCTCCCTGGGCGACATCCGCCTCGGCGGCGACGTGCGCATCCTGGGCGAGTACGGCGGGCCCTTCACCCTGGCTGCCGGCATCCAGCTGCACCTGCCGACTGGCGATCAGGAGGCCTTCGCCGGCGACGGCAAGGTGCGGCTGGTAATCCCGCGCGTGATGGCGGCGGGCGAGGTGGCGAGCTTCGCCTACTCGGCGCGGGTCGGCTTCAACTACCGTGCCCAGGACAGCGGCTTGGGCACCATCCCCACCGGCAGCGAGTTGGCCTTCGTCGCCACGGCTGGCGCGCGCGTGCTCGATGGGAGGCTCCTGCTCGGTCCGGAGCTCTTCGGCTCGACGGTGGTGAGCGAGAGCGGCGCTGCCTTCGAGGAGTCGACCACGCCCTTCGAGCTGATCCTCGGCGGCCACTACAAGATCCCCGACTGGATCTTCGCGCTTGGCATCGGCCCGGGCCTGACGCGCGGGCTGGGCGCGCCGGCGGTGCGCGTGCTGGCCTCGGCCGAGTGGTCACCCGATCCGAAGGCGCCGCCGCCCGAGGAGCCTCGCGACACCGACGGCGACGAGATCATCGACGACGTCGACGCCTGCCCGAGGACGCCCGGCGTCGCCAATGACGATCCCGACAAGCACGGCTGCCCCCTGCCGGACGATCGCGACGGCGACGGCATCGTCGACGGTGACGACGCTTGCCCGGACACGTCGGGCGTGGAGAGCGACGATCCCGACAAGCACGGCTGCCCGCCCGATCGCGATGGTGACGGGGTGATCGACGACGACGACGCCTGCCCGGACACCCCCGGCATCAGGACCGACGACCCCGCCACCAACGGCTGCCCCGGCGACCGCGACGGCGACGGGATCAAGGATCCGGACGACGCCTGTCCCGACACGGCCGGCGTGGCGAACGAGGATCCGGACAAGAATGGCTGCCCGCTGGCGGTGGTCGAGGA
>JAPPOT010000476.1 GCA_028817855.1 Myxococcales bacterium
GTCACACCGACGGCACCCCCACCCACCAACCCAGGCCCCGAGTGCGTCGAGCACCCCGGGCTCGGGGTCTTCCCCCCGGAATGCGCGGGCTGCTTGTGCAGCGTAGACGCGTCACGGGTGTTGGCCTGCAACCTGGACTGCCTGGGGCTGATCGAGTGCGTCGTGTCCCGTTGCGGCAGCGACGGCACCGACATCACCTGCATCACCGCCGAGTGCGTTGACTTCGTCCACGAGGCCACCGCGGCGACCGAGCTCGGCGATGTGCTGTTGGGCTCGTGCGACCCGGTGTGCCGCACGGAAACGGTGCCCGATGGCTGCATCGTCGCGATCCCGCTCGAGCTCGACGATGGCGCCGACGGCGGCGTGGATTGCACCGCGCCGATCCCGGATGGGGTCGACCCGGCGGTCGCCACCCCCGAGCTCGCCGAGCTCACGCTCGATCAGGGCTTCGGCCCCGATCGCCTGGCGCGCGTGGACGGGTTCGATGCATGCGGCAATCAGGACGCCTGGTTCGTGCCGCAGGACTCGATGGCACCCGCGCTCGAGCTGTGCCCGGTGAGCTGCGCGCGCGTCAGCCAGGGCGCAATCGCGGCGGCGCGCTTCCCGTGCGCGGCGCCGCTCGACTGACCGCGTCGGCTCAGCGCGACGCCACGCGCAGGGGCGCGACACCGGTCGCCACCAGCACACCGTCGTCGTCGTGAACCTCGACGCTGCAACAGGGCGTGCCCCTGCCGCTCACCTGTCGGCCGACCGCGCGCAGGATCGCGCCCACACGCCCCGGCCGATGGTAGTTGATCGTCAGCGATACGGTCGCGACCGGAAGCTCCGGGTCCCCCATCTCCAGCTTGACCGCGATGCCCGCGGCCGTGTCGATCAGGCCACTGATCAGCCCGCCGTGGGCGACACCGCGCGTGTTGGCATAGTCGCGCACCACCTCGCACTCGAGCACGGCCTCGCGACCCTCGCCCCGGCCGATGCGAAAGCCCATCGTCCGGCGGTAGCCCGGCTCGGCAAAGACCGAGCGCAGGGCATCCAGGACCGCATCCTCTTGCATGGCGCTCTTGTGCTACGGGCCGGCCCGCGAGTCCAGTCCCTCCGCGCGTGCTACGGTCCCGTGCATGCCGGAGCGGGTGGACTACGATCGGGTCGCACGGGGCTACGACCGGCGCTACGTCGAGCACGAGTACGACGGCATCCTACGCGCGCTCGACCGGCTCACGGGGCCCGACCAGGCGGTGCTCGAGGTCGGCTGCGGCACCGGGCAGTGGATCGCGCACCTGCGGACGCGTGGGTGTCGGGCCGTCGGGGTGGAGCCGTCCCTCGAGATGCTCCGACGCGCCGCGGACAAGAACCCGGACGCGCACCTCGTCCGTGGGCGGGCCGAGCAGCTGCCATTCGGGGCGGACCGCTTCGACCGCGTGGTCGTGGTCAACGCGCTGCACCACTTCGAGCAACCGACGGCGTTTGCAGCAGAGGCGCTGCGCGTACTGCGGCCCGGCGGGCGTGTGATGGTGCTCGGGCTCGCGCCCGATCACGGAAGCGAGGACTGGTTTATCTACCGCTACTTCCCGCGCACGCTCGAGCTGGACCGCGCGCGCTACCCGAGCCCCGGGCAGATCCAGACCTGGCTGGGGGCCGCGGGCTTCGAGGCGTGCAGCGCGGGTCCCGGTCACGCGATCCGCTACCGCAAGTCGGCGCGTGAGGTCCTGGACACCGGAGCGCTCACCCCGGACTCCACATCACAGCTCAGCTTGCTCGACGACGACGAATTCGAGGCCGGCGTGGCGCGCATCCGCTCGGCGGCGCAGCGCGATCCAGCGCTCGCGTTGGGCGCGGACCTCAGGCTGCCGGCCACCTATGGCACGAAGCCGGATTGAAGCACCGGCGCGCGCATCCCGTCCCACCGAGCCGACATGAGAGCTGCGACGACCCTCGACCGCGCCGTGCGACCACGCGGCCTCTGGCTCGCGCTGCTGCTGCTCGGCTGCGGAGGCACCCGGGCGAGCCACACCGCGACGACCACCACCCCGCAGCCGCCGCGGGCACCACAAGCGCCGGCGCCGCCCACCGCGTGGCTGCCCGGCGAGCTGATCGCCGTGTTGCACCTGGAGTTGGCCGCGGCGCAGGAGCTCTTGCCGGCCCAGCAGATCCTGACCGAGCTCTGGGGCGAGGCGCGCGCCGCCGCCGCGCTGCGGCAGGTTCAGCGCGTGCATGTGGGCGTGACGATGATGGTGGGCACGCCCCAGCTGACCCTGGTGGTGGAGGGCGAGCCACCGCTGCCAGCGGAGCGCACGCGGGAGACGCGCGCTGGGCGCACGGTCGAGCTGGCCGGCGACGAGGTCTGGGCGCGGGTGGGCGAGGGC
>JAPPOT010000203.1 GCA_028817855.1 Myxococcales bacterium
ACCATCGCCGCCGGTCATGCCGGGGTGATCGTTGCCGTTGCCCCCGCTGTCACCGCTGGCGGCGCTGCAGGCGGCCAGGGCGGAGACGAGCAAGAGGGCGCGGAGGGCGGTCGTGAGCCAGCTGGGGTGGGTCATCTTCATTCTCCAATACGGCGCGGGGGCTAGAGCGGTCGATCCAGTCGCTACAGCGTGTCGATCCAGTCGCTGATGAGCGTGATTCCGTCGTCGTCGGCCTGCTCGGAGCCCAGGGGCGGCATGCTCTCTTCGCTGCCGCGCATGGACATCCGGAAGATCATCCCACTGTCGTCGGGCGAGCCAGGCTCGATGCGGTTCTCAGGGCCCTCGGTGTCGGTCAGCGCCACACCCACCGAGGTCTTGTAGCTCTCCGTATCGCCCACCGCGGCCAGCTGGTCGGTGCGCAGCCACAGGTCCATGTCCAGGCGGTCGAAGGCCTCGCCGCGCGGGTTGTGGCAGGTGCCGCAGTTGGCGTGGAGATAGCCGAGGGCGTTCCAGGCGAGCTCGTCGGGCAGCGCAAAGTCGGCCACCGGCGGGTCGCTGAGGCGGCCGTCGGCGATCAGCTGGCCCAGCGTGAGGCCCGGGCGCGAGCCCGAGAGCTGGACCGCGCCCACGCCGAGCAGGCGGTCGGTGACGCCCTCGTGGCAGGCGCCGCAGTCGCCCTGCTCCGGCACGTCGTGCGCGGTGCCGAGTACGTTTTCGGCACCATCGCGCGCGATCGTCGCCGTCGTGCCGGCCTCGTTCCAGATGTAGGCGACCCGGAACCAGCCCAGCTCGGTCTTCCACAACAAGCGCGTCTCGAGGCGCTTGCCGTCCTTGCTGAACTCCTTCCAGGACTTGGTGCCGACCGGGAAGCTCCAGTAGTCCATGTCGCTGGTGTCGATCTGGGTGCCCTCGGGCAGCTGCAGCCAGCGCTTCTTGTCCGCCGCGTCGGACCACAGGGCATAGGCGGGCTCGTAGGCGAGCACGCCGGGCGCGAGCTCTTCGGTGCTGCCGGGCGCGTAGAGCCCCGTCTCCGCGAGCGTATCGGGCAGTGCAGGCTCGACCGGCGGTTGCTCGGCGTCCACTTGCGCATCGTTCGCCATGGTGCCCGCATCCTCTGCGGATGCATCCATGGTCGGAGCGGCCGCGTCGCGCGTGGGCTCCGGTGGCACCGTGCCCGCGTCCGGCGAGACGGGGGCGGGGTCGTCCGTCGACCCGGCGTCGGGTGTCGTGGACGCATCCTCGTCGCTGCACGCGATGAGCATCGTCGTGCAGAGCGCGGCCCACAGCCCCCGCCGCATTCTCGGGCAAACACCACCCATATCCGGCGCGAGCCTAGCACCGCCGGTGGGCCCATTTCGACGTCCGGATTCGCGTCCTTGGACTGGGGATGCTCCAAGACCTGCGCATGCTCGTACGTACATGTCGCACCTACCTAATAGGGGGGCGAGCAGATCGCCAGCACGGGGACCATTCATGCGATAGGTGTCCCGCCGAGGTAGGCCAAAGGCAGTGAATTCCAGCGACTTCTGATCGTCTTCACTACGCCGCAGACCGATCTTCACCCCCGAACTCCCGATGGTTGCGGACTGAGTTCGGCGGGGCTAACGTCGGGCTCCCTGGCGCACCGAAGCGCCCGTACGTACCGGAGAGCTGATACATGGAACTCAAGCGTGACGACTTCTTGAAGGCCCTCGCCGCACTCAGCCTGCTTGGTGCCGTGGCCTGCGGTGGCTCCGAGCCTGCTGCAGCCGAGGCCGACACCGAGGCCACCACGGGTGAAGAGGCCCCGCTGGAGGAGGCTGTTGCTGAAGAAGAGGCAGCCCCCGAGGAGGAGGCAGCTGCCGAAGAGGGTGGCGGCGAAGAGGCGGCGGCCGAGGGCGAGGGCGAAGCCGCTCCCGAGTGAGCTGCGTTTCTCGACTCACAGCAGACCAACCCCGGGGGCAACAGCCTCCGGGGTTTTTTTTGGAGGATCTGCCGATGGGAAGGGAATCGTCGAGGTTTGCCCAGGAGCGGCTTACCTCCTCGAGAAGATGCTCGACGTAGCGCTGCTACGCCTGCGCTCTTCTTTGTGGGGCGCTCGCTCCTGACCAAACCTCGACGATTCGAGGGGGCTTTGGCGGGTGGTGCTGCTCGTCTCTTCGCCGTAACCGGATCGCATCGATTGGGGTGCGGGTGCGCCTGCACTTGTTGCGGGGTCAGTCTTGTTGGGCGCGGCCCGTCATGGGGACGAAGCGGACGGGGGCGACGTTTTCGCGGTTGAAGCCGGATTCGGTGCGGGTGAGGCGGATGAGGTTCTGGATGCCGCGTCCAACCGGGACCACGAGGGGGCCGCCGGGGGCGAGCGGGGCCTTGAGGGGCTCGGG
>JAPPOT010000620.1 GCA_028817855.1 Myxococcales bacterium
CTCCTGAACGAACCTCGACGATTCGAGTGGTTCTGAAGCTTCCCTGACGCTGCCGAGCCGGCTACGGTTGCCCGCCATACTCGGCGCGGTAGGCTCGGACGCGCTCGAGCATCGCGTCATCGAGCACGACTCGGCCACCGACCTCGCGTCCGTGCAGGTGCTCGATGATCTCCTCGATCGTGACGATGGCGAAGGTCGGCATCGAGAACTCGTCCCCCAGCGCGGGTAGGGCGTTGCGCGCGCCCTGGCCGCGCTCCATGCGGTCCACCGAGACGATCAGTCCGGCCAGCTTCACGTCGGCCGCCGCCCTGAGCACCGGGACGGTCTCACGGATCGAGGTGCCCGCGGTCGTCACGTCCTCGACGAAGAGCACCCGCTCGCCGTCGCTCAGCTTGTGCCCGACCATGGTGCCGCCCTCGCCGTGGTCCTTGGCCTCCTTGCGGTTGAAGCAGTAGGCCACGTCCCGCCCGTGCCGTTCGTGGAGCGCGATCGAGGCCGCAACCACCAGCGGGATCCCCTTGTAGGCGGGTCCGAAGAGCACGTCGTAGCTGTCGCCGGCGCGCGCCTGGATCGCCTCGGCGTAGAAGCGCCCGAGCCGCGCGGCCTGCGCGCCGGTCCGGTAACAACCCGTATTCACGAAGTAAGGCGTCTTGCGCCCACTTTTGGCGGTGAAGTCGCCAAAGGTGAGCACGTCGCTCTCGATCATGAACTCGATGAACTCGCGCTTGTAGGCTTCCATCTCGCCGCGGGAGAATAGCGAGTCGGGCCGACGCGGCAAGGGTGCTACGATCGGTCCTCCGCTTGCTTCATGACTGAACCCGAGAACATGTGCTGGGCCTCCGCCCTTTCGGAACGGATCGAGCCAAAGGACGCGATCGCGGAGGTGAGCGCGACCGTGCGAGAGCAGCTGGGCGGCGCGCCCGACCTGGCGCTCTACTTCGTCTCCGATCACTTCGGGGGCGCCTACGCATCGATCCCGGAGTGGATCGAGCGCCAGCTCTCCCCCGGCGTCGCCGTCGGGTGCTCCGCGTCCGGGGTGATCGGGCGCGGCCAGGAGGTCGAGCAGCGCGAGGCGATCTCGGTGGTCGCGGCCCGCCTGCCGAACGTGCACGTCAGCCCCTTCCACTGCGAGCTGCCGCCCGACGAGCCCGGCGTCTGGAAGTCGATGGTCGGGCCGGTCGCCGGCGAGTCGCCCAGCTTCCTGCTGCTGTGCGATCCCTTCTCGCTCGACACCGAGAAGATGCTGCGCTCCCTGGACTCGGCCTATCCTGGCTCACCCAAGGTGGGCGGTATGCTCAGCGGCACCCAGGCCCCCGGCGATGGCGCGATCTTCTACGACACCCACGTGCTGCGCGAGGGCATGGTCGGGGTCGCCCTCTCCGGGCAGATCGAGATGCACACGCTGGTCGCGCAGGGCTGCCGGCCCGTGGGCGAGCCCATGATCATCACCCACTGCAGCGACTCGGTGATCTACGAGCTCAACGTGGGCAAGCCGATGGAGGCCCTGCAGAAGCTCTTCGACAAGGTCGCACCGCGCGACCAGGAGCTGCTGCGGCACTCCCTCTTCCTCGGCATCGAGATGAACGACGGCAAGAGTCGCTACGACCAGGGCGACTTCCTGATCCGCGACGTGGCGGGCATCGACCCCAACTCGGGCGCGATGGCGGTGCACGGGCAGTGTCGCGACTACCAGGTCGTGCAGTTCCACCTACGCGACGCGCTTACCTCCACCCAGGACCTGGATCGCCGCCTGGGCGGCCTCAAGCGCACCGGCGGGCTCGACGCCGAGGGGGCCCTCTTCTTCTCCTGCATGGGGCGGGGCGAGGGCCTCTACGGGGTCGCCAATCACGACTCCGACCTCTTCTGCCGCCACATGGGCGCAGTGCCGATGGGTGGCTTCTTCGGCAACGGGGAGATCGGCCCCGTCGGCGGCCACACCTTCCTGCACGGCTACACCAGCAGCCTCGCCCTCTTCGCCACGCCCCGCTAGCCCGCGTCTCGTTCACTGTCGTCGCGGCGCGCGGCAAGCTGAAGGCACCGCGTCGCCCCGTGGCACGGTAGCGAGTAGCACCACACACTGCCTGTCCCTCGACGATTCCCTGTCCGTTTGAGATCCACACCCACTCAGGTTCCGCAGCGGGCGTCGTCGATGCCCACCGCCCGGCAGACCCGTCGCAGGTCGAGCGCGCGCCCCTCCCGGTCCGGCACGCGGTGTAGATAGAAGCCCGCGGGCAGCGCCTCGCGGTTCTGCTCGCCGCTGCGGAAGATGGGCGCCGCCCCGGCCTGCACGCCGCTGCCGACCTGCTGCCCAACCGCCGCCTCCTGCAGGCACGCCTCGAGACACGCCAGCGCGGCCGCGGCG
>JAPPOT010000483.1 GCA_028817855.1 Myxococcales bacterium
TTCATCGCGCTGGAGCTCGCCCTGACCCTGATCGAGAGCCTGCGCCCCATCGTGGAACGCGTGCGGCAACGTAGTGCCCGGCAAGCCAGGCAAATCGAAGACGCGGCATCGTCGGTGGCGGCCAACCTCGGAGAAGGCAACCGCCGACAGGGCCGCGACCGCATCCAGTTCTTCTTGATCGCCGCAGGCAGCGCCGACGAGACGCGCTGCCACCTGCGAGTCGCCAAGGCCTGGGGCTGGCTCACGCACCGCGACATCCACCGCCCCCTCACCCTTCTCGACCGACAACTCGCCATCCTCTGGAAGCTCACCCACTGAGCGGCCCCGCCGCCGGGCTCCACAGGCTCGGCGGCGGGAGTGAGAGCCCCTTCAGGGCCTGACAGAGACTCGCGACTGAAGGTTGTGGTGCTGTTGGGGCTGCTCCTGCTGAGCAAACCTCCTCTGTCCGATGCCCTTCGAAGCGGCGCCACTCTTGGGCACCGCCAGGTACTGGGCTGAGAGGTTCTTCCATGATGGATTCCGAGCGCTTCGCGCATGTACACAAGGTGCTGCGGGAGCTACGCGAGCAAGCGGTCCAGCGCCTCCGACTCGGCGATGAGACAGACGCACTGGCACTGAAGCTTGAGGTCGACGATGCCCTTCGCTGCCTTGCTTGGGTGGAGCATTGGGCGTTGACGGGCCGAGAGGCGACCCGCCGTCTGCCAGACCAGAAGACGAGGACTCCGTCGTCGCAGTTTCGAGTCGTAGAAGACCACGAGAGCGACCGTCGCGAGCATTGGGAGGAGGTCGAGGTTGAGGGCGAGCGTGTCCGGGCGTTTGAGGGGTCCTTGCTCGTGGATCCGCCCGCGGGACTGAAGCCACGACCCGCATGAGGGACATCTCGTCCCGGCGCAAAAGGCCCCACTTCGAGCCGCGGCTCGCTTCCCTGAGTTTCTGGGGGTGAGCACTTCCGTTCGCAGCCGGGCCGTGCCTACGTCTTGTGCTCAGGGGTCGAGGGAGTCGGTCGAGGTGCAGGGATGCAAGGTCAGTGTGTGGTCGGGTCAGGGGCCGTGGGCGCAGCGCTCGCGGGCTGGGTTCTGGTGACGGGGTGCTCCGCCGACGTGGCGGGGATGAACAGCAGACCGCAGCAGGAGGCTGGCGGCGGGCAGGCGGGTGACGGCTCGGCCGAGCCTGCGGTCGACGACGGCAGCGGAGAAGGCACGGACGCCGACTTCGGCAACACCCGCGGCATGGCGCAGGCGCCCCCGGAGCCGCGCGACCCGTCGGACGGCGACGACGACGCGGAGCAGGCGGGCGAAGTCGAGATCTGCGTGCAGGACAGCACGGAGGCCACCCTCGAGCTGCGTCCGATCGACATCATCTTCACGATCGACACCTCGGCCAGCATGGGCCAGGAGATCGCGGGGGTGCAGCAGAACATCAACGACAACTTCGCGCGCATCATCGGCGACAGCGGCATCGACTACCGCGTCATCCTGATCAGCGACGACGACGTCTGCGTGGCGGGCGCGCTCAACCCCGGCGGCTGCGGCCAGAGCTCGCCGCCGATCTACCAGTGGGTCGACTACGGCATCGGCAGCGACGACACCTGGTGCGCGATCCTCGACTCCTACCCGCTGTGGTCGAGCTTCCTGCGCCCCGAGGCCTTCAAGGTCTTCGTCGCGATCACCGACGACAGCCCGAGCTGCGACGGCCAGTTCAACGCCAGCATGGTCGGCGCCACCAGCTTCGACACCGCGCTGCTGGCCCTCGACCCCGCCCAGTTCGGCACGGCGGCAGAGCGCAACTACGTCTTCCACAGCCTGGTCGCGCTGGCGGAGAACACGCCGGCCACCGACGCCTACATGCCGAGCGATCCGATCGTGACCGCCGAGTGCGCGACCGCCGCCGACACGGGCGAGGGCTACCAGCACCTGAGCCAGATGACCGAGGGCCTGCGCTTCCCGGTCTGCGAGGGCGCCAACTTCGACACCGTCTTCAGCACCATCGCCGAGGGCATCGTCGACGGCGCCGCGGTCGCCTGCAGCTTCGACATCCCGGCCACGGGCGACGGCGGCCAGGAGATCGACCGCAGCACGGTCGAGGTCGCCTACGTGCCCGGCGACCGCAACGCCACGATCAAGTTCGACCACGTGACCCAGGTCGCCGACTGCGCGACCGAGGCCTTCTTCGTCGAGGGCGACACCGTCCAGCTCTGCCCGACCGCCTGCGACGCGGTCAAGACCGACCCCAGCGCCCAGGTGCAGGTGCTGTTCGGGTGCGACGTCTGCGCGGGCCTGGACGCCGACTGCGGGACGTCGCCGCCGCCGGAGCTGCCACCGGTGGAGTGAGCACACGCCACCCTGCCCCTGCCCCTGCC
>JAPPOT010000560.1 GCA_028817855.1 Myxococcales bacterium
AACCTCGGCCCAGATCATCGGTTTTTTGTTGTATGTGACGGCGTCATCCGAGATCCACACCGCGCCGCAATTCTCGGGTGCGTAGAAGCCATCGTAGGTCGCGGTCCCGAACGAGAAGTGGAGCGTGCCGGGCGTGCCCTCGCCACCTTCGGGCAGCTCGCAGCGGTCCGACATGCCGGCCAGGGCGATCGCCGCCTCGGCCGCCGCGCGCACCTCGTTGATCGCGCCATCCTCCGTCTCGGCAGGCATGAACCCGATCCGGTTGCCCGGCGTGAACAGGCCGACGCGGGGATGCTCCTCCGCCTGGGCGTTGAGCGCCTCGGCGGCGAAGGGGTCGCGGGTGTCGCCGGCGCATCCGAGCAGCCACAGCGCTACACAGGTCACCAAGCAGCACGTCACCGACGCGCGCGCTGTCATGGGCGCCCCTCCGTGCGTCCGAGGCGACGCCACACGAGCAGCAACAGCAACGTGAGCACTCCTGCGCCGGCGCCCGCGCCCGGCAAGCCCGGTGTGGTGGCATGGCACCCGCCCGACAGACGGCTCTCGTAGTGGTCCGCCATCGACGCGGCCGGCAGCAGCGGGCGCAGGACCTCGGTCACCGCATCGTCCGACGGATCGCCAGAGACCTCCTCGGTGGCCACGAAGCCCGCCGAAAACCAGATCGGCCCCTGCCACTCGGACGGAGCCGTCCAGGTGAACTGCAGCTCCTCGGCGCCGCAGGAGACCACCGCCACGATGCAGCGCCGTCCCAGGGTGCCGGCCTCGCAGCGCGCCAGGGTCTCCTGCACCGTCTCCTCGCCGGGGCGCACGCGGAAGAGCTGCGCCGCATGCTCGCCCGCCGGCAGCACGCAGAGCTCCCCCTCGTCGGCATCCACCGCGGCGGCCACCTGGACGGCGCCCGAGCCGATCCCGGTCTCGGTCACCAGCTCCACGATCAGGCCCATACTCGCAGGCTCGTCACCCTGCTCGCGGATCTCGGCCGCGCGGCGGGCGAAGTCGGGCCAGGCGATGCGGATGTCGTACTGCTGCCCGGGCACGTAGCCATCCTCGGGAAGCCCTTCGATCGTGAGCTCCTCGGGGCCGTGCCCGGTGTGGCAGACGCCGCAGCCGTAGCCCTCGGCCGGCGAGCCGGTGAACCAGCGCCCACCGCCCCCGCCGTTCTGGGCATCGTCGAAGTAGCTGCGCGGCTCGGTGAAGGCGTGCGCGCGCTCCGGCGCAACCGCGAACGCGGCCCACAGCATGGCCACTGAGGCCAGTCCTCTTGCGACTCCTTCGCCTCGCACGCGGCGAGCTCCAGCTCTTACGTCCGTCACCGGATCAGTCCGCCACTGGGGGCCTACTCTCAGGCCTCACCCGCAGCTCAACTACCGCGCGGCGGGGTCGCCGGTCAACCACGAGAACCAGCCTGCACAGGCCACTGTGCTGCTAGCCATCGCTCATGACTCGCAGGGGCACTGCACGCCGCTTGGCAATCACTGCCAGATCGAGAGGACGGCGCGTAGGACCGCTTGCAGACTGTACAATTCGCCCCCTTCCCGGTATTGACGATGCCCAGTCCGGGCCCGCTCCCGGCGACGGTGGATGGAGAGGTAGACCTGATGGAGAAACGTCTTCTGTGGCTGGCAGCACTGCTGCTGGGAATCGCTTTGGCCATGGGCTGCAGCAAGGTCGAGGACACCAGCGAGGGGGACGACTCCTCCGACACCGGCGATGGTGACGGCGACGGTGATGGTGACGGCGACGACTCCAGCGGCGGCGACGGTGACGGAGATGGCGACAGCTCCAGCGGCGGCGACGGTGATGGTGATGGCGACGACTCCAGCGGCGGCGACGGTGACGGTGACAGCTCCGACACGGGTGGTGGTGCGGTGGACGCCGGCATGTACGCCAACGTCGACGGCGGCATTCCCTGTGGTGGCACCTGGTGCGCACCCGACGCGTGCTGCGCCGATCCCTTCGTCAGCGTCTGCGGCGCCCCGATCGGTGCGCGCGGCTGCATCATGCCGCCTCCGATGGACAGCAGCTCCGACCCCCGCTGCCCCGAGTTGAGCCTGATGGGCTTCTTCACGCTCCCGAGCTGCTGCACGGACGACGGCATGTGCGGCATCGACGCGACCAACTTTGGCACCGGCTGCATCGAGAACGCGATGTTTGCGCAGCTCGCGGTGCAGATGAGCGGAGGCGGCGTGACGGAAGACGACTTCCCGCCGGCCCAGGCCTGCGACGAGTGACCGCGTCCACCTGAAGACGAAGACGAGCACCGTGATGCCCGCGACCACGTTCCGTAACCTGCCGGTCTACGGCGCGCTGGCGTGCGCCCTGCTGCTGCCGCAGCAAGGGTCTGCACAGGTCCAG
>JAPPOT010000724.1 GCA_028817855.1 Myxococcales bacterium
CTACAGGGACCGATCCAACCTTGACCGAGAGGCCACTTCATAGTCGGTCTCGGTCTCAGTCTCAGTCTCGGTCTCGGCTCCGGTTTCGGTTTCGGTCACTGCCGCGGTCTCGGTCTCGATCTCGGCCTCGGCCTCGGTCTCCGCCCCGGTCGTCTCCTTCTCGGTCGCCTTGTCCCCGCAGGCCACCGCCGCCGTCACCGCCCCTGCTACACACAACGGTCTCCAGATCGCTCCCATGGCTCCTCCGTCCCTGCCACCGCCGTGGCTGCACGGCGATCGAAATAGTTGCTCCGTCGCCCCCCATTCGCACGGGTCCTCAAACGGATACATTTCCATGTAATTTCATTGGGTTGTACCCAGCCCGGGACTGCGCAAGGATTGGCGTTCGGGCCCACATCAGGGGCCAAATCACACTTCGGCGCTAAACCCTCTTGTATCCTGTGCAAAGTTGGTCCACTGTCCCCAAATAGTCACGTATGTGATGGGGCAGGCCACCCCGTGCACGCACGTGGGCGCCCCTGTGATTCGCCAGCGGTTTTAGCGAGGGATTGTCATGAAGGTTGTATGCGACGCGTGCACTGCGAAGTACCAGATTCCCGACGAGCGTGTGGCGGGCCGCAAGTTGAAGATTCGGTGTCGCAAGTGTGGCGGCGCGATCATCATCCGCGGCGACCTGCTCGAGGAAGCCAGTGAGCCTGCGCCGGCTGCGGCGCCCGCGATAGCCGACGAGTGGCACGTCAGCATCGATGGCGACCAGCACGGTCCCTACACGACCGACCAGATGACCTCGATGCTCGCCGCGCAGCAACTCGACTGGGATGTCTTCGTGTGGCGCGAGGGGCTAGCCGACTGGCAGGGCGCCCTGGAGTGCACCCCGCTGCTCGAAGCCGCCCACGCCGCCGGCGTGCACGTCCCCTCGGAGGACGAGCCGACGGTCGCGCAGGACGGCCCGACCTCGGTGGTCGATCGCGGCGACGACTCGCCGACCTCGATGTACAACTCCGACAGCTTCACGCCGGGTGACGGACTGCAGCCGGTCGCGCGCGCCAGCTTCTCGCGCCGAGGTGACAGCGCGCCCGATCAGCCCGCGGCGGTGGCCTCAGGCCCGAGTCCGGCCAGCGCCTTCGCGCCCTCCGGCGAGCCCGCCCAGGTCTCGCCGCGCGTGAGCATGGAAGACGCCATGACCGGCGAGCGCAACGAGGACTCCGTCCTCTTCTCCATGGGCAACCTGCGCATGCAGGCCGGCGCCCAGCCGGCGCCCGATCCCGGCAACCGCGCCGGATACGCCAGCGGCGAGGGCTCGGGTCTGATCGACATCCGCGCCCTCGCTGCCCTCGCAGGCGCGAGCCAGAGCCCGCCGCCGGCCGCGCACCCCACCACCACCAGCATGGTGCCGCCTCCCGGCAACGGAGCGAGTAGCGAGGACCAGCTGCTGCGCCTGGCCAATCAGACAGGTGCCTTCGCGACCGTCGACAGTCTGGCGCCGGTCGACACCCCGAGCCGCGCGAGCAGCCCGGCGGTGCCGATCGCGATCTTCACCGGCTTCGCCATGATCGCCGCCGCGGTCTTTGGTGCCATCTACCTCACGCGCGACACGCAGCCGGTTCCGACGGTCGCCGCCGCCGAGGTGGCGCCCGTGGTGGCCGAGCCGGCCGCCGAGCCGGAGCCCGCCCTCGAGCCGGCTGCGGTCGAGCAGGAGGAGCCAGCGGCCGCCGCCGAGGAGCCGGCTGCCGAAGAGCCGAAGGAGGCGCCGACCCAGCTCGCCGCGATGGTGAAGAAGCCGGCTGCTCGCAAGCCGGCCGCCAAGCGCGTCGCCAAGAAGCGCGCGCCCAAGGCCACCAAGAAGGCGGGCAGCGACAAGGCGGCCAAGAAGGCCGAGTCCGAGGAGAAGAAGCCGGCGACCCTCGACGACGTCCTGCTCGGCGGCGAGGACAAGGCTCCCAAGAAGAAGCCGGAGCCCGCCGTGGCGGCCAAGGAGGAGCCCAAGGAGGAGCCCAAGGCCGCGGCACCGCCCAAGGACCGCAGCATCGACGACCTGCTCGACGGCGCGGTCGGCTCCAAGGCCGAGAAGAAGCTGCCCGACAGTCCGACCCGCGCTCAGGTGCTCAAGGCGATCAAGGGCATCATGCCCGCGGTCAAGTCCTGCGCGAAGGAGGGCGGGGTCACGGGCAAGGCGACGGCGGCGATCACGGTGCGCGGCAGCAGTGGCAAGGTGAGCAACGTCAACGTGACGGGAATCCAGGGTCCGGTGGGCTCGTGCATCGCGCGGGCAGTCCGCAAGGCCCTCTTCCCGCCGTTCGCGAAGCCGACCTTCAGCATCAATTAACCATTCAAGATCTAGGTGCTCTGACCAGA
>JAPPOT010000147.1:0-1425 GCA_028817855.1 Myxococcales bacterium
CTCAAGCCCCACAACATCTTCCTGCAGCGAGACTCGGACGCGGTCTACCCCAAGATCCTCGACTTCGGCATCTCCCGGAGCCTCGAGCAGGGCGAGGACCGGCCCTCCGCGATCGCCACCCAGGAGGGCATGATCGTCGGCACGCCCGACTACATGTCGCCGGAGCAGGCGCGCGGCGAGGGCAACATCGACAAGCGCGCCGACATCTACAGCATGGGCTGCATCCTCTACGAGGGGCTGACCGGCCGGTTGCCGTTCGAGGCCGACACGATCGGTGATCTGATCGTGCAGATCGTGACTGCCGAGCCGCCCGCGCCCCACGAGGTGGCGCCGGACGTGCCGCCCGCCCTGTCCGCGATGATCCAGCAGGCGATGGCCAAGGACCGTGAGCACCGCTTTGCCGACGCCCGTGCGATGCGCGGTGCGCTGCTGGCCGCCGCGGAGAAGTCGCTGCCACCCAGTCGCCGGGCCGCCATGTCGCAGCCCCCAGCGGGGCCAGGCCGCGACGTGTCGCTCGGCAACACCGGCGATGGGCTCCAGCTCGCTGTCGGTCCGCCTACCGCTCCGCGTGCTCCCGCGGGCGGTGGCGGCGCCACCTGGGGCGACTTCGAGGGGCTCAACTCCAACAAGATGCTCGATGCCGCGCCGGCGCCGGAGCTGGCCCCGCCGTCGGTAGCCCCGCCGGCGCCTCCACAGAAGCAGCGCATGCAGGCCCAGGCCGGCGCCGCACTCGAGCTCGCCGACGATCCGTCGCCCGGCCGGCGCTCGCGTCGCTCCCCACCGGCGGGGCGGGCGGTGCGCCCCTCGGGTCCCGCCCGGATGCCCTCCGGCCACGATGCCCTCGATCCGCTCTACGCCGGTGCCGACGCCGGTGCCATGGAGATCGACTACGACCGCGTGCGGCCCGGCGCCGGGTCGGCGGGCGGGCCGCCCCATCCGGCCGCGCAGCCCCGGCGGACCGCCAAGCGACCACGATCGGTCAAGCGCGTGCCGGGCCGCGACGGGGTCACCCACCGACGCTCGATCATGCCGTGGCTGCTGCCGATGCTGGCGCTCGTGCTGCTCGGCTACCTGATGATGAAGCCCTCGCCGCAGGTAGGAGCGCGCGGCCGTGGCGCCGATCCCTTTCCAGCCAGCGGCGCGGCCGGTGGCGTACACACGGCCATGCGTGGCGCCTCGTCGGCCGTGGCCGACAGCGAGTTCAGGAGCGTGCGGCTGCGATCCAAGCAGCGCCGCACCGGTCTAAGAGACACCCCACCGCACATGCGCGACGTAAGGTTCTAGTCACACTGATAGGGAATCGTCGAGGTTCGCCCAGGAGCGGCTTTCGTCCGCGGCAAGATCCAGTCGACTGGCCGGCATCGCAGGCGGTCGGCGCCGAGAAGCCGGGCCCGCCTCCGGGTTTAGGTGGGGGCGCGCTCGCTG
>JAPPOT010000147.1:1435-11733 GCA_028817855.1 Myxococcales bacterium
CCCGGTACAATATCTTCTCGCTTGCCCGCTCGCTCTGGCCCTGGCGCCTCCTCCCCCGCCCACGCCTCCGGTTTTCGCTGGGGGCGCGCTCGCTCCTGAGCAAACCTCGACGATTCGAGTGACCTTGCGCGCGTGAGACCCAGGCTTGCTGTCAGCGGCGAGATCCGCTTTGCGCTTAAAGAGGGGGCGATTGGGCGGTAGAACCTGGCCATGGCAGAGAGCGGTTCGGATGCTGCGCTGCGGCCCAGCGATACCTTTGCGCGTCGGCACATCGGGCCCAGCGATCGCGATGTTGCGCAGATGCTCGAGATGCTGGGCTTCGAGTCCCTGGAGGCCCTGGCCCGGGCCACCGTGCCGGCCTCGATCCTGGACGAGCGGCCCCTCTCGCTGCCGCAGGCCCTGACCGAGAGCGAGGCCCTGGCGCGCATGGCCGAGCTGGCCGCCGACAACCGCGTTCACCGCTCCTACATCGGCATGGGCTACCACGACTGCCTCGTGCCGCCGGTCATCCTGCGCAACATCCTGGAGAACCCGGGCTGGTACACCCAGTACACGCCCTACCAGGCGGAGATCTCCCAGGGGCGGCTCGAGGCGCTGCTCAACTTCCAGACCATGATCGCCGAGCTGACCGGTCTGCCCCTGGCCAATGGTTCCCTGCTCGACGAGGCGACTGCGGCTGCGGAGGCGATGTACATGTGCCGCGCGATCGCGCGCGGAAAGCGCTCGGGCTTCTTCATCGCGCACGGTTGCCATCCCCAGACCGTGGCCGTGGTCAAGACCCGCGCCGAGCCCCTGGGTGTGGTGATCCACGAGGGGGATGTCAGCGAGCTGGACCCGGAGGGCCAAGACCTCTTCGGCGCGCTGCTCCAGTACCCCGACACCGACGGGGTCGTGAGCGATCCCCGCGCGATTGCCGAGCGCCTCCACGGCGCCGGCGCGCTGCTGGTGATGGCCGCCGATCCGCTCGCGCTCACGCTGCTCAAGCCGCCTGGTGAGCTTGGCGCGGACGTGGCGATCGGCTCCACCCAGCGCTTCGGCGTGCCGATGGGCTACGGGGGGCCCCACGCGGCGTACATCTCGACGGCCGAGAAGTACAAGCGTCAGCTACCGGGGCGCGTCGTCGGTGTCTCGAAGGACGCGCGCGGCAAGCTCGCCTACCGGCTGGCGATCCAGACCCGCGAGCAGCACATCCGCCGCGACAAGGCCACGAGCAACATCTGCACCGCCCAGGTGCTGCTCGCGATTATGGCCTCGATGTACGGCGTCTACCACGGCCCCGAAGGCCTGCGGCGCATCGCCTCGCGCGTCGCCGCGCTGACCGGCCTCTTGCGCGAGGGCCTGGCTGCGCTCGGCTTCGACAGCGGCGACGGGGCCTGCTTCGACACCCTTCGCGTGCGCTGCGAGCCCGCTGACGCGGAGCGCATCACGGCGTCTGCGCTCGCGCGCGCGATCAACCTGCGCCAGTACGAGGGCGGCGACCTCGGCATCGCCCTCGACGAGACCACGCGCCTGTCCGACGTGCGCGCGCTGCTCGAGGTCTTCGCGCCCGACGCCAAGGCGCCGTTCGACCCGGCGGCCCGGCGGGCGCCCGCTTTGGAGCTGCCCGCGGGCCTCGCGCGCGAGAGCGAGTACCTCACGCACGAGGTCTTCCACCTCTACCACGCCGAGCACGAGCTGCTGCGCTACATCCATCGTCTTCAGGCCAAGGACCTCTCCCTGACGACGTCGATGATCCCGCTTGGCTCCTGCACGATGAAGCTCAACGCGACCAGCGAGATGCTCCCGGTGACCTGGCCGGAGCTCGGCGGTCTGCACCCCTTCGCGCCCGCCGATCAGGCCCGCGGCTACGAGCGGCTCATGGACGAGCTGGCGGCGTGGTTGGCCGAGTGCACGGGCTTCCACTCGGTCTCCTTCCAGCCCAACGCCGGTTCCCAGGGCGAGTACAGCGGCCTGCTCGTGATCCGCGCCTACCAGCGCGCCCGCGGCGACACCCACCGGGACGTCTGCCTGATCCCGCGCTCGGCCCACGGCACCAATCCGGCGCGCGCCGGGCTCGCGGGCTTCCGCGTCGTGGTGGTCGACTGCGACGAGGACGGCAACATCGATGTCGCCGATCTGCGGGCCAAGGCCAAGGAGCACGAGGAGCACTTGGCCGCGCTGATGATCACCTACCCGTCGACCCACGGTGTCTTCGAGTCGGCAGTGCGCGAGATCTGCCAGGTGGTCCACGACCACGGCGGTCAGGTCTACCTGGATGGCGCGAACATGAACGCCCAGGTCGGGCTCTGCCGCCCGGGGGAGTTCGGCGCGGACGTCTGCCACCTGAACCTGCACAAGACCTTCTGCATTCCCCACGGCGGCGGCGGCCCCGGCATGGGCCCGATCGCGGTGGCCGATCACCTGGCCCCCTTCTTGCCGGGCCACCCGGTGACCGGCGGCGGCGGCGAACAGGCGGTGGGTGCGATCGCGGCCGCGGCCCACGGCAGCCCCAGCATCCTGCCGATCTCCTGGATGTACGTCGCCATGATGGGCGCCGACGGCCTCAAGCGGGCCACGATGGTGGCGATCCTCAACGCGAACTACATGGCCCGCCGCCTGCGCGATCACTATGAGGTGCTCTACACCGGCGAGAGCGGGCTGGTGGCCCACGAGTTCATCATCGACGGTCGCCCTTTCAAGCACGCGGCCGGCGTCGAGGTCGAGGACATCGCCAAGCGCCTGATGGACTACGGCTTCCACGCGCCCACCATGAGCTTTCCCGTGGCCGGCACGCTGATGATCGAGCCGACCGAGAGCGAGTCGCGCGCCGAGCTCGACCGCCTGTGCGATGCGCTGATCGCGATCCGCGCCGAGATCGGCGCGATCGAGAAGGGCAGGGTGGATCGCGCCGACAACCCGCTCAAGAACGCGCCCCACCCGGCCGAGTGGGTCACCGCCGACGAGTGGACGCACCCCTACAGCCGACAGCAGGCGGCCTATCCGGCGCCGTGGGTGCGCGAGCACAAGTTCTGGCCGCCGGTCGCGCGCATCGACAACGCCTACGGGGACCGCAACCTGATCTGCACCTGCCCCGCGCCCGAAGCCTTCGCGGCGGAGTGAGCCCTACTTGGCCGCCACCGCGCCCAGCGACTGCTCGGGCCGGTCGAATCCCGGCGAATACAGGCGCGCGAAGCGCTCGGGCTGCTGCACGCCGCGCGCGGTCAACTCGCGCGCGGACTCCTTGATCATCATCGCGCCCTCATCGCCGCCGATCAGCTGGCCCTTCCGCATGCGCGCGCAGGCGCGGATGATGCGGCTGTCGCCGCCCATGTCGGCGTCCGAGAGGATGCTGTTGAGCTCGTGCAGCGCTGTCGACAGGTCGTCGCGCAGGAACGCCAGGCCCGCGCGCAGGATGCGGATGTGGTCGACATGGGACTCCAGATCGAGCGCGGCGATGCCGTCGATGCACTCCTCGACCACCGAGAGCCGTCGCTCCGGGTCCTCGGTGTCGGCGGTGCTCGCCAGCATGTAGAGCCGCGCGCGATTGGCGAGGTGATCACCGCGCCAGCTCGGGATCGCGAAGAGCGGTGATTTGTGCACGTCATCGGCGTCTGCGAGCAAGCCCTCGGCCGCGACCGGGTCTCCGCGGTAGAGCAACAGCGAGACCTGTGCGAGCACGCGCAGCAGCTCCGTCAGGTCAGCGCGCGGGCCCCTCAGCACCTCGGGCACCTGCAGCGCGCGTTCCGCTCGCTCTACCTCGTCGTCCATCAGGTAGCGATGCGCGCAGATCAAGCGAAGGCGCGTCGCGGTCAGCACGTCCTCGCACTGTTCGGCCTCGCGGATCCACGCGTCGCAGTGCGCGAGCTCCTCAAACTGCCCGAGCATCACGTGCACGCGCGCGTAGAGCATGCGACACGCGCGCAGCTTGGCCACCGCGCCGGGGCAGTGGTTGGCGAAGAGATCCTCGGCCTGGGCGAATTCCATGCGGGCCGGCTGCAGCATGCCGTCGTTCTGGTAGTTGAAGGCGCGGGCGAACGCGATCGAAGCGCGCACGAGCGGGTCCTCCAGCTCGCGCGCCACCTGCTCGGCGGCCTGCAGCGACTTTGCCTTCTCGCCCGACAGGACGCTGTAGGCCAAGTCCACCGTGACGAAGTAGTCGCACAGACCCAGCGCGATCCGCCTCGGATCGCCGGCGTCGAGTGCGCGGTGCAGTTGCGCCACAGTGAAGGTGGCCGACAGCATCGGGTCCGTCGCCAGCGTGGCCTGAGCCAGATCGTAGAGCGCATCGATGGCAGCCAGCTCCTCACGGTCGAGCTCGCGCGAGGCGCGCCTGTCGAACTCGAAGCCGCGCTCGCGCAGTGCCCGGTAGCCCTCGTTGTTGAGCGCGAATGTGTCGTCGCCGGAGTCGGCCAGCTGCACGTCGAGGTCGCCCAGCGCCTGCTCCAGGGCCTTGCGCCCCTCGAGCCAGCGGCCGCTCAGCATGAGCTGCACACCAGCCTGGCGCTTGAGCTCGGCGGCCTCGCGCCCCTCCGCGTTGCCCGCCGCGCGGATGTAGACCTCGGCAGCGCGCGTGCTGCGCCCGGCGTTGACCAGCGCCTCGGCCCAGGAGATCAGCAGCTCCTGCCGCCAGGCCTCGTCCTCGTGATGCTCGACTGCGATGGCGTAAAGGTCCGCCGCCCGGTCGAAGGCCAGGCTCTCGGTGGCCTGGCTGGCCGCGCGGATGGCGTAGATGCCCGCGCGGCTGTAGTCCTCGGCGCCCAGCGTGTGCTCGGTCAGCGCTTCGAGGTCGGGCGCGTCGCTATTCTCGATCGCGGTCGCCAGGCGGCTGTGCCAGTTGCGGACCTGATCGGCGTGCATGAGCCCGAGCACAGCCTCGCGGATGCTGTCGTGATAGATGCCGATGGCGCGCGAGTCGGGGGCGCCCACGCCGCGCACGAGCTTGTGCGTGCGCAGCTCGGCCAGCGCCTCGCCGAGCTCCAGCCCCTCCGAGGCGAGACCGGCGATCACGCGCTCGTGCAGCGGCCGCCCGGAGACGGCGACCAGCTCGAGCACCGTGCGTCCCGCGGGTGACAGCGCCTCGACGCGCTCGTTGAGGGCGCGCTCGAGGCTGACGTTCAGGTCGGTGTTGGACTCGCGCGGGAAGTTGGCCTGCTCGCTGCGCAGGTGGTCCACGAGCTGCGCCACCAGGTAGGGGCTGCCCTTGGCCTCGCGTGCCACCTCCTCGGGATCGGCCGGACTGATGCCGAGCAGCTCGAAGGCGAGCCGCGCCGCGTCGCGCTCCGACAGCTCGCTGAGCTCGATCTCGCGCAGGTCTGTCTGTCCCTGCTCCTGCAGCCCGGACAGGAAGGACTGCAGGCACGGGCTGCGCTCGCGGTCGGGACTGCGGTAGGTGCAGACGAGCAGCAGGGCGGGGCGCTCGTCACCCGTCATCAGGTCGTTGAGCAGGCGCGCGCTGTCCTGATCGCCCCAGTGTAGGTCGTCGATGAAGACCAGCAGTGGCTGGCGCATGGCGATGCGCGCGAGCATCTCCTTGAGCGCCCGCGAGGCCGCGCGGCGCAGGGCTCGCGGCTCGAGCGGCGCGGGCTGGCGGCGGCGCGCGGTGCGCACGGCGTCGACTCGCTTGAGCACCGGGAAGAGGTGCCCGAGGGCGAGCACGTCCTTGGGCATGACCTCGGAGGCCTCCGCCAGGGACAGCCGTCCGAGGTAGCGACTCAGGGCGTCGACGATGCTGTCGAGGGCCTTGAACGGGACCTTCTCGTGCTCGTAGCAGCGCCCCGACAGCACGATGGTCTGCCCGTCCACGCGCGCCTCCGAGAGAAAGTGCTCGACCAGCGCCGTCTTGCCCATCCCGGACAGGCCGTGGACCATCGCGACCACCGGAGCACCCTCGGCGGTGGCGGCCAGCGCGCGCTCGAGCGCGGTGATCTCGCCGGCACGCCCGAGGAAGGGCGCCTCGTCGTCGCGCTGGGACTTGGCGTCGGGCAGCGTGCCGCGGCGCTCGCGCCCCAGGGCAGCGAGCAGCTCGTCGCCGCACGGGCGCTCCTCCGGGTCGCGGCTGAGCAGGCGAACACACAGCACGTTCAGGTCACCGGGCACCGCGTCGACCCGCTCTGACGGCGGGGGTGGGTCGAGCCGCTGCTTGTGGCGAAGAACGTCTCGGTAGGAGCCATCGAACGGCACCTGGCCCGTCAGGAGCTCGTAGAGGATGACCCCGAGCGAGTAGTAGTCGGTTGCCTCCGTCACCGGCAGCCCCGCGGCCTGCTCCGGGGACATGTAGGCCGGCGTGCCCATCACGCCCGCCTCCATCGTGGCGTCCGCCTCCTGGTGGCGCTCGAAGGCGATGCCGAAGTCGAGCACTACGGCGCGCCCCTCCGGCGTGACCAGCACGTTGTCCGGCTTGAGGTCGCGGTGCAGCTTGCCAGCCCCGTGCACCGCCATCAGCGCTTCGGTCACCTGCGCGAGCACGTCGCGCAGCTTCTCCGGATCGCTGCAGGGCGAGGGGAAGAGCACCTCCATGCCGGGCGCGTGTCCGACGGCGCCGCGCAGCTGTCGCGTGTTCTGGGGCTGGCCGAAGTCGAAGGTGGCCTTGGACTGACCGACGACGTAGTTGAGCAGGTCCTGGCCCTCGATGTACTCCATCGTGAAGAACCACTCGGTGCCCTCGCTGAAGAGCTCGTAGAGGCGGACCAGGTTCGGGTGGGCCACGTCGGCCAGGGCGCGGAACTCGCGCTTGAAGCGGTAGATCCCCGAGGCATCGACCCGTCGCAGGGTCTTCAAGGCGACGCGGATATGCCGCTCCCGGTCGTAGGCCAGGTACACGGCGCCCATACTGCCCTCGCCCAGCTGGCGTTCGATGGTGAACCGCTCCGTGCCGAGCGCGCGGCCATCCGGGAGCGAGGCACGCGGGGTACTGCTTCTCACATCACGATGGTACGCGATGGCGTTGCGGCGCGCGCGGGTAGGCCGATGTAGGCCTCGCGCCTCGGGTCCTCGGGTCCCGCCAAAGTCGGTGACGCCATCGTTCGGGAGGGCGCCGCGATTGCTCAAGCGTTCCGGTCGGCTGTGCTCAGCCCTCGACTCGCTCCGTCACCTCGATCTCGTCGCCCACACGGATCGTGCCAGGGCCGTGGTGCACGCAGTTCTGGCCAAAGTGTACCTCGTTTTCGATCCGCCTGAAGGTCGCGAGCGTCGCCAGCGGTTCCTTGCCGGCCTGGCCGCTGCGCTGGTTGACCGTGGTGATCGTGCAACGCGAGCAGGGCTTGACCACGTCGAGTAGCACCTCGCCGATGCGCACCTGGCGCCAGCCGTCCTCCGCGAAGGCGTCGTCCCCGTCGATCACGATGTTGGGGCGGAAGCGATCCATCGGCGTGTGGTCGGACGCGCGCGCGTTGAGATCCTTCAGGCTCGCCTCCGAGGTCAGCAGGGCCGGGAAGCCATCGGCAAAGGCGACGCGGGCCTCGAAGCGCGCGTAGTCCGGGTCGACGGGCCGGAAGCCGTTGTCGGGGAAGCGCACCAGCCGGCAGGGGCGCTGCAGGAAGCCCGACAGCCAGCTCGCCGCGCCCTCGCCCACGTCCTCTGCCTCGCCGCGGCCGCCCCAAATCTGGACCTCGCGCCTCGGGCCGCCCCGACCCTGCACCGCGATCTTGAGCAGCGGCATGTCGGGCGCCTTGACCTGGATCGCGGTTGGCGCGATCTGCGGCTCGATCTGCGCCATGCGTGGCAGCTCGCGCTGGGTCAGGAAGTTGCCGTCCTCGTCGATCAGCATGAAGCGCCGGTCGTAGAGCGGGCCCATGGCGTCGAAGCGGATCGACTTCAGGCTCAAGCCGCGGCAAGACTTGATCGGGTAGACGTGCAGGGACGTGACCTTGGGCATGGCGGTCCGGCTTATCCCACCGCGCCCGCTTCGCGCAATGCGGCGATACGTTGGGAGGACAGACCCCAGGCGGTCAGCGCCTCGTCGGTGTCGGCGCCCGGCTGGGACGGGGGCCGGGCGACCTTGGGTGCGGTGCGGCTGAAGCGCGGGGCCGGTGCGGGCTGACGCACGCCGGCCAGCTCGATGAAGCCGCTGCGCTGGACGTTGTGGGGGTGTTCCGCGGCCTCCGCCAGGCTGAGCACCGGCGCGAAGCAGGCGTCGCTGCCCTCGAGCAGCTCGCACCACTGGGCGCGTGTCTTCTGCTTGAAGAGCGCGGCCAACTTCTTCTTCATCTCCGGCCACTGGCTGCGGTCCATCTGGCGCGGCAGCGCTTCGCCGGCGAGCCCGGTGCGCTCCAGCAGCTCTGCGTAGAACTGGGGCTCGATCGCGCCGACCGCCACGTGCTGACCGTCCGAGGTCTCGTAGGTCTCGTAGAAGTGCGCGCCCGTGTCGAGCATGTTGACCCCGCGCTCGGGCTTGTGGAAGCCCATCGCGCCCATGCTGTGGAACATGGTCATCAGAATCGAGGCGCCGTCGATCATCGCCGCGTCCACCACCTGGCCCTCGCCTGAGCGCTGCGTCTCGAGCAGGGCGCAGACCACACCGTAGGCGAGCAGCATGCCGCCGCCGCCGAAGTCGCCCACCAGGTTGAGGGGTGGCACCGGGTTCTCGCCGGCGCGTCCGATCGCGTGCAGCGCACCGCTGAGCGCGATGTAGTTGATGTCGTGGCCCGCCGCGCTGGCGAGCGGACCGTCCTGACCCCAGCCGGTCATGCGGCCGTAGACCAGCTTCGGGTTGCGCGCGAGGCACACGACCGGTCCGAGCCCGAGCCGCTCCATCACCCCGGGGCGGAAGCCCTCGATCAGGGCATCGGCTTCGCCGATCAGCTCAAGCGCGGCGCCCACGCCGTCGGGGTGCTTGAGGTCGATTCCAGCGCTCGGCCGCCCGCGATTGAGCAGGTCGAGTGAGGGCCCCTCCTGCGTGCGCTTGGGGATGCGGTCGAGGCGCAGCACCTCGGCGCCCATGTCCGAGAGCATCATCGCCGCGAAGGGTCCGGGCCCGATGCCCGCGACCTCGATGATCTTGATTCCCTTCAAAGGTCCCATGGCAGGACAGCCTTACCCGATCCGCCCGCGCCCCGGAAGGCGTGTTAGGTTCGCGCCCGTGCAAGCTCTGGTGCTCGAAGATTCCACCGTCGCGGTGCGCGACGTGCCCGTCCCGGAGCCGGGTGCGGGAGAGGCCCTGGTGCGTGTGCAGATGGCCGGGGTCTGCAACACGGACGTGGAGATCGCCCGTGGCTACATGGGCTTTTCCGGTGTCCTCGGCCACGAGCTCTACGGCGTGGTCGAGGCCTGCGAGGACAATCCGGCCCTGGTGGGCAAGCGCGTCGCGGGCGAGATCAACCAGGCCTGTGCCGCCTGCCCGATGTGCGAGCGTGGCCTCGGCCGTCACTGTCCCGCGCGCACCGTGATGGGCATCCTGCACAAGGACGGCTGCTTCGCCGAGCACGTCACCCTTCAGCAGGCGTGTCTGCACCCGCTGCCAGAGGCGCTCGAGGACGCGCGCGCCTGCTTCGTCGAGCCCACCGCGGCGGCCTTCGAGGTACTCGAGCAGGTGCCGGTGAGTGACCGCGATCGCATCGCGGTCCTCGGCGACGGCAAGCTCGGCCTGTTGATCGGCCAGGTGCTCGCCACCACGGGCGCCACTCCCACCCTGGTGGGTCGCCACGAGCGCAAGCTCTCGCTCGCGCGCGCCCAAGGTGCCCGCACTGCCGCGCTCGACGCGCTGGATGACAACACCTTCGACGTGGTCATCGAGGCCACTGGCAGCCCCGCCGGGATGGAAGCCGCCATCCGGCTGACGCGCCCGCGCGGCACCCTGGTCCTCAAGAGCACCTACCACGGCCCCCTCGAGCTCGACGCCGCCCCCCTCGTGATCGACGAGCTCACCGTGGTCGGCTCCCGCTGCGGCCCATTCGAGCCCGCGCTGCGAGCCCTCGCGACCGGTGCTGTCGATCCGGACGCGATGGTCGACGCGATCTACCCGCTCGCCCAGGCGGCGGAGGCACTGGAGCGTGCTCAGCAGCCGGGCGTGCTCAAGGTCCTGCTCGACATGCGCTAGGCGATGTCCCGGGGCGGTTGGGCGCCGCCTTGGGATGCCTCTGTGGTTGGGGAGAGGCGGGGTGGTGCACGTAGTCGTACTCGTCCGAGCATGGGTCGCAAGTCCTCGTGCCTCGGGATCGGGGGACTGAGGCCGAGGCCGGGACCGAGACGACACCGAGACCGAATCCGAACCCGAGGCCGAGTCCGAGACGGAGGCCGAGACCGAGGCCGAGTCCGAGACCGAGGCAGAAGCCGAGTCAGAGTCCGAGTCCGGGAACGACTCCGAGGCCGACGCCGCGGCCCGC
>JAPPOT010000257.1 GCA_028817855.1 Myxococcales bacterium
TTTCTTTGCTTCCGTGCGTGCTCCGCGAGCCCGCCAACCCCCCCGCAACCGCTGCCCTCTACCGGGTCCGCGCACCCGGGCCGGGCTTCCCCACCCCGACAGCCGCCAGACTACCTCTGACGCAATGCCCGGCACGGCCCACGCCCCATCCGGCACCACCTCCGAGACCGAGACCGAGACCGCGCCCCAGGTCCCCGAGATCGGCCACAAAAGCGGACGCCTGCCGCTCCCCTCCGCCATTTCGTGACCCCGGCCGCCCCGCTGGCGGTACCCACCTTCCGTGCTGGGACGACCCTTTCTCCTGGGTGCGGCGGCCGTGCTCCTGGGGCTCGGTTGCGGCGGAGACATCGGCCAGGCCGGCGGCGACGGCTCCGGTCCGGAGGCGAGCAACGCCGGCTCCGGGGCACCGGGTGAACCGGGCGAAGGCCCCGGTGGCGGGGAGCCGGGCGAGGGGCTGCCGGAGGCCGACCCCTACTCGGTCACCTTCGAGTGCGAGCCGGACGCCGACCCGAGCGTCGCGCCCCTCGCGCGCCTGACGGTGCTGCAGTACGAGCGCACCCTCGACGCCCTCTTCGCGAGCGTGCCCGGCGCCATGGATGCCGCCCGTGGCGCCCTCGACCAGCTGCCCATCGACGGTGAGCAGGAGGAGAGCTTCGCCGACATGGACGGGCGCATCTCCCAGCGCCACATCGACGGCTTCATCAACGTGGCCGACGCGGTGGCGGCCCACGTGATGGCCGACCCGGCTCGGCTCTCCGCGCTCGCGGGCGACTGCGCCAACGGCGGCAGCCTCGACCGCGCGTGCTTCGACGCCTTCATCGCCGACTTCGGGCGCCTCGCCCACCGGCGGCCACTGAGCGACGCCGAGATCGCGCGCTACGGGGAGCTCGCCGGCGGGGTGGACGCCGCCGAGGCCTACCGCGGCGTGATCTTCAGCATGCTGATCGCGCCGCCGATGCTCTACCACCTGGAGCTGGGCGGAACCGAGGTGGACGGCCGCAGCGAGCTGCTCGACCTCTCGCCCCACGAGCTGGCCTCGCGGCTCTCCTACCACCTGTGGCAGGCGCCGCCGGACGCGGAGCTTCGCGCCACCGCCGACGACGGCTCGCTCATGAGCGAGTCGGTCTTCGAGGCGCAGGTCCAGCGGCTCTATGACGATCCGCGCGCGCTCGAGACGGTCGTGCGCTTCTTCGGCGAGTGGTACCGCATCGACATCTTCGGCGGCTTCGCCACCACTCCAGCCTTCGAGACTTTTGCCACTGGCGCCAATGCCGATCAGGCCCTCTACGACGCCGCCGCGGAGGAGATCGAGGCGCTCGTCGCCTACCACGTGGAGCAGGGCAACTACCGCGACCTCTTCGAAAGCGACCTGAACTTCGCACGCAGCCAGGCCCTGGCCGACCTCTACGGCGTCGCGCCCTGGGACGGCACGAGCGACCCCGGCGCGCTGCCCGATGGCGAGCGCGCGGGGCTCTTGACCCGCGCCGCCATGCTGATCTCCAGTAACCACGGCACCAACCCCTTCAAGCGCGGCGCCTTCATCCAGCGCGACATCCTGTGCACCCCGGTCGAGCCACCGCCGAACCTGCCGCCGGGCGCGCTGACGCCGCCGCCCTTCGATCCGATGGCGACCACGCGCGAGCGCTTCGAGGCCAAGGTGGAATCGCCCACCTGCGCCGGCTGCCACGCGACCTTCACGCCCTTCGGCATGGCGCTCGAGGCCTACGATGGGCTCGGCCGCTTCCGCACCGAGGAGCAGCTGATCGACGACGACGGCAACCTGCTCGGCTCCGTGCCGGTCGACACCCAGGTCAGCGCCAGCTTCCCCGAGGGCATGCAGGAGCTGAGCGGGCCGGTGGAGCTGAGCCAGGCCCTCGCCGAGAGCGAGCGCGCCAACGAGTGCTTTGCGCGCCACTACTTCCGCTACTCCTTCCGGCGCGTGGAGCAGCCGGGCGACGAGTGCGTGCTCTCGGGCCTGCTCGAGCGCGTGGGCCCGACCGGGAGCCTGCGCGATGCCCTGCGCCAGGTGGCGCTGGACCCGGCGTTCAAGCGGAGGCTGTGGCGATGAAGGTCGATCCGATCAAGCGCAGGATGTTCCTGCAGGGCGCGGGCGGGCTGCTGCTGGCGGCGCCCTTCCTGCCGTCGCTCTTGCCACGCGGTGTGAAGGCCCAGTCCCTCGGGAGCGCCCGGCGCTTCGTGGCCATCAAGAGCTACAGCACGCAGCTGATCCGGCACTTCTATCCGAGCTACAGCGGAAACGGCTACACCGCGCGGGCCTACGATCAGGGTGATGGCAAGGCCGACGGCACCACCTTGCTCACGCAGAGCCTCGCGGAGAGCAGCGGACG
>JAPPOT010000784.1:0-334 GCA_028817855.1 Myxococcales bacterium
CGAGCTCGTCGTAGCCGAAGCGCGGCCCGCCGGCCAGTGTGCCCTTGCCCGCGGTGAAACCGGTGAGGTTTGCATGTGCCTCGGACGGCAGCACAAGCCCACCGAGCAGCGCCGTGACCACGAGCGCGGCCTGCAACGTTCGGGGTGAGGTAGCTTTCATCGCGCGGGAACCTATCACAGGGGACCTGCGCCCAAGGCCGCTGGGACATATGATTCCCGCACGGGATGGACAGATCTCGCAATCGTCGGGGGTCGGGCCTGCTCGCCATCTTGCTGGCGGTGGGGGCGGTGCTTCCCGTGCCGGCGCACTCGGCAAACGCGAGCGGTTTGCTAG
>JAPPOT010000784.1:344-2345 GCA_028817855.1 Myxococcales bacterium
ACCAAGTGCACTACGGAGTGAGGGTCGACGCCGCCTGCCGCCCCAAGGGCAAGACGCCGGTCTACGGCTACTGGCGTGACTATGAGGACGGCCCCAAGGCCCGGTCGCCATTGCTGAGCCACGAGCAGCCCGCCTACGGCCTCACACGGCCGTACAGGATCGAGCGCGGCGAGGCGGGGGGCAAGGTCCGCATCGGCCTGCGTGGCTTTCCCGATCGCAAGCTGACGATCGAAACGTTCAAGGGTGAGAAGGCTTGCCGCGCACGCGCGATCACGACGATCCGCAAGCAGCCCGCCGTGCTGAGCTCGATCTACGTCGAGCTCGGCTTCCTCTTCAGCATCGACTACGTGCTCGTCAAGGGCGTCCGCATCGCCGATGGCAAGCCGATCAGGGAGAAGGTGGAGGACTGAGATGAGCAACCCTCCAGAGCAACACAGGATCTACCGGCCGGGCGTGGTGGCATGCGTCGCGCTCGCGGTGGCGATGGCGATGGGCTGTGGTCCGAGCGAGCGCGAGGTCGCCTTGGGCAAGCGCGCGGATCGACTCCAACAGCAGTTGGCCGACGCCAGGCAGCGGGCGGATGACCTGCAGGTGCGCGTACGCACCATCCGTGCGCGCAACAAGGTGCTGATCGGACTGGTGCAGGGCCTCACCGCGGACCCGCAGCGCGCGATCGCGGCCGACGAGCGAAAGCAGGCGCCGATGGGACAGGCCACCCAGGCACTGGAGGAGCTGGACCGGGACCTGGATGTGCTCGCCAGCTCCCTGCGACGCTCGCGCGCCGACTTCGTGGAGCTGCACACCGAGCGCAAGGCGCTGCAGACCAACCTGGACGAGGCGATGGACACGATCGAACAGTCGCGCGCGCGCGAGGCCCAGGCCCAGTCACGTGTCGACACCTTCCGCGAGATGCTGATGAAGCTGCACGCCATGATCGTGGCCTCCAAGCTCGAGGTGCAGGTGGTGCGCAACCGCATGGTCGTAAAGCTGCCCGACTCACTGCTGTTCGAGACCGGCCGCGCCTCGCTGACGAAGGGCGGCCGCACGCTGCTCGACGAGGTGGCCGACGCGCTCAAGGGAGCCGGTGGTCGCGAGTTCCAGGTCGCCGGCCACACGGACAACGTACCGATCCGCAACTGGCGCTTCCGCTCCAACTGGCACCTCTCGGCGGCGCGCGCGGTCACCGTCACGCGCTACCTGGTCGAGCGAGGCGTGCCCGCCACTCACATCTCGGCCGCCGGCTACGCGGACACGCGCCCGGTGACCGACGACAACAGCGAGGCCGGGCGGCGCAAGAACCGACGGATCGAGATCGTGCTGCTGCCGAACCTGGACGAGCTGCCGGACCTGTCAGTGCTGGAGGCGATGCTGCGAGAGGACGAGCGGGAGCACGCCGAGGGGACCGAGCAGTCGCACGTGCACGCGCCACCAGACACGCAGGGCGCGGGCGCGCCGCCGGCGGCCGCCGCGGCCCCGGCCACGGATTCTGGCGCCGACTCGCGTCCGCGCTCGGTCGTCGAATCGGATCCGGGCGCAGCGTCGGAATCGGACTCGGGCTCGGCCGCGGAATCGGATTCGGGCTCGGCCGCGGAATCGGATTCGGGCTCCGACTCGGGCTCGGGCACGGGGGCCGGGGGCCATGGTCATCCGGATCACTTGCACTAGCCAAGAGCAGGTAGCTGGTGTGAGCTCGTTCACTGCGACTCGCCGGGGGCCGCTGCCCCGGCTCCAACCACCTGAATTCGCTGGATCACGAGGCAGAGGCCTGGCGCCGCGACGGCAAACGGGATAGATTGGGCTATCCAATATGGTGAATAAGGCTCTCCAGCCCCAAGGCACTCTGCCGGACCGGATCGCCGACGAGCTGATCGCGCGCGTCTTCACGGGCGAGCTTCAGCCCGGCGACACGCTGCCGGCCGAGCGTGCGCTGGCGGCGTCGCTCGGCGTGGACCGCACCTCCCTGCGGATCGCCATGCGCCAGCTCACGCGCATGCGCCTGAT
>JAPPOT010000624.1 GCA_028817855.1 Myxococcales bacterium
CTCGATGCGGCGTCGCGGTGAGATCTTCTCTGCCTTCGATGTGGAGAAGCAGGGGGATGCTGTCCGGGACGTTCTCGAGAGCGCGGCCTTCGGGGTGCCTGCCGAGATGGGCGAAGAGGACATCATGATCGTGGTGGTCCCCGTCGAGGGACGAGCCCTGGAACCGCGCGAGCTCTTGACTTTTCTTCAAGGTCGGTTGCCAAAGTACGCGCTGCCGGCCTACATGGAGGTCGCCCGTGAGATCCCCAAGACGGGTACGCACCGGGTGATCAAGACGGAGCTCAAGGAGCGCGGCGTGACCGACACGACGATCAAGCTCGAGGGGCTACTCTCCGACTAGCCCGAGCGCGCGAGGAGAAGGCGGAATGCGTGACGTGTACGTGGTTGCAGCCGGGATGACGCCCTTCGGTCGTCACTACGACGACGGCGTCAAGTCGCTGGTGGGCAAGGCCCTGGAGGCGACCTTCAAGGACAGTCCGGTGCAGAAGGACGCCCTCGAGGCGGCCTGGTTCAGCAACTCGGGCTGGGGCATCGGCAGCATGGAGCCGGGCTCGTTGCCGTGGATCGCCCAGCCCTGCATCCGGGGCCAGGTCGCGCTCGCGCCCAACGGCATCGACGCGATCCCGATCATCAACGTGGAGAACGCCTGCGCGAGCGGCTCCACCGCCTTCAACAACGCCTACATGGGCGTGGGCTCGGGCATGTACGACGTGGCGCTCGCGATCGGCGCCGAGAAGATGACGCCGCCGAAGGACGCCCCCGAGAGCGTGAAGAAGAGCGCCCTCGGTAACATGCTCGCGGGTACGGATGTCGAGGTGATGGCCGCGGCGATGGAGAGCATCCGCGCGGCCGCAGCGAAGAAGCGCGAGGAGGCGATCGCGCGCGGCGAGGTGGACACCAGGAAGAAGCAGCGCAAGGAGCGCAGCCCCTTCATGGACTTCTACTCGGCCATGGCGCGCGGCCACATGGACCAGTACGGCACCACGGTCGAGCAGATCGCGGCGATCGCCGCCAAGAACCACAACCAGGGCGCACTCAATCCCTACGCCCAGTACCGCTTCAAGATGACCGTGGAGCAGGTGCTGGCCGATGATGAGGTCAGCTTCCCGCTCACGCGCGCGATGTGCTCGCCCACCGGTGACGGCGCCGCCGCGGCGATCCTGGTCTCGGGGGAGTACCTCAAGAAGCTCGGCGCGAGCGTGAAGCCGGTCAAGGTGCGCGCCTCGGTGCTCGGCTCCTCGCGCATGACCACCTCGGGTGCGGAGCGCGCCAAGGAGCTGGCGACGCTGGCCTACGAGAAGGCAGGCGTCGCGCCCGAGGACATCGACATGGCGGAGGTGCACGACGCCACCGCCGTGGGCGAGCTGCTCCAGTACGAGAACCTGTTGCTTTGTCCGGAGGGCGAGGGCGGCAGGTTCGCCGAGTCCGGTGCCTCGGCCCTGGGCGGCAAGTGTCCGGTCAACCCCTGTGGCGGGCTCGAGTCGAAGGGGCACCCGATCGGCGCCACCGGCCTCGCGATGGTGGCCGAGTGCTTCTGGCAGCTGCGCGGCGAGGCCGGCGACCGGCAGGTCGAGGGCGCGCGGCTGGCGATGATCGAGAACGGTGGCGGCTTCTTGGGCATGGGCGAGGCCGCGATCGTGATGAACATCCTCGAAGCGGGGTGAAATCGCTCGAGGTCTCGGAGGTGGCGCCGGGTGTTGCGAGGGCCGTGCCGGGCATGGGTGTGCCTCTCATCCTGACGCGGCGAAGAAGCAAGATGTGCGGTGATTCTCGCGCAAGTTGGCTGCCGATGGGGCCACGGAGTCGTCGGCTTAGTCCGGCAACATCGCGCTCGGCGTGGTGGAGGGCGGGGCCATCGTGTCGCTGGAGCTTGGCCTGAACGGCGTGCTGGCCCGGGCCGCCACTCCTGACGGAGGAGCTCACCGGTGACGACGTCCGGTGGACCGCGATTCCCTTCCGCCCCTGAGCGCTGCTGTCAGCGCGCGAGCTCGAAGGTGCGCTCGAAGAGCAACTCGTCGCGCAGGGGCCCGCAGCCGGCCGAGGGGTCCAGGTTCTGGCAGTCATCGATGCCGCCGAGCAGTGCGATCCGGCCCGTACCCCCGTCGTCCGTGAGCTCGAGGGTGAGCTCGATCTGGACGGATTCGTAGGGCGAGAGGTCGAAGCCGAAGTCGCCGAAGCGCTCCTGGAAGGTGCTGGGGTGGCCCTCGGGGAGCAACTCCCGGCGGCCATCCACGACGATCTGTTCGAGGACCAAGGCCTCGTCGTGCCTCCCCTGCTCCGAAAAGAGTTGACCGAGCAGGGACAGGACCGTGAGCGTATCGGGATGCTCTTCGC
>JAPPOT010000268.1 GCA_028817855.1 Myxococcales bacterium
CGGGCGGGACTTCGGCGGTGCGGGCGGCACGGACCCGGGCGGGCGCGAGCCCCCTCCAGGCACGGGCGGCGGCGGCATCGAGGGTCGTGACGCCCGGGCTGGCACGGGCGGGATCGAGCCCGGCGGACGCGAGCCCTGAGGTGGTGGTGGCGGCGCGGAGCCGCCGGGCACGGGGGGCGGCATCGAGCCACCCGATGCGGCGCTCCCCGGGGGAGGTGGTGGCACCGACGCGCGCGCGCCCGGCAGCGGCGGTGGCATCGAGCCCGGCCGCGACACGCGCGGCGGAGGCGGCGGTGCGGAGGACACGCGGCCCGCCCGAGGCGCCGGTGGGTCGACCGCGACGCCGACGTCCACCTCCTCGATGCCGTCGAATACGTCGAGCTCCTCGGGGCCGCCGTCGCTGGCCAGCGCCGCGTCGAGCGAGGCCAGGTCGCCCTCGGCCTCCTCCTCATCTTCTGAGTCCGCTGCGGCCGCCGCAGGCTGCGGGGGCGGTGCCGGCTCTGACGCGGTCGGCTCGTCGAAGGGCGAGGGCTGGGCCTGCCAGTCCTGCGCGTCGGCTTCGAGGCTCTCTGCGCCCACGTCGGCGCCCGCCGTTGCGGCCTCCGGGACGGCGTCGGTCAGCGCGCTGTCGTCGAATGCCGGCGCTCCCAGCTCCTCGTCGGTATCCCTGTCCTCGCCTTCCTCGCTCGCGTCCGCGACCTGGTCGGCCTCTCCCGCGGCGGCCTCGATGTCGACGGCCGTGTCTGCGCCGGCATCCAGGTCGTCGGTAGTAGCCTCGGGCTCCGACTCGGTCGACGAGGCCTCCGCTGACACCTCGTCGCCGCCTTCCTCGGCGGCGACAGCGGCCTCCTCCGGGCTCTGTTCGCCGTCCGCCCCGGCGTCTTCATCCGGTGGCTCCGACGGCACCTCGGGCGCATCGGCGTCGACCACGCTGCCGCGCCCCGCCTCGAGCCGCTCCACCGCCGCCAGCGCCTCCTCGTGCTCCGGATCCTGGCCGAGCACCGCGCGCCAGGCGTCGAGCGCCTCCCAGCGATTGCGCAGATCCCGCTCCCACGTCTGGGCGATCTCCTCCAACAGGGAGAGTCGCTCGCTCGGCTCGCCCGTGCGCTGCAGCTGCTTGTTGATCGCGACCAGCAGATCCTGGAAGCGACCGGACTCGCGCAGGCTCGCGCGCAGCTTGCCCGCGGCGTCCTCGTCGCTCGGGCGCAGCTGCAGGATCTTGTCGTAGACCGCCGCAGCGTCGCGCATGCGGTCGAGCACACCCTCGAGCAGCTCACCCCGGCGCCGCAGCAGCGCCACGGTGGTGTCCGAGTCGATCGCGTCGTCGATCAACCTCGCGAGGTGAGCATCGACCGCGTCCAGACGGCCGAGCGCCTTGCCGGCTCCCACCAGCCGCTCCCACAGCTCGTCGTGGGCGGGCAGCAGCCCATTGCCCTGTCGCAGCACGTCGAAGGCGGCGCGCGGATCCCCCAGCTCTTCGAGCAGCTCGGCTCCGCGCATCATCAACCCTGCCGCCACCTCGGGTGCGACCTTCTGGGCGATCTCGGCGTGCGACTGGACGAGCGCCCTGCGGCTCTGCTCCGTGCCGGCCTCCGGTCGCGTCTCGTCGAGCTCGGCCGCCGCCTGCTCGACCGACGCAGCCAGCTCCGGTGACTCGAGGGATGCGCCGAGCGCGCTCTTCAGATAGCCATCGGCGCGCGTGCGGTCGTGCAACGCGCTGTCGCTGAGCCTGGCGGCGCGGATCATCAGCCGCACCTTGTCGGGCGCGTCGTCGCTCTTGGCGCAGCGGCGGTCGTAGACGACCAGCATCTCTTCGCTGCGCTTGGTGCGCTGGGCGAGCTTCTCCGCCCGCACCAGCAGGTCCTCGTCCTGCGGGGCCAGCCCGCAGGCCCGCAGCACCCGGTCGAGCGCCTCGCTCGGCTGGGGCTCGTCGAGCAAGGCCGCGTGGCGGCGCAGCAGCTCTACCTTGGCGTCGCCGTCGTCGGTCAGCTTGAGCAGGCGATCATAGACCTGCGCGAGGCGCGGGAAGGCCGAGGTCTCGAGCGCGAGGCGGTCGACGATCTCCAGGAAGGCCGGGCTGTGCAGATCGGTTGCCAACATGCGCAGCGCCGCTTCGAAGGCCTGGTCCGGCTGCCCGAGCTCGTGCTCATAGACCTCGGACGCGCTGCGCCAGTAGATGCCCTGCAGCTCGGTCTGCTCGGTCTCTTGTGCCAGTCGGACGTAGAGCGCGGCCAGGTGGGCTTGTCGACCGGAGCCCTTCGCGACCTGGTGGAGCGCCTCCTCGGCCTGCTCGTGCCGATCCTCCACGAGGGGCAGCAGGCGCTTCCAGGCGCCATCGGCATCCGCGAGGTGCTCGAAGGCCGCAAGGGCCGCTGCGATCGTCGCATCTTCACGCGCCTCGAACTCGTCCTCCCAGTCGGACAGCGCGTCCAGGGTGGTGACCAGCGCCTCCCACTGCTCCTCCGCCTCGAGTAGATCGCGAAGGCGTCGGTGGGGCTCGGGGTTGCGGGAGTCCTCCTCGGCCCACACCTGGAGCGCGGCGATCGCGCGCAGGGCCTGCTTGAGCTCGTGCTCCGCCAGGTCGGAGAGCCGCCGCGCGAGGCCGAGCCGGTCGTCGCCCTCGCCCAGAGCGAGCTGGCGCTCCAGGGCCGTGGCCAGCCCCTCCTGGTCCCCGGTGGCCTCGCAGACCGTGGCCAGCTCCTCGATCGCCGGCACGAAGTCCGGGTCGAGCTCCTCCACGATGCGCTTGAGCGCGGCAGCGGCCTCCGCCGAGCTGTCCAGCTTCTCGTGCAGCACGACGGCCCGATCGAAGAGGAAGTCGCGCTGCTCCTCGGTGGACTCGACCTTGGCAGCCAGCCGCCCGAGCAGGCCCGCGAGGCCCGCGTGATCGTCCTGTCGGACCGCGCGGTCCTTCAGGAAGCGCAGCCCCTCTTCGTCCTCCTCGACGCCGAGCACCTGCTGCCAGGACTCGGCGGCGCCGTCGTCGTCCTCCAGGTAGTCGCTGAGCACGCGCGCGATGCGCCGGTGGAGGGCCACGCGGTTGTTCGCATCCTTCTCCAGCACGGTGCGCTCGCGCAGCAGCTCGACCAGGTCGGCGTAGCGCCCCGCGCGCTCGCACATCGCGGTGAGGCGGCTGAGGGCGTCGGTCTCAGTAGGCGCGAGGTCGAGGGCGTCCCCCAGGTAGTCGGCCGCCTTGTCCAGGTCGCCGAGCTGCTCCTCGGCGATGACCCCCATGCGCATGAAAAGTGCGGGCCGCTCGGCCTTCGGTGCCAGCAGTGCGCGGCGCTCGAGCGTGCCGAGCAGGCGCGAGTGGTTGCCGCTCTCCTCGTCGATTCGCTCCATGCGCTCGAAGGCTTCGCGGTCGCTGGACTTGATCGACAGCGCGCGCTCGCAGATCTCGTAGGCGTCGTCGTGCCGGGCGAGCTTCTCTTGCAGGATCTCCGCCAGCTGATGCGCGAGCCGCAGCTGCTGGCGCGACTCGGCGGTGTCGTCGAGCTTTTCGCGAAGCACGGGGACGGCGTCCTCCCAGGCCTCGACCTTCACGAAAAGCTCGGCGAGCTCGTCGCGCACACCCTTCTCGCCTGGCTTGAGCGCGTAGAGCTGGCGGAAAGCCTCGGCCGCCTCCACGAGGTCCTTGCGCCGGTCGCGGTGCAGCACGGCGATCTCGCGCAGCAACGCAACCTTCTCGTCCACGCCCGTCGTGGCGAGGGCCTCTCGCTCGAGCACACTGGCGAGCTCGTCCCACTGCTGTGCCCGCTTGAGCAGGCGCTTGAGGCTGCGGGTGGCATCGCGGTCGGCGGGGTCGAGGGTGACGACGCCGCGCCACGCGGAGATGGCGGCGTCCGCCTCGCGCAGCTTGCTCTCCGAGAGGGTCGCGGCCTCGCGCAGGCGTAGCTTGCGGGCATCCACGGAGAGCCCTGGCGTGCGCGTCGACGCCAGCAGCAGGTCGCGCAGGGCTGCGTGGTCGCGCTTCTTGCGGTACTGGCTCTCCAGCAGGTTGAAGGCCTCCGGATCGTTGGCGTCGAGCTCGAGGATCTCACGGCACAGATCGGCCGCCTCATCGTGCCGGCGAGCCGTGACCAGCTCGTGCACGCGCTGGCGCAGCTGCGTGATGCGCTCGGTGTTGCGGGCCAGCTCGGCGTCGCTGCGCCTCGCCGGTGGACGCGCCGTCGGCAGTGAGCGTCGGCCCCCCGCCGCGGTCGCCTCCTCGTCCTCGTGGTCCTCTTCGATCGTATCGAGCGTGGCCTGTTGGCCGTAGACGCTCTGCAACAGCTCGTGGGCGCGCTCGTTGCCGCGCTCCGCCGCGGGCCGCAGACAATAGGAGGCGTCCTCGAGCTGACCCGCCGCCAGATACGCTTCGGCCAGCGAGAGTCGCCGCAGGTCGGCGTCCGGGCCGTCTCCGGCCGCAGCCACATAGGCGACCCAGTACCCCGGCAGCGCGTCGCCGTGCCCCATCGTCGGCGCGAGCTGCTCGATCATGTCCATCGCGCCCGTGTGCCCCGGGTTGGCCTGCAGCGCGGACCCCAGGTACTCCATCGCCTGCGTGTCATCGACGCCCTGGGCGATCTGATAGAAGAGCTCGGCCACGCGCCGGTGGTCCGCGGCCGCAGCCTGCTCGTCGAGCCCTTCGGCGCGTGTGAGCAGATAGCTGGCCAGCTGGTGCATGACCTGGATGTCGCCCGGCACGTCCGCGAGCGCTTGACGCAGGGCCACGATGCCGCCCTCCAGGTCGCCCTGCTGTTCCACCCGCAGGCTTGCGAGCTGCGTCAGCAGCGCGATTCTCTGCTCGGTGCCCGCCGCCTGCTGAGCCTGTGCCTCGAGTTGCTCAGCGAGGCCTGCCGGGTCGCCATCGGGGACAGGCTGAGCTGCCGCCGAGGGCGTCGCGTTGGGTGCAGCGGCGCTGCGGCGTAGCTCGGTGGCGCGGTTGAAGAACGCACTGGCGGTGTCGGGTTGTCCGAAGTCGCCTTGCCAAAGCTCACCGAGCCGCGTGTAGAGGTCGGCGATGTACTCCGGCGGCCCCCCCGCCTGTTCCAGTGCCCGCGCGTAGCCATCGAGGAACTCGGCCAGCTCCTGCGGCTCGCCGTGTTCTTCCAGCAGGGCCCGCAGGCGCGCCCCGGCGTCCGGATGTCCCACGTTGAGATGCAGGGCCTGTTGGTAGAGGGCTCGGGCGCGTGGGACGTCGCCGCTGCTGCCCATGACCGCGTCGGCGGCCTCCACGTATGCGTGGCTCGCCTGGTCCCACTGGGACGTGTTGTTCCCCGCCCAACCCTCGAGAAGGTTGGCGAGTGACGCCAGGTCACCCGACTGGCGATAGAAATCCTTGAGCTCCTCGTAGGCGGCCCCGTCACCGGGGTCGTTCTGGAGCCGCGCGATCAACTGCTCTGCCACCGGGTCCACAGCCGGCAAACGGTATCACGGTTCCAAAACACGTTGGGGACGGAAATGGACGGAAATTGCACACCTTGTAGGTGCTCCAAGCGCCTGCGAAATCCAACGCTTGGGCTTGCCGCGGCGCCCACCACGCGGCATGAAATCGCCACCCATGACCACTGCCGCCGGTGACACGCCATACAGTGACCCGATCGCCTGGTTCCGCGCCGCGTTCGCCGAGGCGGAGAAGGGTGAAGCGTTCGATCCCGCGCGTGCCGCGCTCGCCACGTTGGGGGCCGACAGCCAGCCGACGGTCCGATTTGTCCTGGTGAAGGAGCTGGACGATCGCGGCTTCGTATTTTTCACGAATTACAGAAGCCCCAAGGCGGAGCACGTGGCGGCACACCCGGAAGCGGCGCTGGCATTCCACTGGGCGTCCGTGGGCATTCAGGTCCGGGTGGAGGGTACCGTCGAACGACTCGACACGTCCGCGTCAGATCGCTACTTCGCTTCACGACCGCGCGGCAGCCAGCTCGGGGCCTGGGCCTCCGAGCAGAGCAATCCCATCGCCGACCGCGCTGCGCTCGACGCGCGCTTTGCCGAGACCGAAGCGCGCTTTGAAGGCCAGGAGGTGACCCGTCCGGCTTTTTGGGGTGGGTATCGAGTCATCCCTCGCTGCATCGAGTACTGGCAGAGCCGCGACAGTCGGCTGCACGACCGATGGTCGTTCAGGCGCGTTGCGGACGGCTGGCAGGTGCAGCGACTGCAGCCCTGAAGCGCGCGCACGCGCATGCGAATGACGACTTTCGTGTGCTGCGAAATTCGTTCGCATGAGGGCTTGTAAGAAAAAGGTAAGACTTGGCCCCTCATGCGCACCCCGCACATCGCATGCGGACTTGGAACGCCCGCTCTGTGAGCTGGGTAGCAAATGCCTTGCAGCGCAAGCTTGGGACTGTAGGCGGGCTCGCTTGGCAACGGATGGAATTCGCACGGGTTGCGTTTCGTGCGGCTCAGTCGTGGCTCTGAGGGGTCCCGTATATTGGCCATCCGGGCCGCCATGCGACGCATGCATACATCGCCCACCCTTGGTTACCCGAAGTTGTTTTGCCCCTAAAAACACAGTGCATTTAAAGCGCCGCAACCGTGTGTCCGGTCCTTGACCACCTTCGGCCGAACAGTACTCTCGGGGGCGGCCCATGGGGGGCAACTTGGTCTTGCATTTGGCTTTCGGTTGAAGCGCTTCTAGGGGGTTTGCACAGAGCGTTCGGAAGCGTGTTCGAGTTTGAAGGGCGGTACGGCTGCCGTGACGGAGGAATGAAGTAGAATGGCGTTAGGTACGGTGAAGTGGTTCAACGATGCGAAAGGTTTCGGCTTCATCAAGCAGGAGGATCAGTCGGACGTCTTCGTGCACTACTCGCAGATCATCGGAGATGGTTTTCGAACGCTCGAAGAAGGCATGACTGTTCAGTTCGAGCTCAAGGAGGGGCCGAAGGGACTGTTCGCGGAGAACGTTTCCAAAGTCGAGAGCTGAGCCTTCTTGGGGGGCTCCAATAGCCGATGAAGGCCGCGTGAAGGGATTCACGCGGCCTTTGTCGTTCGAGGCCGTGTGAAGCGATTCACGCGGCCTTCACATATGTTCGACCAACCTTCGTCGGCAGCTCAGGGACCGATGCACTTCGATACACTGAGCGCCCAACGCACGTCATCGACGACCGAGCTCGCGTCGCTTGCCGCTCGCACGAAGGTGATCTCGAACCAGACGTCGAGCAGCTGCGAATCGTCCGCGGGGTTGTTGATCTCGCGTGTGCTCGCCGAGCGCTCCTCGAAGCCGCGCTCGCTCATTTGGGGAGCGAACGTGTCGCGTACCCTCTCGAAGAGCTCGGACTCGTTGATGGAGGGAAAGTCCGACCGCTGACCGCGCACCGTGAGCGCAACGTGCGGGGTGTCATCGCAGCACACCACGACACCCGATTCCATCAGGTGCATCCTCACGCGTTCGGCGACGCGGATGTCGTCACCGTCGATGCGATAGATCTCGAAGCCCGCGTCGCCCAGCGCTTGCTTGAGGGAATCCAGAGTGAGGTCGCTCACCGAGTCGCTCTCCGCATCCGGCCTGACCCTGCGCCGGAGAGCCATGTTAACACCGTGCGCTGAACACCCGCAAATGCTCCGCTTCGATACAGTTCGTGCATTGCACCTACATCCGGCGGCAGATTCGGTTTTTGGCTGGCGTTTCCCTTGTCCTGGCGAGAAACTTCAGACTGGGTTCGTGAGTATGTCAGCGGGTGCTTCAGCCTCGGATAAGCCAGGTCGACGCAATGCGGAGCGCTATCCGCTCAACGCGGACGTGGAGATTCTCGAGCCCATCAACACGCACGGCGTGGTGATCAACGCCAGCGATGGCGGCATGCGCGTAGCGGTCGAGCACGAGCTGCCGCTGGACACGGTTTGCGTGGTGGAGATCCAGGTCGAGGATGGCAAGACGGTGGAGCTCGCGAAAGTGGTCTGGATTCGCGAGCATCCCGACGGCTACCTGGTCGGGTTCAACTTCGTCTCCGAAGTCAGTTAGGCGCGGGCGCTTCCTCCTTGGGCGCTTCGGGCGTCGCCGGCTCGGGGGTCGGCGGGGGCGCAGCGGGCTGCGGCGCGGGCGCGCTCGGCTCCGGCTGGAGCTTGCGGAGCAACTTCTCCACCTGCTCCAGCTCCGCCCCGTAGGCAGCCCAATCGCCTGCGCGTTGGGCCGCGACCGCCGCCTCGAAGTGACGCAGGGCCTCGACCGCGTCCGGTCCCGGCGGGCCATCCGCGCGTGTCGCTGCCGCTGGCAGCTTCAGCGGAGGCGGGCGCGTGTCACCCTGAGCGGCGGCCTCGGGCGTCACCTGCGCGGCGGTTTCGGCGGTGCCGACCTGCCTCGGCGCACCGGGCTTGCCGAAGATGGCGTCCATCGCGCCCGCGAGGGATGGCTCCATCGCGATCTCGTTCTCGTAGGCCACGATCACGCGCTTGAGCTCCGGGATCTTGCCGCCCTGCGAACGCAGGTAGAGCGGTCGCACGTAGATCAGTGACTCCTCGATCGGGATCACGAGCAACGTGCCGAAGACAGCCTGCGAGCCTCGCTGATCCCACAGCGAGATCTGGCGCGAGATCTCCGCGTCCTGGTTGATTCGATTGACCACCTGCTGCGGGCCGAAGATGAGCCGGTCCTTGGGGAAGGTGTAGACCACCAGCTCGCCCAGCTTGTCGGCGTCCGAGCGCGCCACCATCCACGCCGCGAGATTGTCCTTGCGCTTCGGAGTGAAAGGCAGCATCTGGATGAACTCCGCCTCCTTCTCGCCCGGGAGCTTCATCACCGTGTAGTAGGGCTCCATCGCGGCCTTGGCCTCGCCCGAGGAGATGTCCGGAACCTGCCATTCGTCCTCGCGGTTGTAGACCAGCTGCGCTTCCGCCATGTGGTAGATGGTGAACATCTGCGTCTGGATTTGGAAGATCAGCTCCGGGTAGCGCAGGTGGAAGCGCACGTCGTCGGGCATCTCCGACATCGGCTTGAAGCTGTCGGGGAAGATGCGCTGCCAGGTCTGGATGATCGGGTCCTCCGCGTCGGCGATGTAGAGGTCCACGGTGCCGTGGTAGGCGTCCACCACGGCCTTGACCGAGTTGCGGATGTAGTTGATGCGCTCCGGCGACGACTGCGCGTAGGGGTAGGCGGCGCTGGCGGTGTAGGCGTCGAAGATCCAGACCAGGGTCCCGTCATCACGCACGACCATGTATGGGTCGGGATCGAGCTCGAGGAAGGGGGCCACGCGGCTGACGCGGTCGCGGATGTTGCGGTGCAGCAGCACTCGGCTGTCGCTGTCGATGTCGTCGGTCAGCAGCAGCTTGAGCTCACCGAGCTTGGTGGCCAGGGCGAGCTTGAGCAGCGTCGAGTCGAAGCGGATCCCACCGTCGCCATCGTAGTCGGTCTCCACGTTGCCCTCGCCCGAGGGATGGTGGAACTCGCGGTTGGCGGTGCGCACGAAGACGTGGTCGTTGGAGAGCTCGCCGAAGTAGATCGAGGGATTGGTGACCTTGATGCTCGGCGTGTCAGACACCGGAGGGATGTCCTTGACGAAGAGCACGGGCAGGCCCTGGGGGGTGGTCTCGTTCACCGGCCCGAGCGTCAGCCCGTAGCCGTGGGTGTAGAAGAAGCGCTCGTTGATCCAGGTCTTGGCCGGCACGCTCTCCATCGGCAGCTCGCGCGGTGAGAGCATGGTCTGGCGCAGCCGGCCATCGATGATGTAGCGGTCGTTGTCCACGGACTTGAAGTCGTAGTAGGTGCGGATCTCCTGGATCTGGGCGAAGGTGTCGAGCAGCGGGCGATGGTCCCACAGACGGATGTTCTCGACGGTTGCCGCGTTGTTGGCGATGTCCTGCGCCGTTAGCGCGTCCTGTGCCGAAAGCTCGCGCTCGGTCACGTCGTCGAGCCCGTAGGCCGCGCGCGTGGCCTCGATGTTGTTCTTGATGTACGGCGTCTCGCGCTCGAGCTCGTTCGGAAGCACGCTGAACTTGTGGACCATGCTCGGGTAGAGCTGGACGGCGAACTGTGCCGCGACGTAGAGCACGACCGCCAGGATCGCCAGGCCCATGCCTTCGCGCGTGATGCTGGCCAAGATCAGCACCGCGCCCACCGCCGCAAGCGCGATCTTGAGGCGCAGCGCGGGGAGCTTCGCGTTGACGTCCGCGTAGCTGGCGCCGTCCATGCGCTCGCTGGTGGTCGAGTAGAGAATCTGGAACATGTCCAGGTAGGCGTTGAAGGCCAGAATCGCGAGCACGATGGCGGCAAGCACGCTCAGGTGCGCGCGCGCGGCGGGGTGCAGGCGCGAGGAGGTCTCCGAGATCGTCAACGCACCGCCCGCGATGTAGACCGCCGCGGCGCCGGCCGCGCTGACACCGACCGCCCACATGGTGATCGACGAGGCCGTGCTCAGCAGGGGCAGGTCGAACATGTAGAAGCCGACGTCGCGACCGAAGATCGGATCCTGCACGCCGAAGTCGACACCGCCGCGGTGTAGCAACCAGGTGGCCCAGTGTCGGTAGTTGAAGAGGCCGGTGAGCAGGCCGATCATGATGCTGGCGGGCCACACCAGCCGCGCGGTGACCTCGCTGAGGTTTACGCGCGGGACGCCGTCCGGGTCGTGCAGGAAGAGCGGGGCGAGGCCGCGCGAGAAGACGTGGGCCAGGCGCAGGTTCACTGCCAGCACGAGGCCGACGACCAGACCGATCAGGGTGCCGACCACCAGCTTGGTGCTGAGGATCGTGCTGAAGATCTCGCCGTGCCCGAGGGCGTCGAACCAGCGCATCTCGATGTAGAGATTCGCGGCCGCGGGGATCCCGATGAGCAGCAGAAAGAGTGGCAGGAAGACCTGACCGATGCGTGCAGGCCGTACTGGCGGGGGCTCGTAGCTCTCCATCCTGGCTCGCTTCTACGCGGAATGGCGTACCCCCGCAATTGCTCGGTTTTCGGTTTCGTCCCGGGGCCCCGCCAGGTCGGGCTTGCCGTGCGGTAGGGGACAATGTAGGCTTCCTTTAGATCTCTGGGTGTACCCATAAAGGGACGCCATGGAGGCAGGAGGAGCTCCACATGCGCCGTAGAATGTTTCTGTCCAAGATCCACCGGGCGGTGATCACGCACGCCGATCTCGACTACGAGGGCAGCTGCACGATCGACGCCGACCTGATGGATGTTGCGGATATCCTGCCGAATCAGGAGCTGCACGTCTGGAACATCACCCAGGGCACGCGCCTGGTGACCTACGCGTTGCCCGGCCCGCGCGGCTCGGGCGTCATCTGCATCAACGGTGCAGCCGCCCACGGCAACTCGCCGGGAGACCTGTGCATCCTGGCCACCTTCGGAGAGATGGACACCGAGGAGGCGAAGGTCTTCGAGCCGAAGGTGATCCTGGTGGACCGGCAGAACCGCGTGAAGAACATTCGTGCGGAGGTCCCCGGTCCGCAGATGCCGCCTCCCATCGAAGCCTGATCGGCCATCTGCTACACCTTGCGCGAGCCCGGACAGGGGCTGAGCCGAGGTGGCGGAATGGCAGACGCAGGCGACTTAAAATCGCTCGCCCGAGAGGGCGTGCGGGTTCGACTCCCGCCCTCGGCACTTGATAGTCGGGTCTGACGACCCGACCCGGGGAAGGGTCACGCGACCCTTCCCCCCGAGTGGCAAAGCCACTCGGGGCCCCCCTTCCCGCGGGGTCGTCGTCGCTGCGCTCCTCCTCCGGGTGCTGC
>JAPPOT010000009.1 GCA_028817855.1 Myxococcales bacterium
CGTGATCACCGACGACGCGCCCGCCGACGCCACCCGTCGCCTGCTGACGCGTACCGCCGAGGGCATGCGGGTGCAGGTTCCGGGCGCTGCCTGGACCTACCCCGAGCGTCTGACCGGCCTCGAGCCCGGCAAGCGCTACCCGGTCTTCGCCCAGCTGCGGGCCGAGCTACCGCTGCGCCTGCGCCTGGGCGAGCAGGAGATGGCGGTAGCGGCCGCGCCCAGCCGCACCGGCGCGCTACTGGAGCGCGAATGGGCGCGGGCCAAGCTCGCCTATCTGCAGCAAAAACTCGAACGCAGCGACGGCGCGGACGTGGCGCGCATCCGCGACAAAATCGTGGAGCTCAGCCAGCACCACCGCGTGCTCACCGACCACACCGCGCTGGTGGTGCTCGAGACCGAGCGCGACTACGCGCGCCACCGCATCGCCCGCACCGACCTGGGCCGGATCCTGCGCGTGGAGGACGGGCAGCTGGTGGCGCTGAAGGAGCGGCAGCCGGTGGAGGACTCCCTCTTCCACGAGCCCTGGCTGCGTGAGCCCGCGGCGGGCGAGCGCGCGGCGACCCTGGAGGGAGGCCACGTGCCCGCGCGGCGGCGGGAGGCTTCGTCAGGCCCCGGGCAGTCGGCGACGGAGCAGGCAACCGCAACTCCGCCCGCCCGGGGCAACGCGGGTGAGATCTTCGGTGAACCCATCCCTCTCGGCTCGGATCCCAACAGCGCGCGCGGCGCCCTGTCCGGGAATGGCTTCGGCGGTCTCGGCATGGGGGGCACCGGACGCGGCGGCGCCCTCAGTACCGAAGGCACGATCGGGCTGGGCAACATCGGCACGATCGGCCACGGCCATGGGCGCGGTGCGGGCAGCTTTCGCGGGCGCCGGGCGACGGCCCCACGGATACGCATGGGCAAGGCCGACGTCCGCGGCGCCCTCTCCAAGGAGGTGGTGCGGCGGATCGTGCGGCGCCACATCAACGAGGTGCGCTTCTGCTACGAGCAACAGGTGGAGACGCGGCCGGAGCTCGAGGGACGCGTCGGGATCAAGTTCATCATCAGCCCCACCGGCGGCGTGCAGACCGCCGCGGTGGCGAGCTCCACCCTCGGTAACGCGCGGGTGGAGCAGTGCATCGCGAAGGCGGTGCGGCGCTGGAGCTTTCCGGCACCCGAGGGCGGCGGCATCGTGGTGGTGACCTACCCCTTCGTGCTCCAACAAATCGGCGGGACGCCATGGGTAGCGCAACAGCGGCAGGAGCAGCAGCGGCGCGCCGAAGACGAGGCTGCGCGCAAAGCGGAGCGCAAGCGCAAGGAGCGGCTGCGTGTCGCGCGGCTGCGCCGCGAGCGATTGCGAGCGTGGCGGAGCCGACCGAAGCCGCGCCCAGGCGAGCACCTGGAGGGCACCCTACGCCACATCACCGATCGCATCGCCGCTGGCGACCCCGCGCGGGCGCTGGCCGACGCGCGACGGTGGCGAGCCGCCGCACCGGCAGACCCGCTGGCGCTGCTCGCCCTCGCGAAGGCGGCGGAGGCAGCCGGCAAGCCGGAGCTGGCCGCGCGCGCCCACGGATCGCTGATCGATCTCTTCCCCTCGCGCGCCGACATGCGGCGGGCCGCCGGCCAGCGTCTCGAGTCCCTGGGCGAGCCGGGTGTCGCGCTGGCCGTCGACAGCTACCGCAAGGCCGTCGAGCTGCGGCCCGACCACCCGTCCAGCCATCGCCTGCTGGCCTTCGGCTTGCTCCGCCAGGGGGACCGCGACGCCGCCCTCGACGCCCTGCGCCGCGGACAGACCGCGAGCTACCCGCGCGAGCGCTTCCCCCGCGTTGACAACATCCTGCACAGCGACGCGCTGCTGCTTCAGGGCGCGCCCCCATTCGCGGCACCGTCGGCCCGCATCTGCCTCTACTGGGAGACCGACGCCACCAACATGAACCTGCACGTCTACGACGGCCACCGCCGCCACATCCACAGCCAGCGGCCGCGCTCGATGGGCGGAGGCCTGCTCGAGAGCAACATGCGTAGCGGCTTCGGCCCCGAGTGCTTCACCGACCACGACGACGCCAGGCACTACCCGTACACGGTGCAGGCCCACCTTGCCTCGCGCGGACCGATGGGCCACACCATGGCCTCCGTGCACATCCTGCAGCGGGACCGCAGCGGCGAGCTCCACACCGAGGTGCGCCCCTTCCTCGTGATGAAAGACAACACCTACGTCGACCTCGGCACGGTCGCGCGGCCGACGGTGAAGCTGGCGAGTGCGGAGCGATAGATCGGGGTCGGCCTGCGGCTCGGGCTCGGGCTCGGGCTCGGGCTCGGGCTCGGGCTCGGGCTCGGGCTCG
>JAPPOT010000366.1 GCA_028817855.1 Myxococcales bacterium
GGCGTGGCAGCGCCACGTCGAGGATTTCTTCGAGGACGCTGAGCCGAGCAATCGCTTGGCCGCGATCGAGCGGACAAGAACGCAGACGAAGCCGCTCCTGGTCGAACCTCGACGGTTCCCTATCGAGTGGCACTAGAGCCCATCTCATAAATGCTCCGGATGGTTTCTGAGCACGACGGGGCCGAGCGGCGCGTCGGTGAACCGAGGCAATGTCGAGTATTGTCGAGCGTGAGGCGACGCGGCGAGCGGCCCCGTCCCGCCCGAAAGGCGCCGAGAGCATTTCTGAGATGGGCTCTAAAGCAAGCCGTCCTGCTCTGCGAGCTCGCGCAACTTCCCTTTGATGCGCTCGAAGCGCTTGCGGAGCTTGGCGGCCTCGCGGGAGATCTCCGCGTCTTCGGTGGGCGCCTCGCCGTCGGCCAGGGCGACGGCCAGCTCGCGCCAGCTCAGCTCCCGGTCGATGCGTAGGATCAGGATCATCTGGTCGTCGGGGGGCAGGCTCTCGCGCAGCTCCTGCATCCGGTCCTTCACCTCGGTGCGTCGATAGGCCGCGGTCTCGGTGCGCAGGCGCTCGACCAGCTGGGAGAGGGCGGCGTGCTTGTCGAGGGTGAGGTTGCGCTCGCGCCGGCGGTGGGCGGCGGTGACGTAGTCGTTGGCCGCGTTGCGTGCAATCAAGTAGCACCAGCTGCGCAGCGACGAGCGCCAGCGGAAGCCCGGCATCCCATGCCAGAGCTTCTCGGCGAAGCTGCCGAAGACGTCGTCGGCATCGCCGTGGTTGCGCAGGCGCGCGGACAGGAACGCGAGGATCTCGGCGCCGTAGCGGGTCAGGGCCAGCTGGGTGGCCCGGTCGTGGTCGCCCCGTTGCCAGGCCGCGCGCGCCTCGGCCTCCGCGGGCTCAGCCTCCATCGTCGTAGACCTGTTCCGCGCGCAGCTGGCTGGCTAGCTTCATCAACGAGGGCACGCTGGAACAATACGCCTGCCAGCGCAGCTTACCCAGGGGATCGAGGGCCTCGATGGTGGACGGAGGCCAGCGCTCGCCATCCCGCGCGGCCGCCTCCACGGCGGCGATGAAGGCCCCGGGGTCCATCAGGCGGGGTGGTCTGCGGCCGGTTTCGTCGATGATGCGGAGCACCTGGGATGGACGGCACCCACTGCGGATGTGACCCGGAAGGCTGTGATAAAAGTCCCTGAGGGGAGACGTGGGCGACGACGGTGATGGCAGGACGCGCGACGGGCGGACCGACCCCTTCGACACGCTGCTGCGCCGCGCGGCGCGCCTGCCCACACGGGCGCCGGGCGCGCTGCCCACCACCCTGGCCTCGGGCTTCGAGCTCTTCGGCGGGCGCTTCCGCGTGCTGCGACAGCTCGGCAGCGGCGGGATGGGCGTGGTCTACGAGGCCCTCGACCGGCGCCGCGGTGGCCCCGTCGCGATCAAGACCCTGACGCGCCTCGACCCGCGCGACATCTACCGCCTGAAGTCCGAGTTCCGTTCCCTGTCCGACGTGCTGCACCCGAACCTGGTGCGGCTACACCGCCTCTTCGGCGACGAGGGGCACTGGTTCTTCTCGATGGAGCTGGTCGATGGTGTGCCCTTCGACCGCTGGGTGCGCCCGGACGGGCGGCTCGACCGCGCGCGCCTCGACCAGGCGCTGCCCCAGCTGGTGGCCGGCACCCGGGCGATCCACGGTGCCGGCGTGCTGCACCGCGACCTCAAGCCGAGCAACATGTTGATCACCGGCGAGGGACGGCTGGTGATCCTCGACTTCGGCCTGGCCGCCGACCCCGAGCCGGGCGGCGTGGGGCAGACCGTCTTCGACGGCTTCATGGCGGGCACCCCGGCCTACATGGCGCCGGAGCAGGCGGCGGGCCGACAGGCCAGCGAGGCCAGCGACTGGTACGCGGTGGGCGCGATGATCTACGAGGCGCTCAGCGGCGCCCTGCCCTTCGACGGCAGCGTCGACGAGATCCTCGAGCACAAGCAGGCGGGCGATCCGCCGGGCGAGACGGTGACGGCGATCGACACCGAGCTGGGCGCGCTCTGCCTGTCGCTGCTGGATCGGGATCCGAGCCGGCGCCCGGATGGCGACGCGATCCTCGACGCGCTGGGCATGGCCGACTCGCGCCCGGGCACGGTCCCGCCACCCGCGCCCGCGGGCGAGCCCGCGCTGCTCGGTCGCGGGGGCGAGCTCGACGCGCTGCGGCAGGCTTGCGCGCGCAGCGAGCAGGGCGAGGCGGTGGTCGTGCGCGTGCACGGTGGCGCCGGGATGGGCAAGACCGCGCTGGTGTCCGCCTTTGTGCGCGAGCAGCGCGAGCGCGGGCGCGCGGTCGTGCTGAGCGGGCGCTGCTACGAGCGCGAGTCGCTGCCGTACAACGCGATCGATCGTCTCATCGACGAGCTCGGGCGCCACCTCCGACAGCTGCCGCCGATGAGCGCCGTCGCGCGCATGCCGCGCGCGATCTTCGCGCTGGCTCGGATCTTCCCCGCCCTCGCGCGGCTCGACTGCGTGCGCAACGCGCCGGCGCAGCCGATCGAGAACCAACAGGAGCTGCGCCGGCTGGCCTTCGATGCCTTCGCCGAGCTGCTGGCGCGGATGCGCGACCACCAGCCCGTCATCCTTCACATCGATGACCTGCACTGGGCCGACCGCGACTCGACGCTCCTGCTCGCGCGGCTGTTCCAGGGCCCACAACCGTCCCCGCTGATGTTGATCGTGAGCCACCGCACGTTGACTGCGGACGACAACCCCGCCCTGTGGGAGCTGCTGGAAGGGTTGCGCACCACGCGCGCAGTGCACTGGCTCGACTGTGGGCTGGGGCCGCTTCCGGACGAGACGGTGATCGCGCTGGCGCGCGCGCGGCTACCGGACGAGCACGGCGGCGCGCTCGACGCGCCCGCCCTGGCGCGCGAGGCCGCGGGCAACCCGCTCTTCGCCGAGGAGCTGGTCCGGCACGTGGTGTCGGCCGCCGGCGCCGATGGGGGTGAGGGCCTGCGGTTGGAAGCCGCGCTCGAGGCGCGCCTGGGCGAACACGGCGACGAGGGCCGCCAGCTGCTCTCCGTCCTGGCGCTGGCCGGCCGCCCGCTGCCGCTGGAGGTCTTGCGCGCGGCCGGCGAGGGCGTGGCCGACGCCCACGCCGTGCTCGACGATCTGCGCGCCGCGCACCTCGTCGCAGTCGACGCGCGCGGGCACATCACCTGTTACCACGATCGAATCCGCGCGCTGGTGCTCGCCCGCCTGGACGACGACGACGGCAAGCGTCTGCACCGCGCGCTCGCGCTCGCCTGGGGCGGGCTGGCGGGCGGCGACGGGCGCGACATGGGCGTCGATCCGGAGCTGCTCTTCCGGCACTGGCTGGGGGCCGGCGAGCGGGCCGAGGCCGGGCGCCACGCGGTCCACGCCGCGGCCGAGGCGCGCAGCGCGCTGGCGTTCGACCGCGCCAGCGCGCTCTATCGCGAAGCGCTGTCGCTGCTGCCGGCGACGACGATCGCGGAGCTCGAGCTGCGCGAGCGCATGGCCGAGTGCCTCTCGCTGTCCGGGCGTTGGGCCGAAGCTGGCGACGCCTTCGCCGAGGCGGCGGACCACGCCCGCAGGCCGGAGCTGGTGCAGCACCTGCGGCACCAGGCCGCCCTGCACCTGCTCGGGAGCGGGCGCCGGCAGCGCGGGATGCCGCTGCTGCAGCGCAGCCTGCGCGACGTCGGCCTGCGCTGGCCGCGCACCCGCGTCGGCACGGTGCTCGCCAGCCTGATGCGCCTCGCGTGGCTGCGCCTGCGCGGCGGCGCCGCGGCCGCACGCGCCGCGGCAGTCGAGCACGACCCGGGCGAGAGCGAGCTCGAACATCTCCACCGCAGCAGCCGCTCGGACGACGCCTCCAGCGCGGTGGCCGGCGAGATCCTGCTGGCGGCCGCGGCCGTCGTTCCGGTCTACGACCTGCTGCGTGGCGTCTACTACATGACCGCCTTCGCCGTGCGCGGCCTGCGCGGCGACGAGCGCGCCGCGCGGGCGGTGGCGGCCGGCATGGCGGCGTGCCTGCTCGCGGCGATGCCGACGGGACGCGGGCTCGCCCGCACCCTGGCGGCGCGCTGCGCGGAGCTGGCGCGTGCGGAGATGCCGCGCGACGTGGCGGCAGGCGCCCTCGGCTTCGCAGGCTTCGCGGCGCTGCTGGGCGGCCGGCTGGGCGAGGCGCGTGAGCTCGGCGCCGAGGGCTCGCAGCTGCTCGAGGGCGTGGGGCGCGCCTTTGCCTACCAGACCTGGGGCGCGCGCAGTGTGCAGGGCTTCGCGCTCGCGCTGACCGGACGCGTCGGTGAAGCCGCCGAGTACTTCGCCGCCAGCGAGGAGGAGGCGCGCGAGCTCGGTGATCGGCTCGCGCTGCTGGGCGGCAGCTCCGTGATGCGCCACCTGGCCCACGACGACGTGGCAGCAGCCGAGCGGTTGTTGGACGAGAAGGACGCGCTGTCGGAGCAGGTCGGCGAAGGCGGCGTGATCCACGACATGGTCGGCATCGAACGCGTCCTGGTGGCGCTCTACTGCGGGCGCGGCAGCGAGGTGATCGACCGCGTGCCGCGGCTGCCGGCGGCCGGGCTCGCCCCCTTCGACACCGTCGCGCTGTCGGCCAGCTGCGCGCTCCAGGCGCTGCAAGCGGGCTCCGGCGCGGGGCGCATGATCGCGGTCGTGCGGCGGGCGCGCGATCGGTTGCAGCGGGCCGGGATGACCTCCACCGACGCGATGGCGCAGCAGCTCGAGGCCGCCCTGCACGCCCACGCCGGGCAGCGCGAGCGCGCGCTCCAGACCCTGGAAGGCGCGATCGCGGCCTACCGCGGCGCCGAGATGGAGCTGCACGCGGTGGTGGCCGAGTACCGCGCCGCCCAGCTCCGAGGCGAGGACCCGCAGCGCCTACGGCAGCGAATGCTCGAGCTCGGCGCCGTCGCGCCAGAGCGCTGGGCCGCGCTGCTGGCGCCGGGTTTCTCGGACTCCGCCAACGCCTGATTTTTCTACTTACATTGAAGCCAGCAAGGCTCTGGTCTATGCTTGTTGGCAGGGTCGCACCAATGGGGGCACGGCCTTGAAATCATGAGTGAATCCGCACGTCAGGGGCAGACGCTGCCTGATTCCATCGGGGGTCGATTCACGGTCGACGCGCGCCTGGGGCGCGGGGGCATGGCCGAGGTCTACCGGGTTCGCGACGGCAACGGGCGCGCCCTGGCCCTCAAGCGCCTGCTGCCGACCCGCAGCGCGCGGCAGCGCGCCCAGGTGACCGAGCTCTTCGAGCAGGAGTTCCACACCCTGGCCCAGCTCGCCCACCCGCGCATCGTTCGCGTGGACGACTACGTCGGCGACTCAGAGCTCCCCTACTACACAATGGAGCTGCTGGAAGGGGAAGACCTGCGCCAGCGCTCGCCACTGCCGTGGCGTGAGCTGTGCTCGCTGCTGTGCGACGTGTGCTCGGCCCTGTCGCTGCTGCACTCGCGCCGACTCGTGCACCGGGACCTCACTCCGGCCAACGTCCAATGCACCGACGGCGGCCAGGCCAAGCTGATCGATCTCGGGGCGCTGACGCAGGCAGGCGCGTGCAAGCAAGTCGTCGGCACCCCGGCCTTCATCGCGCCCGAGGCCGTGCGCGCACAACACGTCGATGCGCGGACCGATCTGTTCGCGCTGGGGGCCACGGCGTACTACGCGCTGACGGGACGGCACGCCTACCCCGCGCGACGCATCGGCGACCTGCGCACCGCCTGGCAGCGGCCACCGGTACCACCCTCGCGCTTGCAGGGGGACGTGCCGCCCGCGCTCGACGACCTTGTGATGTCGCTGCTCGACCTGCAGGCGATCGCCCGACCGGGAAGCGCTGCGGAGGTGATGGATCGGCTGAGCGCGATCGCCGAGCTCGAGATCGCCGAGGAGCTGCGCGTTCAGCACGCCTACCTGAGCACGCCGGCGTTGGTCGGACGCCACGATCCCCTGCTGCGCGTGCGCAAGCAGCTGGTACGCGCGATGCGACGGCGCGGGGGCTCCATGCTGATCACGGGCGCTCCCGGCGTGGGGCGCTCGCGCTTCCTCGACGCCTGCGTGCTGGAGGCCAAGCTGCTCGGCGGCGTGGCGTTGCGCACCGACGCGCGCGACGGCAGCCGCGACTGGGGCGCGGCGGCGGCGCTCGTGACGCAACTGCTCGAGCTCACACCGGAGGTCACGCGCACGCTGGTCGATGGTCGGGCCGGTGTGCTGGCCACCGCGCTGCCGCAGCTCTTCGACGACGCGACTACCAGCATGGAGGTCCCGACCTTCGCGGGACCGCAGCAGGCGCGCGCGGCGGTGGCGACCGCCCTCGGCCAAATCCTGACCGCGGCGAGCGACCGCCAGCTGCTGCTCGTGGCCGCCGACGACCTGGACGTGCTCGACGCACCCTCGGCCGCGCTCATCTCCTGGCTCGCGAGCCAGACCCAGGAGCGCGGCCTGGTCGTGCTCGCCGGCATCGCCGACGGCGACGACCACGAGGACGAGGCGCGCGCGGCCGCCCGCTTCCTGGCCCAGACCTCGAGCGCCGTGCGGCTGCGCAACCTGGCCGCGAACGACAGCGAACAGCTGCTGGTCTCGGTCTTCGGCGACGTGCCCAACGTCCGCCTGCTGGCCGACCGGCTGCACACGCGCAGCCGCGGCAATCCCGGCGCGATCATGCAGCTCGCGCAACACCTGCTCGACGCTGGCGCGCTGCGCTACCACGCCGGCGTGTGGGCCCTGCCCGCCCAGCTGAGCGACGACGACCTGCCCGCCAGCGCGGTCGACGTCCTGCGCGCGCGGATCGCACAGCTCAACGAAGCGGCGCGCGCGATCGCCCACGGGCTCGCGCTCACCTCCCTGCCGAGCTTCAGCCTGGAGGAGTGCGCCGAGCTGGCGGCTCTCGACGACGGCGCCCGCGCCTCGGCCGCGCTCGAAACGCTGCTCGCGCGCGGCGTCGTCCTGCGCGAGGGCACCCAATACACCCTCGCGACCGGCGACTGGAAGCTCGCCCTGGGTGAGTGCCCCGACGCGCTCGCGGGCGAGCTGCACACCCGCCTGGCGCGGGTGATGGCCGGGCGCCCAGGTGAGAGCTACCGTCAGGTCCTGCACCTGACCGCGGCCGGAAAGCACGGCGCGGCGCTCGACGTGCTCGTGCCGTACCTGAGCTCGGCCTATTTCCGCACCGAGAACGAGCCGGCCCAGTACTACGACGCCCCAAACGAGCTGCCCCCCGGCTGGTTGCCGTGCTTCCGCACCCTGCTGCGCGCCTGCGACGAGCTCGGGCGCTCGGCCCGCGAGCGCTTCTCGGTGCTGCTCGCGATCGCGTCCTTCGGGCCGACCACCGCCATGTCGGTCAGCGACGAAGTGGTCGAGCTGTGCGAGCAACTCGAGGTGCTCACCGGGCTCGACATCTACCACGGGCTCGATCCGGAGCTGCCCGCCGGTGATCGGCTCGGGGCGGCCCTGACCCAGGCCCAAGAGCGCTTCGACGCGCTGCCCGAGGAGGCGCGCGTACGCCCACCGATCGCCGCGATCCAGCTGCTGTCGCGCGCGACGCTGCTGGCGATCGGCCTGTGCGGACGCACCTTTGATCGAGACCTGCTGCCGCGGATTCCATCGCTGGAGCCCTACCGCGCCCTGTCGCCCGCACTGCCGGTCGTGATCGACAACCGCGACAACACGATGCAGGTGCAGGCCGGGCGGGTGGCGCGGGGTGCGCGCGGCTGCGTCGAGCTGATCGAGCGCGCGGGGGAGGAAGCCCCGCCCGGGCTCGCCGCGGCACTGCACGCGGCGATGCGCCACGCCCTGATGTGGGGCGCGGGTCTGCTGACGAGCTACCGCGGCATCGCCATCGACCGCTGGGCCGACGAGATCGAGCAGAGCCCGCTGTTCGAGGTGAGCGCCTGGCGGCTGCGCGCGATCCAGGCCTTCGCCCAGGGCGACGCGGAGCGGGGCGAGGAGCTCAGGCGCCACGTGGAGCTACTGCGGATGCGCAACCGCCCGCCGCAGCTCTTCGAGGGCACGTACATGTGGACCGAGGCCATCGTGCACTCCTTCACCGACGACCTGCCGCGCACGCGCCAGCTGATCCCGGCGCTGGAGGCGATGGCCCGCGAGCATCCAGGCTGGATTCCGTGCGCTGCCTACGCCCGCGCGCACTACCAGCGAATGCGCGGCGACTACGCGGCCTGCCTGGCCGAGGTGAGCGCGGTGCTCCCCACGCTCGAGCCAGGGCGCCACGTGACCTGGGCGCCGATCACGACCACCCACACCCTCGCGCTGCTCCTGCTCGGGCGCGGCCAGGAGGCGCTGGAGCGCGCGCGCGATGACCATCGACGGGCGCTCCAGCACGAGCTCGAGGGGATGTACTACACGACGGAGCGGGTGCTGGCCCTTTCGCTGGCCGAGGCCGGCGAGCTCGAGGAAGCCGTCGAGCACGCCGACCGTCAGCTCGAGGAACAACACGCCGCGGGCGTGACCGGGGTGTTGTTGGGCGTGGCCCACGAGACGCGCGCGCGGGTCGCGCTCAAGGCGGGCGACCAGAAGGCGTTCGAGGAGCATGCAGCCCGGTGCGCGGAGCACTACCGCGCCGGACACAACGCCACGCTGAGCGCCAAGTACGAGCGCCTGATGCGCGAGGCGCGGATGGCCGACGTGGGCGTGAGCGAGGTGCTCGAGCGCGCCGCGATGCGGACCTTCACAGCGGTCAGCGCCGCGGAGAGCACGATCGCCACGATGCTGGGACGGTGCGCCGGGCCTGCCGAGCGCGCCGAGCGCGCGCTGCACTTGATCTCGGAGGGCAGCGAGGTGCGCAGCGCCTTTCTCTTCGTGGTGCGCGAAGCAGGCCCGGAGCTGGTGGCCACGCGGGGAGCGGCCGAGGCGCCCGCGGATCTCGAGAACCACGTGCGGCAGTACCTCACGGCCGAGCTCGAAGACGCCGACACCGCGACGGCCACCGTCTTCGACGACCCGGAGGCCGAGGGCAACCGCGGTTGGGCGGGGGTCGCTGGCGAGTGCCTGGTGCCCGTGCTGCTGAGCCACCCGGAGCCTGAGGGTCCCGTCGTGACGGGGATGGCCGTGCTGGCGGTGGCCGAGCTTCAGAGCTTCGAGGTCGACCCGCTGATCGTGCGCTCGGTCAGCCGCTCGTTGCGGGCGGCCGGCGACGCGACGACCGCGGTGACCGCCGCCTGAGGCGCGCGCTGGCGAGCGAAAGCAACAGCAGCGTGGACCCGGTGACGGCGCCCCTGCCCGAGCCCCCGGGCGAAGCGACGGCGCACCCGCCATCATCGCCCTTGGAGGCCGCCTCCATCGCGGGTTCGATCATCTCGACGCCGCCCGGATCCGACTCGGGCGCGGCCTCCACCTCCGGATCGGGCGCTGGCTCGGGCTCCGGCTCCGGCTCCGGCTCGGGCTCGGGCACGACTTCCCGCTGGCAGGTGGTGAAGCCCTCGGGGCCATCGCACAGGAAGCCCTCCGGGCAGTCCAGATCGGCCTGGCAGGCCGCGGTGCAGATCGTCTCGTCGCCCTGCATCTGGCACAGGCCACTGATGCAGTCGTCGTCGAAGCTGCAGGCGCGTCCGACCAGGTCGCTGGCGTCGCGGCAGCGCTGCTCGTGGCAGATGCGGCGGTCGTGGCAGTCGGCGGAGCTGCGGCAGTTGGGCGGACCACAGGCGGCGCCGACGCAGGGCGTGGTCGGTGGCGGCGCCTCCTCCATGCTCTCGGGCAGCTCCACCGGCCCGCACTCGCCCGGCGCGCAGGCGTTGGCGCCGTCGACGGGATAGAGCGAGCAGACGCCCTCGATGTCATCGTTGCTGAGGGTGAAATTCTGGCCGGCGTAACCCGCCTGCATCGCCGCGCGCGGCTCCGTCGAGTGACCCAGACCCAGGTAGTGGCCGCCCTCGTGCAGGATGATCGAGTAGAGATCCACCTCGAAGGGATTGCCCACCGCCCCCACCACCCAGCGGTAGTCCTGGCCGTTGAGCTGCATCGTCGACCACTCGATCGTGGCCTCATCACCGACCGTGTACGAGGCCAGGGTCGCGCCGATCGTCTCCGGACCGAGCAGCCAGTCCTGCTCCACCCAGCTGAGCACCTGGGTGTAGTACTCGGCGGAGAGGTCGGTGCGGCCGCCATACTCGATCAGCAGCCCGGTGCACTCGGGCGCTGCCCAGTCGTCGAAGGCGCGGTTGACCTCGGCCTCGACCACGTCGATGTCCAGGTCGTCGCTGCCGCGCTCGTTGAGTGAGTAGACCACCGGGCGCCGCCACACCGGCAGGTCGGGATCGACCGGCTCCCAGGCCTGGGCGGGTGCAGCCAGGCAGGCGAGCGCGAGCGCGACGAGCGCGACGGTGCGCAGGGCGAGCCAGCTCAAGGGCGGTACTCCGCGAGGGCGCGCACGAGGGCGAGCAGGGACGGCAACGCGGCCGGCAGCTCGGCGCGGGCGGACTCGATGCGCTGCAGCCCGTCGATCTGGGTGCGCGCGAAGGCCAGCTCGTCGAGCCGGCGCACGACGCGCGCCGGTCCCTGGAGCTGGGGCTCGACGAAGAAGCAGCCCTGGGCCATGCCGAGCGTGCGGTAGTGGCCGCCGCGATCGCGCACCAGGAAGAGGACGACCTCGTCGCCCTCGCGGTAGCGCGGCGCACCGTGCAGGGCGATGCGACGATCGCCCGCGATGGCGCCGGGCTCGCGCACGAGCAGGGTGGAGGTGGGACCGTCGCCGGCGATCCACTCGTGCACCGCCACCTGGGCGACGGTGTGGGGCAAGCGATTGCCCGGCGCCGCGCCCTGGCTGCCAGCGCGGCGCACGGTGCCATGCACGATCGCGTCCGCGTGGAGGACGAGCTCCTCGAGCTCGAGGTGGCGCACCACGGTGGCATCCGCCGGGCGCGTCGTCGTGAGCAGCAGCGCGAGCGCGGCCAGGGCGATGGGAGCGTGTCTCATGTCTCAGGCGTGGGACGCACGTGCCGCGCCCTGCATTTCCAATTTGGCCTCGCATGGGCCGGGGTCAATGGTGGATTTGGGCGGGCGCACACAGTGAGCATGACTGTGCCAGACTGGGCCTCCTTCAGGGGCGCACCCGGTGTTTGGCCCGACGCATCCGGCAATTCCCGCGGTTTGTGCCCATGGCACGCGCTTTGCGTAAGTCGTGGGGTGCTTGGAGGGATGGCCCACATGACACGCATCGCGAACACCACGCTCACCCTACTCATGGCGCTGTCGCTCACCGCGATCGGCTGCGTCGACGGCTCCGACGACGGCGGCGGCGGTCTCGGCGCCCTCAATGAAGGCAGCGACGGGGACGGCAATGCCAACAGCATGCTCGCCACCCCGCCGACCCAGCCCGGCTCTCCGGGCGGAGACACCTCCGCGCCCGTGGATCCTGGCTTCAGCAACAATCCCTCGCCCGGCGCCACGCCGAGCCCGGAGATGACGACGGCGGACGGCAGCGGCGCCAGCTTCGACCCCCAGCAGGGCGCCAACACCAACGTGGCGCTGGGGGGCGGCGCGGACTTCGGCTTTTTCCGCAACCTGCTCGAGCAGGGCATCGTGCCGAGCACCGAGGACTTCGACGCCGCCGGCTTCTTCGCCGAGCACCACACGGCGCTGCCCGAGCCCGACTGCGGCGAGC
>JAPPOT010000396.1 GCA_028817855.1 Myxococcales bacterium
CACGATGTCCAGGCGGATCGCGCGCCACGAGCCCCAGCGCCGGGGGCTGGTGCTGCCGCTGATCGTGGCGGGCTTCGGCGTCGTGAGCGTGGCCTTCTCGGTGGCGACCTTCCTCGAGCGTCCCTGGGGGCTCGTTGTGCCGATCGTGCTGATCACGCTGATCGGCGCCCTGCAGTCGGCCTTCCTTTCCCTCGGGCGCGTGCTGATGCTCCACGCCTCCCCCGAGAGCATGCGCGGGCGGGTGCTGAGCCTCTTCGCGCTCGATCGCGCCTTCATGAGCGCCGGTGCGGCTTGCGGCGGGCTGATGGCGGCTACCATTGGCGTGCAGCACTCGCAGGCCATCTACGGCAGCGTGTGCGTCGTCGGAGGCATCGCGGTCTACCTGCTCGCAACCCGCTTCCGGACCTCCAGCACCGCCGTGCCCGAGGCCGCGACGGCGCCCGCGCAGTGAGCGGGCAAAGACGAAAACGCTGAAAAACCAGCGCGGGGCGTGACGCGGCCGGTCATGTGCCGTCCCCCAACCCTGTGGTACCGTGCCGCCCCTGCGGACGTGGGGAGGAAGCACGCGGGCGAACGGTGAAGCGAGTGGGGAACCGAGGGATGGGGCCAGGCCCCGAGGGCGCGGAGCCGTGGCGCTGGATCGCGCTCTGCGTGGTGCTGTGCGCGGCTGCGTGCGGCGATGACTCCGGCTCCGATGGGGGCGATGGCACCGGCGACGGAGACGACTCGATGGACGAGTCGGTGCCGGCCGAGCCAGACGCGGGTGGTGCGGGTACCGACACGGGCGAGATGGACGCTGCGGTGCCGGAGCGGACGCCGGATGCAGCAGAGCCGGACGCCGGCGACGCGGGCGATGCCGGGCAGCCGCCGGAGGAGGATCCCATGGAGGACGACGGCGGTGCCTCCATGCCGATGCGCGAGGGCGACTGCTTCGACAATCGCCGCACCGACGACGAGACGGACGTGGATTGCGGCGGCTCCGAGTGCGAGCCCTGCGAGGCCGGGCAGGGCTGCCTGATCGGCGAGGACTGCGAGGACGGGGTCTGTTGGAGCGATGGGATCTGCGGCGAGGACCAGTGCCCCGACGACCCGCTCAAGCGCGAGCCAGGGCTGTGTGGCTGCGGCCTCGACGACGAGCTCGACACGGACGGCGATCTGATCCCGGACTGCTTCGACCAGTGCCCCGAGGACCCCGACAAGACCAAGCCCGGGCGCTGCGGCTGCGGGGTGGAAGAGAGCACCGCCGACACGGACAACGACGGCTTCCTCGATTGCGAGGAAGAGTGCGTCGACGACGAGGACAAGCAGGACCCGCTCCTTTGCGGCTGCAACGTGGCCGAGACCGACGGGGACGAGGACGGCACGCCCGACTGCGTGGATGGATGCCCGGAGGACGCCGACAAGGTAGCCGCGGGGCAGTGTGGCTGCGGCAATCCCGAGACTGACTCGGACGCTGATGGCGCGGCGGACTGTGCGGACGCCTGCCCCGCCGATGGCGAGAAGGTCGAGGAGGGGCTGTGCGGTTGCGGGGTGGCCGACATCAACACCGATGGGGATGCCCTGGTCGACTGCCTGGATGCGTGCCCCACCGACCCCGACAAGACCGAGGAGGGGGCGTGCGGTTGCGGTGTCGCGGACACCAACAGCGATGGTGACTCTGAGGCCGACTGCAATGACGAGTGCCCCGACGATCCCGACAAGGTACTGGCCGGGGAGTGCGGGTGCGACGTGCCCGAGGATGCGGCGGACGACGACGGCGACGGCGTGCCCAACTGCGCGGAGGAGTGTGACAACGATCCGGACAAGACCGAGCCGGGCATCTGTGGCTGCGGCGAGAGCGAGGTCAACACCGACGGTGACGCCTTGCCCGACTGCATGGACGGCTGCCCCGGGGATCCGGGCAAGCTCGAGCCGGGCGTCTGCGACTGCGGTACGCCCGATACCAACAGCGATGGCGATGCGGAGCTGGACTGCAACGACGGCTGCCCGAGTGACCCGAACAAGGTCGACCCCGGCGAGTGCGGCTGCGGCGAGATCGAGACGGGCAACAGCGACGGCGACGCGGAGCACGACTGAAACGACGACGGCCCCCGGGAGCCGAACGAGGTGCTGGAAGGCAGCGGTGGCTGCGGCGTGGTCGAGGGGGCGGCCGATGACGATGACGACGGGACGCCCAACTGCGCGGACGGCTGCCCGAGCGATCCCGACAAGACCGAACCCGGGGTGTGCGACTGCGGCGTCGCCGACGTCAACAGCGATGGCGATGGGGCGCTCGACTGCGAGGAGGAGTGCCACCTGGACCCGGACAAGACCGACGCGGGAATCTGCGGCTGCGGTACGCCCGACACCGACATGGACGGGGACTCGGAGCTGGACTGCAACGATGGCTGCCCGAACGCTCCGGACAAGATCGCGCCCGGCGAGTGCGGCTGTGGCGAGGTCGAGACCGGCAACATGGATGGGGACTCGGAGCTGGACTGCAACGACGGTTGCCCGAACGACCCCGACAAGATCGATCCCGGCCTGTGCGGCTGTGGGGTGCCCGACGGCGCCGGCGACTCCGACGGTGATGGCATCCCCGACTGCACCGAGAATGGCGATGGCGATCCCTGGACCGACTCCGGCATCTTCAACGGCATGCGCGCAACGCAGATGAATCAGTGCGACACCACGCCGAGCTGCGACGAGATGAACACCGTGGCGGAGGTGGATCAGTGCCTCGCGGACGAGGTGGGCACGGTGGCCGAGGTGGTGGACATGCACTCCGGCTGGGACTGGGAGGTCCCGCCTGGCACCAACGACATCTGCTCCACCGAGTACGACTTCCAGCCGGGCTGGAGCGTGTGCGGCGATGTCTCCTGGCAGGTGCACTGGACCGGCACGATCGACCTCTCGGAGGGCAACCACTGCTTCGCGGTGGAGGGCGGTCGCAGCCGCGCGTGCACGACCTTCATCTTCCAGGGCAGCGTGCTGACGCCCGGCGACGCGGCTGTGTGTATGGACATGAGCGCCGGGCAATACCCGATCCGCTGGTTCCACATCATGGACGACACCAGCTTGCGCGTGGATCCGGAGATGCGAATCCTTTACTGCGCGGGCGGCCTGTCGACCTGCGTGCCCACCGACGCGCTGCCCAACTCCCGCCTGAGGCCCTCGGACTAGAAGCTGGCTGGATGTGGAATCTGGCAAAGGGCTGTAACTGCTAGTCAGATGGGGCCGGGGGCGGGCCCACGTTGTGGTTTCTGCTCGGGGTGAGGGTCGCGTATCCTTCGTCGCGCGGAGTCGGAACGTGGCGCGCGACAAGGGCGGCAAGATGGAGCAGGTGGCCGAGCAGACGGCGCGGCTCGTGCTTCAGTACGGGATGGACGTCATCACCCACGCGCGCGTGGCGCGCGCCAGCGGCGTCTCACGGCCCTGGCTCTACAAGTACATCGGTGGTGAGCGACAGGACCTGATCACGTTCATGGCGACCCACTTCGGCATGCGCCTGGCCGAGCTCGATCAACGCCCACGCACGGAGTCGCGCGCGCTGTGGATCGACGACACGGTCGAGGGCCTGCGGACGATGGCGCGGCTTGCGAACGACGCGCCCTGGGTGCTCCCGCTCTACTTTCGATACGTCGGCAGCGATGGGCCGCTGGGCAAGTGCATCCAGGAGATCGAAACGCGCTACCTGGACCTGTCCTCGCGCGAGCTGGTGAGGGCCGGCGTCTCCGACCGTCCGCGGGCGCGGCTCACGGCCGAGCTGATCCACGCCGCGCGGCTCGGCATTGTGCACCGCCACCTGACCACCGGCATGGCTGCCGACCCGGCGCTGAGCGAGGCCGTGGCGACGTTCCGGCGCTGGCTCGACACTCTTTAGTTCTTCCGTCCCCGAGTCGCCGTTGTGTTTGCCCGCGCCAGGGCGCGGCCTTGCACCGCCCGCCCGACCACCCGCCAATGAGGCAGCTCGGTGCGTGGGTGCTTGTTTGGCGGTTGCCCGATGAGGTGGATGTGCACGGTGAGAGGCCGCAGCACGCGCCCGAGATCGTGTCTGAATCTGGCAGGCTTTGGACATGTACTGCATTTGTCCGGTTATAGCGGAAGCTGTAGCGGCCTCGAGTGGCTAGCGAGCCCAGGTCACCCCGGCTGTCACGCCTAGGCGGTGGTGGCCGTCCACATCGGGGACGAAGAAGAAGTGGATCGGCAGGTAGAGGTCGCCGTTCCGCGGTGTCCAGCCCGCCGCCAGGACCATGTGCGCGGGCTTTTGCTCGTCCGGCGCGAGGTTCAACCCCACCCCGAGCTGCAGCGCCCGCTCGATCTCGGCGCCCAGGATCAGGTTGGCGTTTGGCAGCAACTTGCTCTGCTCGAGTCCCGCGATCATCACATTGCCCACCACCAGAATGTTGAGGGCCTCGCTGCCCGCTGGCAGCCGGTGCCCGATCTCGTAGCCGATCAGGAAGTGATGCGGGCTCTCGAGCTTGTACTTCTCCTTCGGGCTGCGGTCGTCGTCCTCGTCCGCAGTGGGCGATTCGTAGTCCAACCAGACGCCGTAGCCGAGCCGGAAGCCGTGCAGGATGCGCGGCGGCTCATCGTCCTGTGATGCCGTGCTCGCGGGCTGGTCGCTGTCGACGTGCCTGCGCGGCCGCTCGAAGAGCACGACGCTCTGGTGCATATTGGCGGCGCGCGGTGCCGCCTTGCCATCCGGTGTGGCTGGGGGTCCTGGCTTCGCGGTTGGCGGAGCTGGTGCCGGCGACGGACGTTGCGCCGTGTCGCCCGGTGTCTGCGAAGTGGGTGCGGCCGTGGGCGTCGCCTGTTGCCGCGCCTGCGGCGGTGCCGCGAGCGTGGTCGCCTGATGGAGTAGGATGTACGTCAGCGTGCTCGCGCCGAGCCATTTCTGCAGTGCCATGGAGCCAACCTCCCCTCGGTAGGCTCCAGGATGACGGCCGCGCGCGGGCCTGTCCGGCCCTCACGGTGACGCATCGGCGGCTATTGCGTCACCCCCCGCGGGCGACGCGGCTCAGAGACTGGCGCCCGCGGTCAGCACGGCGTCGAAGCCGCTGAGCCGGCCGGGCCCGCTCATGCCGAAGAGCGCGGCTTCACCGCCGACGAAGATGCCGTCGGTCACAAAGCCGATCAGACCGAGGCCCGGGTTGAGGTAGCCCTGCAGCTGGCTGCCCGAGGCGCACTCGTCCGAGATGCAGACCTCGGCCAGGCCGATGGCCGCGCCGAAGCCCATGAAGGGCCGAATCACCAGCGCTTCGCTCACCGCGGCATCGACACCCAGCTCGAGGCCGGCCGTCAGGATGTTCACGCGTGTGCTCGACGTCTCGCCGCTGGGAATGATCGAGGTCTCCTCGTCACCCAGGTAGTAGTGCGCGGCGGCGCCGAAGTAGAGCAGATCCTCGAGCGTGTAGCCGACGCGGCCGCCGATGCGCAGGCCGAACGGGTTCGTGTCGGGCAGTGGCCTGTCGTCCCGGCGCAGCTCCGCCTCGAAGTCGAACGGCGTGATCGGGCCCATGGGGTCGAGCGGATCGTCCTCGACCGGGTAGATCTCCAGCGGATCGACCGAGGGCGTGCTGCCCATGCGGCTCGTCCAGCCCAGCCGCCCAGCGAAGGTCAGCCGTCCCGCCGTCGGGTGCTTGCTCGCGCCTTCTTCGGCGTCCTCGTCGTCGTCGCGCGCGTCGTCCTGCGCGAGGACGGCGCCGGCAGGGACCAGCAGGGAGAGGACGATCAACGCGAATACCAGGGGTCGGACCATCGGGTGCCTCCGCAATCGATCGTGCCACATATCACACACATACCGCCGTCACCAGCGATGGCCTCAAGGGACAGCGAATGGGGGCTGTGGAGGCGCTATCGTGGGCGGCGGAATGGAGCCGATCACCGAAGATGACGCCTTCATCGCGTCCGCTCTGGAACGCGCCCACCTGCCGAGCCTGATGGCGGCGTTGGTCCACATTACGGGCGATGCCAGCCACGTGAACCTCGACTACCCCCTGGTCTACGAGCAGCTCAGCGACATGCAGGGCGGGATCCGGGAGGCGGATCGCCAGCGCATCCGGGAGCGTGCGCTCGAGGCCCTGCGGCGGCTGCGCGATGGCGAGGCCCGGGATCCGTCCGTGCCGCCCGCCGATGTGCTGCGTCGGATGATCGACGTCGTGACTGGGGGCAAGGTGCCGGAGCGCTACGCGCCGTTCCTGATGGACGAGCTGGTGCTCGGCGAGCGCACGACCGATGCGCTCGCCAGTCAGCTCGCCCAGCGCGGCAGCGACGGCTTCCGGGTTGCGATCATCGGCGCGGGCATGAGCGGGATCCTCGCCGCCTACCGCATGGAGCAGGCGGGTATCGACTACGTCGTGCTGGAGAAGAACGACGAGGTCGGCGGTACCTGGCTCGAGAACACCTATCCGGGCTGCCGGGTCGACTCCTCGAATCACTTCTACTGCTACTCCTTTGCGCCCAACCACGAGTGGCCCCAGTTCTTCTCGACGCAGCCGGAGCTGCTCGAGTACTTCCGCCGCTGCGCCGACCGCTTCGGCGTGCGCGAGCACATTCGCTTCGGCACCGAGGTCGTGGAGGCGCGCTACGACGAGGCCACCTGCCGCTGGATCGTGCGTGTGCGAGCTCGGGACGGGGGCGAGGAGGCGCTCACCGTCAACGCGGTCATTAGCGCCGTCGGCCAGCTCAATCGCCCGCGCCTTCCTGATATCCCCGGACGCGAGCGCTTCGCCGGGCCGGCCTTTCACTCGGCCCGCTGGCGCCACGACGTGGACCTGCGCGGCAAGCGTGTGGCGGTGATCGGGACGGGCGCGAGCGCGTTCCAGTTCGTGCCCGAGATCGCCGGCGCGGCCGAGTCGTTGCATGTCTTCCAGCGCACGCCGCCGTGGTTGATGCCGACGCCCCACTACCATCACGACGTGCCGGACGCGCTCAAGTGGGTCTTCTCCCACGTGCCCTACTACGACCGCTGGTACCGCTTCTTCCTGCTCTGGATGTCCACGGAGGGTGCGCTGCCCGCGGTGACGGCAGACGAGGGCTTCGAGGGCGATGGGCGCTCGATCGGCGCCGCCAACGAGCTTGCCCGCAAGGCGATGACCGCCTACATCCGCAGCCAGATCCGCGATGACCCCGCGCTGCAGTCGGCTGCCGTCCCGGCGTACCCGCCGGGCGGCAAGCGCATGCTGCGCGACAACGGGCTGTGGCTATCCACGCTCCAGCGTGACGACGTACACCTGGTCACGGAAGGGATCGAGTCGATCGACGAGCGCGGGCTGCGTACGTCGGACGGCCATCACCACGAGGTCGACGTGCTGATCTACGGCACCGGCTTCCACGCCAGCCGCTTCCTGGACCCGATCCGGATCGTCGGCCGCGGGGGTGTCGCGTTGGCCGACCACTGGCAGGGCGACGCGCGCGCCTACCTGGGCGTGACCGTGCCGCGCTTCCCGAACCTCTTCTGCATCTACGGCCCCAACACCAATATCGTGGTCAACGGCAGCATCATCTTCTTCTCGGAGTGTGCCGTGCACTACGTGCTCGGCTGCATCGCGGAGCTGCTCGAGCGCGGGCACGGCGCGCTCGAAGTTCACCAGGACGTTCACGACGACTACAACGCCATGATCGACGGGGCCAACCGGCAGCGGGCCTGGGGCGTGCCGCAGGTCGATAGCTGGTACAAGAACGCCCGCGGCCGCGTCTCCCAGAACTGGCCCTATCCCCTGGTGGAGTACTGGGAGCGCACGCGCGCGCCCGCTCGGGACGACTTCCGCTGGACCTCCCCGCGGGGCTGACAGCCGTCGCCCGGCGGATGAGCACCGCGGGCCGCATTTGGCTGGCGCCCAAGCGCGCCCCAGGCCTATTCTCGGGGCCTCGCTCCGTGGGAGGGGTCCGTTGAGACGGGTCGCGCTGGCGCTGATCTTGCTGTTTGTGGTGTTGCTCGGGGGCGCCGTGTTGGTGGCGCTGCTGGCGACGCGGCGGCCCGCGCCTGCGCCGGCCCCGGTCTACACGCCGCTGCCCGCGACCCAGCGCAGCCTGGCCGACGGCAAGATCGTCGGGTTCGACCATCCGGCGGGCGGCCACGCCTGGCTCGGCATCCCCTATGCCGCTCCGCCGGTGGGCGAGCTCCGCTGGCGCATGCCTCAGCCGGTCGAGCCGTGGCAGGGCGTGCGCGAGGCGCTGGAGACGGGACCGATGTGCGTGCAGAAGTCCTCGTCGCTCAGCGGGGCGGCCGAGGACGCGGAGATCGTGCCCGTCGGCCAGGAGGACTGCCTCTACCTGAACGTCTGGGCGCCGCGCTTCCTGGCCGAGGAGTTGCCCTCCGGAAAGAAGGCGCTGCCGGTGATGCTGTGGATCCACGGCGGCGGCAACAGTCTGGGCCACTCGGGCAACTCGGACGCGGCGCGCCTCGCGCAGCGCCACGGGCTGGTGGTCGTGATGATCAACTACCGCCTCGGGCCCTTCGGCTGGTTCCGCCATCCCGCGCTGGGCCCCGAGGGGCTGACCGGGGTCGACGCCGGCACGCCGGGTGCGGGGCTCGCGGCGACGGACGCGGGCGTGCCGAGCGAGCTCGCTCCCGAGGAATCCGGCCGCCTGGCCGAGGCGTCTGGCAACTTCGGTACGCTCGACATGATCTTCGCCCTGCGCTGGGTGCAGAGGAACATCCGTGCCTTTGGAGGCGACCCGGGCCGCGTCACGGTCTTCGGCGAGTCGGCCGGGGGCGGCAACACGCAGGTCCTGATGCTCTCGCCGCTCGCGCGCGGGCTCTTCCACCGCGCCATCGTGCAGAGCGGTGGCTTGCAGCTGGTGCGCCCCCACAGGGGCGACGCGTACTCGGATGACAGCCCGGCCGGCGCCGCCTTCAGCGGGCCGGAGGTCGTCAACCGTCTGCTGGTCGAGGATGGCAAGGCGGTCGATCGCGACGCGGCCAAGGCGATGCAGCAGGGCATGTCGCGCGAGGCGCTGCGCGAGTACCTACGCGGCAAGGAGGCCTACGCGCTGCTCTCGGTCTACACCGAGGGGTTCGGTCCAATGATCCGGTTCCCACGCCACTTTGCCGATGGCCACGTGCTGCCGGACGACGATGTGCCTGCGCGGGAGCTCTTCCGTGACCCGACGCGCTACAACGCCGTCCCCGTGATTCTCGGCACCAACCTGGACGAGCAGAAGTTCTTCATGGTGCGTGATCCGGGCTACGTGGAGCGCAGGCTCGGGATCTTCCCGCGCATCAAGGACAAGACCACGTACATGGCCTACGCCGCCTACCTCTCCGATGCGTGGAAGGTACGCGGCGCGGATGACCTGGCCCGCGTGATGACGGCCGGCGGGCACGAGGCGGTGCACGTCTACCGCTTCGATTGGGACGAGCAAGCGAGCGTGATGGGCTTCGATCTCAGCGAGGCGCTGGGTGCCGCCCACGGAATGGAGATCGCGTTCGTCTTCGGTCACTTCGGCGGCGGCAGCATGAATGCCGCGTATCTCTACGACGAGGCGCGCCTGCCTGCCCGTGACGCCCTCTCGGTCAGCATGATGTCCTACTGGGCCGAGCACGCTTACCACGGCTCTCCTGGCAGTGGACGCGAGCAAGAGCAGGTGCCGTGGACGCGTTGGGGGGAGGATGGCAACCGGATGCTGATCCTGGACACCCAGGACGGCGGTGGCATCCGCATGTCGCCCGAGGAAATGAGCTTCGGCATCCTCAAGCAGCGCTTGTTGGAAGACGCCACTCTGCCTGGTCAGCGGGCGCGCTGCGCGATGTACGTACGCCTCTTCCGAGGCCACGCCGAGCACTGGGATCGGGCCGAGTATGAGGGGCTGGGGGAGCGCGGCTGCGCCGACATCGACCCCGGCTCGCTGGAGCGCTAGGCGGGGCTGGACAGCGCCCCCAGGTGGTGCATTCTTCCGAGTCCGGGGCATCGCCAGGTGGCGAGCACCCGTGCGCAGACCGCCTCCAGGAGAGCCGCCATGGCCACACCCGCAAGCTCCAAGCCCAAGCAGCCGGACAACATCGCCTACATCTCGGACTACACGCGCGAGGTGGACGGATCGGACGACGCATCGCTCGCGTACATTGGCGAGACCGTTGAGGCCCTGCGCGCGACCTTCGACTCGGGAAAGACGCGCTCGCTCGAGTGGCGCACCGAGCAGTTGGGCCAGCTCATGCGCATGTTCAGCAAGCACGGGCAGGAGATCGCGGAGGCGACGCACAAGGACGTGGGCAAGCCCGTGATGGACGCGTACATGGCCGAGGTCGCGGGTGCGCGCGGACACGTGGCGGAGCTGCGGAAGAACCTGCGCAAGTACACGAAGGATCAGCGCGTGCCCACCGTGGCAGCGGCCCAGCCGGGCAAGAGCTTCATCCACACCGAGCCGCTCGGCGTGGTGCTGGTGATCGCGCCGTGGAACTTCCCGGTCGAGCTCGCCACCACACCCATGGCGGGCGCGATCGCCGCCGGTAACTGCGTGCTGCTCAAGCCCTCGGAGGTCGCGCCCGAGACCTCGAAGCTGCTGGCCCGCCTGATCCCGCAGTACATGGACCAGGACTCGGTGCGCGTGGTCGAGGGCGCGGTGGACGAGACCACCGAGTTGCTCGCCCAGCGCTTTGACCACATCTTCTACACCGGCAACGGCGTGGTGGGCCGCATCGTGATGCAGGCGGCAGCCAAGCACCTCACACCCGTGACCCTGGAGCTCGGCGGCAAGAGCCCGTGCATCGTCGACCGGGACTGCGACCTGGAGGTGACCGCGCGGCGCATCGTGTGGGGCAAGTACTTCAACTGCGGCCAGGTCTGCGTCGCCGCCGACTACCTGCTCGTGCACCGCGACATCCACGACGCCCTGCTCGAGCAGATCAAGAAGACGATCGTCGAGTTCTACGGCGACGACCCCCAGAAGAGCGTGGACTACGGACGCATCGTCAATGGCCGCCACCACCAGCGCGTGATGCGCCTGCTCGAGAGCGGCGGCACGGTCGCCCACGGTGGCCAGGCCGACGAGTCGGATCGCTACATCGCGCCCACCGTGCTGACCGGCGTGCCGGCCGACGCGGCGGTCATGCAGGAGGAGATCTTCGGCCCGCTGATGCCGATCCTGAAGGTCGACAGCATCGACGATGCGATCGCCTTCGTGAACGCCAGGCCCAAGCCGCTGGCGCTTTACTACTTTGGCAAGAGCGCGGCCAACCGCGACGCGGTGATCGATCGCACGAGCTCCGGGGGCGTGGCGATCAACCAGATCCTTTTCCAGCTGCTCGGCCCGCACCTGCCCTTTGGCGGCGTCGGCGAGAGCGGGATCGGCGCCTACCACGGCAAGCACTCGGTCGACACCTTCAGCCACAAGAAGGCGGTGGTGAACCGGCCGACGTTCATCGATCCCAAGTTCGCCTACCCGCCGACGACCGAGGCGAAGGCCAAGTGGATGAAGCGGTTGCTCTGACAGCGCCGTCCCGCTAGGTCCCGGAGCCCCGCTCGGACACGGGCTCGGATGCGGTCTCGGACTCGGTCTCGGACACGGACAGGGACAGGGACAGGGTTTCGGTGTCGGTCTCGGATTCGGAGTCGGATTCGGATTCGGTGTCGGTCTCGGTCTCGGTCTGGGGCTCGGGCTCGGACTGGGTGGCGCTGAGCGTGG
>JAPPOT010000131.1 GCA_028817855.1 Myxococcales bacterium
CCTATGAGGTCTGGCCGCGGCGCCTGCTGCCGGACGGCGACGAGGTCTTTCGACGGGTCAGCTTCATGTTCGGTCGACCCTTCCTGGCCGAGCTGGTCGACGAGGAGCTCAGCGAGATGCCGGAGATCGGCCGGCAGTTCGGCAAGATGGCGCTGGGCCAGTACATCCAGCTCGGCGAGTGGGTACGCCGTGGCTTCGTCGCGCGCCGCGGTGCCTATTCACCGCCGACCGGCGCCCCATCCGAGCAGGAAGGCGCCGCGCCGGAAGTGGCCGGCGCGTATCTCAACCAGGCGCGCTTCGAGGGCCTGCACCTGCGGCTGATCACCGGCGAGCACAACCTGCTGTGGCACGCGGACTCGATCCACCGCATGCACGACTGGCTGCGCGGCGCCCGCTGCGCGAGCCTTCAGAAGTGGATCGTGCCGGGGCACGCCCACCAGGATCTCTTCTGGGCTGATGACGCGGCGACGCGGATCTTCCCCTGGCTGCTGGAGGGGCTGGAGGCGCCAAATGGCTGACACGAGTTTCCCGTCGGGCACCCGGCCGCGTCCCATGGCGCGCTGGTACAGCATCGGCAATGCGCGTCGCTTCCTGTGGAACTACCTGCGGGGCCTGCGCGAGGGGCACCCCGACCTGCGTCCGGACCTGGCCGCCGTCGACACGCCCGCCGATCCCGGGTGGGAGCCCTGGGTGGACCTCGCGCCGGCGCAGGAGGGGACCGGCGAGTCGTGGGTCGACTTCATGTCCGACGTGGGCGACGGCTACGACGGCGTGCACACCGTGGCCTACGTGAGCGAGGCGCCCGAGCTCGCGCAGCTGCAGGGCGCGGACCGTTCCCTGCCGCGCGCCGAGGCGGTGCTCTTCGGCGGCGACAGCGCCTATCCGATCGCGACCGGCGCGGTCGTGCGCGATCGGCTCCTGCGTCCCCACCACGACGCCCGCGAGGCCTGGCGACAGCTGGCGCGGCCGTGGCTCGGCATCCCCGGCAACCACGACTGGTACAACGACCTGCGTGGCTTCCGCGAGGTCTTCGTCGATTCCGAGCTCGATGGCGATGCGGGCGATCCACACCGACACTTCGACACGCCGCAGCGGCGCAGCTACTTCGCCGCCCGCCTGGCGCACAACTGGTGGGTGTTGGCGATCGACACCGAGCGGACGGGGGATCTCGACGCCGATCAGGTCACCTACTTCGAGACGGCCCTTCGCTACGCGGGTGCGTATCCGCAGCCGCGCGTGATCGTGATCACCCACGACCCGCTGCCCCACCCCGACCGGCCTGCCGGCACCAAGTCCGCGCCGCCGCGGCTGCAGGGGCTGCTCGACTGGCTCGCCCTGCAGCGCGCGGACGTCAAGCTCTGGCTGAGCGGCGATCTGCATTTCTACCGACACGATCCGGCCCACGGGCGTGCGCCCGATCGCATCATCTGCGGAGGCGGCGGTGCCTTCCTGCATCCCACCCACGCCGAGGATCCGACCCCCGCCGGGGTCCCGGAGCCGCGCCTCTTTCCCGAGCCCGCCGAGTCGCGAGGCTTTGCGTGGCGCGGCCTGCTCTTCCCCTTCCTGAATCCGAGCGCCTGCCTGATGGTGGCCGCGCTCTACGCCCTCACCTTTGTCGCCGCATCCCATGTGCCCTGGCTCGGCGCCGGTGTGTTCTTCGCCGTGGTCGCCGTCGGGCTCTTGCTGAGCAGTGTCCTGTTCGCCGCGCGCGAGGGCGCGGTCTTCGCCAGCACCGCGGGGATGGGGCACGGGCTCGCGCATGCGGCCCTCTACCTGTTCGGGGCGACGCGCCTGCAGTCCGAGCCGCACGGCTGGGCGCTCCTGGCCGCGCTGGGTGGGGTCGCTGCGACCACGCTCTTCGGAGTGTATCTCTGGTCCTGCCTGTGCCTCTTCCGCAAGCACCGCAATGGAGCGTTCTCGGCCCTGCGCATCCCCCACTACAAGAGCTTCGTGCGCATGCACGTCGACCCGAAGGGCGAGCTGCGCGTCTATCCGATCGGCATCCGTCAGGTGACGGGCCAGTGCCGCGCGCACGAGGGGCAGCGCGCGCGTGACGCACACGCGCAGCGCCTCACACCCAGCGATCCGGCCGGCCCGAGCTTCGAGCTGATCGGCGGCGCGCCGATCGACATCGGCCGCTAGCCGGTTCGTCCCCGGCGGTCGGTCCGGTGCTGCTGCCGGGGCGACCCGGACGGCCGCGGAGTGATTTTCGCCCCATGGGGCGAAAATCACTCTTATGAAAAAGTGATATTTTTATTGGAGAAATCGAGAATTTGCTTAATTTTGGGTCCGAGGCGGAGATCGGGAACGAGT
>JAPPOT010000709.1 GCA_028817855.1 Myxococcales bacterium
GACTTGCGGCGCGTCTCACAGCGAACGTGAGTGAAGCGAACCTCGGGCGGCCGGTGCCGCCCGGCGGCTCGCGAAGCGAGCCAAGAAAACAGGGAGATGAGGGGCGCTTGATCGGGATTGGAATCGGCTCCGGCGCGGGCGCAACCAGGCCCTCAATGGCCTCGGCGAGGTCGTCGATCCAGCCGCGGATCTTCTCCTCAATGCGCTCCTTCAGGGGCTTCTGTGCCTCTTCTTCCGCCATCAGCTTCAATATCCAGTATGGGCACTCACTGGAGCCTGTCAACACGGGTGAGGTGGCCGCAGGACTCACAGGTGTGACGGGCAGACTGCTATCATCGCGCGCGCAGATTGTCCCCGTGACACCATCGCGGAGCACGTCATCCACGTTCATCTGATCGGCGTTTGTGGCACGGGAATGGGCGCGTTTGCGGGTCTTCTCAAGCAGGCCGGCCATCGCGTCACCGGCAGCGACGGGGCCTTCTATCCGCCCATGGGGGACGCCCTGAAACGGTGGGGGATCGACTGCCGCCCGGGCTACAGCCCGGAAAACCTGGAGCCCCGCCCCGATCTGGTGGTGGTCGGCAACGTCTGCCGTCCGGACAACCCGGAGGCACGGGCGGCGATCGACAAAGGCCTGGAATACACGTCTTTCCCCGGCGCCCTGTCGCGCATGTTCCTGCAGCAGCGCGTACCCTTCGTGGTGACAGGAACCCACGGCAAGACCACCACCTCCGCGATGCTGGCCTTCTTGCTCGACCGCACCGGCAAGGCGCCCGGCTTCCTGGTCGGCGGCATCGCGGGCGACTTCACCGAGTCCTTCCGTGCGGGCGCAGAGGGCGGCCCCTTCGTGGTGGAAGGCGACGAGTACGACAGCGCCTTCTTCGAGAAATCCCCGAAGTTTTGGCAGTACCGGCCGCAAATCGCCTGCATCCACGCGATCGAGCACGACCACATCGACATCTACCCCGACATGGGAAGCTACCGGGATGCGTTCGCCCGCTTCGTGGAGCTGATCCCGCCGGATGGCTTGCTCGCGATCAACGCAGCCGATGCCGAGGTTCGATCGGTCGCCGCGCGCGCGCGCTGTCGCGTACTCGGCTTCGCCCTCGCAGGCGAGGATACCGGCGAGGCGACGCCCGCGCTGATCGCTCGCCTCGGCGAACCGGATGAGGGAGGCCAGCCGTTCGAGCTGGTCGAGGACGGCGAAGTGCACGCGCGCACGCGCTGCCCGCTGTCGGGCGGTCACAACGTCAAGAACGCCCTGGCGGCGCTGGCCATGGCCGCGCACGGCGCAGGCGTGCCCCTCGCGTCCCTCGCGGAGGCGCTGCCAGCCTTCGCCGGTGTGCGCCGCCGCCAGGAGCTGCGCGGCACGGCGGGCGGCGTACGTGTCTACGACGACTTCGCCCATCATCCCACCGCCGTGGCGGAGACCCTGCCATCGCTGCGCGCACGCCATCCCGGGGGGCGCCTGATCGCGATCTTCGAGCCTCGCAGCGCCACCGCCTCGCGCAACCTTCACCAGGGGCGCTATGCCGAGGCGTTTGCGGCCGCCGACCTCGCGCTGCTCGCCCCCGTCGGGCGCCCCGGGATCCCGGCCGCCGAGAAGCTGGACGTGGGCGCGATCGCCGCGGCCATACGCGCCGCCGGCGGCTCGGCAGAGACGCCTCCAGACGTGGAAGCGATCGTCGCACGCGTGGTCGAGTACGCCCGCGCCGGCGACACCGTGGTGGTGATGTCGAACGGCGCCTTCGACGCGATCCACGACAAGCTCCTCGAAGATCTGCCACGCTGATTCTGACGTTTGTGTCGTGCGTCGCGGGCGGCCGCCGCGGCTGGCACAGGTGCGCTTCACGAAATGCTTGGGTTTTCCCCTGGCACGCGCCTTGCGATTGTCTCCAGACGAACGGACGCACGCCGGGGAGAGTCTTGCACCGATCGGGACCTGGTCCCCCAGACCCGGTCCCTGCTCTGCGAGTGGCCGTACCCAGGGCGGTGGGGATGAGTGCAGGCCCCCACCGCCCACGCCTTTGCTTCCCTAGCTTGAACGCTTTGCCTCGATGAAAGAGCCCGTGAATGTGGTGGTGTTCGCAAGCGCATTGCGCGCCTGGTTGGCCCGCACGATCGCGACCGAGGCGAGACCGGGTCCGAGGTCCGAGGCCGCGACTGAGACCGTGTCCTACACCGAGGCCGATTCCGTGTCCGACGCCGAGACCGAAACCGGAACCGAGTCCGAGACAGTCTCCGAGGTCCGAGACCGTGTTCCGTCCTGCTGACTTTCGACAGCGCCAACGCCCCCACCCAGCACCCCAGGGG
>JAPPOT010000287.1 GCA_028817855.1 Myxococcales bacterium
CTGGTGGTGCGCGCGAGCGACCTCGCCAAGGCGGGCACACGCCTGACGAGCGTCGGCGTCGGCAGCGACTCCGACGGGCGCACCCTCGCCCAGCTGGCCCGCGCCGGGGGCGGCCGCCACGTGCCCTTCGTACCGGGGCAGCGCACCCTGGAGGTGGCGATGTCGGTGCTCGAGACCGGCTACGCCGTCACCCTCGACAACCCCAAGCTGATCCTCCCCGAGGGGTTGAGCGACGTCGCACCCGCCACCCTGCCGACCCTGCGCGCGGGCGAGGAGGTGATCGTGACCGCCCGCCTCGACGAGGGCAGCATCAGCGGCGAGCTCGTGCTGACCGGCCAGGTCGGCGGCGAGGCCTTCGAGAACCGCTACCCCGTGGAGATCGAGCCGTCGCAGTCCGACGCCAACCGCTTCGTGGCACCGCTCTGGGCCTCAGCACGGATCGAGCGGCTCGAGCTCGAGGACAACGCCAACGCGCGCTTGCAGGCCATCGCCCTGTCGCGCGCCTACGGCATGATCTCGCGCCACACGTCGTTGCTCGTGCTGGAGAGCGAGGCCATGTTCGAGGCCTTCGGGGAGGATCCGGGTGTCACGCGCCCGACCTGGACCGGCGAAGAGGAGGCCGAGGAGGGCACCGGGGAGGCCACCTACGAGCTGGGCAACCTCGGCAGCGTGGGCAGCGGCGCGGGTGCCGCGTCATCGCGCTCCAGCGGCAAGGGCAAGGCCAAGCGCCCGCGCGCGGCAGCGCGAAAGTCGAAGCCGCGCCGCCCGCGGGGCCCGGTCCGGGCCGACTCGCCTTTCGACGGGCGCAACCTGCCGCCGCCCTCGGAGGCGGGTCGGGGCGAGGCGCTCGACATCGCAGACGCCGAGCTGGAGGTGGCCGGAGGCCCGGTCGAGCCCGAGGCGTCCGAGGCGGACCCCGGACGTTGGATGAAGAAGGAAGTCTACCGCGCCTCGAAGATCCAGAAGGGCGTGCCCGCGCGCGAGAGCGATCGCAAGCGCGTCGACGACGCGACCGACGCGCTGCGCGAGAACACCGACAGCCGCGACCTGCACCGCCGGCTGGTGCGCGCGCTCGAGCGCCAGGGCAACCACGAGCGGGCGATCAGCGCGATCGGCGAGTGGCTCGCCCGCGACGCCCTCGACCCGGAGGCGCTGACCTACCTCTCCGACGCCCACGGCCGCCAGGGTGAGCGCGACCTGGCGCTGCGACTGCTCACGGGGACGGTCGACCTGCAACCGGACAACGTGCGCCTGCACGAGCGCCTCGCGCGCGCCTACGACCGGGCCAAGCTCCCGAGCCGGGCATGCGCCCACCGCGTGGCGCTCGCGGAGATCGAGCCCGGCAAGAACGAGCGCGCCGCAGCCGCCGTCCGCTGTCTGCGCGCCACCGGCCAAGAGGGCCCTGCAACCCGCGCCCTCGAGCGCCTCGACGAAAGGCGCCGCGAGCGCGTGCAGGCCCTCTCGGCCGAGCCCGCCGAGGCAGAGAAACAGGCGGGCGAGCTCCTGGTCACCGCCACCTGGGAGACGGAGGCCGACCTGGACCTCTCGATCGTGACCAACCAGGGCACGCGCATCTCCTGGATGGGCGGCCGCGTCGACACCTTCGGCGCCGACGCCCTGTCGCAGACCGGTGAGCAGCTCGGCATCCGCCGCGCGGTCGTCGGCAACTACGTCATCGAGGTCACCCGCACCAGCGCCGACGACGGCCTCACCCCCATCAAGGGCAAGCTCGTCATCGAGGCCCTGGGGTCCAAACGCGAGGTCCCCTTCGACCTCCGCGGTACGACGGCCCGCGTCGCACGCGTGATGGTGGCACGTGAGACCCGGCTGGTCCCGCCCTAGCCGGGGACTGGCGGCTCACGGCGGAAAGCCGAACGTATCCCGGATCAGCCTGGTGTGACCGATGGGCGGGAGGGGGAGCTCCACGTAGTGCTCGGAGCTCCAGTACACGAAGCGCAGCTGCGGATCGTCGAGAGGACGATCGAAGCGGAAGCGCACCTCGAGCGGTCGGTGATCGAAGGTCCTGCGCAGGACGGTTGCGGTGAAGCCGCGCACCCGCACCGCTTCGCCGACGCCGAGCGGCTCGGCGGGACTGCGCCAGACATTTGACAGATGGCCCTCGAGGTAGCCAATGGGCGTGTAGAGGGTCAGCGTGTGGCGGTCTTCGCGCGTGACGTGCACCTCGTGCCGGGTGGTGCCCAGAAGCAAGGTCGCGACGGGGGCCGGTAGACCGAGCTGTTGCTGGGTGTGAACGATGCCGCGGCTGTGGAGGCCGTCCGGCGCGTTCACCACCACGAGCTCCTTGGT
>JAPPOT010000572.1 GCA_028817855.1 Myxococcales bacterium
GTTGTGACTATTCTGTGGCGACGGGGTGCGCGTGCCGGGAGAGGCATGCGATGACGGCAACTTCAGCGACGGTGATGGCTGCCCGTCCGATTGCAGCGAGATCGAGCCGAACTGGATCTGCCCTGTCGACGGCGACTACTGCGTGCAGTGTGGCAACTCGATCGTAGAACGCGCCGGGGTGCACCGGCGCTGCGTGGGCGGCGACAATCCGGGCGCCGACTGCAGCGACAGCTCCGAGGTGTGCCAGGGCAGCGGCAGCTGCGAGGTCGAGCACCGATGCTCCGGCGGCGACAGCGATGGCGCCGACTGCACGACCGACGAGACAGTGTGCTCGGGCTCTCCGTGCGAGATCGTCGCCGATTTCGCGGAGGTCTGCGATGACGGCAATCGCGTCGGCGGTGACGGCTGCTCGGCGGACTGCTCGGCGATCGAAGAGGGCTGGATCTGCAGCCCCCCCGGCGCCCCGTGCCGCAACTGCGGCGACGGGGTGCTGCAGGCCACCGAGGCCTGCGACGATGGACGCCAGTGCGACGACGGCAGCGCCTGTGAGAGCGATGCCGACTGCGCTTTGGGCGCTTGCACCACGCGTGACGGTGATGGTTGCGCGGCGGACTGCTTGGGCATCGCGGACAATTATCGCTGCCCCGTCGAGGGTGAGCTGTGCGAGCTCTGCGGCGACCGCGTGCTGGACCCGGGCGAGGTCTGCGATGATGGCAACGCCGATGGCGGCGACGGCTGCGCGGCCAATTGCCAGCGCTTAGAAGCCGGTTGGGCGTGCTCGCAGGAGGCTCTGGCACAGAGCCTGTGCACGCTGTGCGGGGACGGCGTGATCGAAGGGGTCGAGGTCTGTGACGATGGCAACGGACTCAGCGGCGACGGCTGCAGCGCAGACTGCAGCACGGTTGAAGCCGACTTCAACTGCTTCACCGCTGGCACTCGCTGCGTGCGCTGCGGCAATGGCGTGGTGCAGAGCGATGAGGCCTGCGACGACGGAAACACGGCGGACGGCGACGGCTGTAGCGCGGACTGTCTGGCGATCGAGCCTGGCTGGGAGTGTCCGGTTCCCGGCCTTCAGTGCGGGAACTGTGGCGACGGCGCGCTGCAGGCAATCGAGACCTGCGACGACGGGAACAACGACGGCGGCGACGGCTGCACGGCTGACTGCGGCGCGATCGAGCCCTACTACGCCTGCCCGACGCCGGGCGAGCCGTGCGAGCGCTGCGGCAACGGCGTGCGTGCCGGCGACGAGGTCTGCGATGACGGCGGTGTCTGCAGCGGCGGCGGCAGCGACGACGGCAGCGTCTGTACCTCGGACGGCGACTGCAACGCGGGCAGTGGCACCTGTACGCCGTGGTCGGGCGACGGTTGCGCCAGCAGCTGCGGGCGCATCGAGACCGGCTTCCAGTGCGAAACGCCGCTCGGCGCGCTAACTACCTGCACGCGTTGCGGCGACAGCGTGATCGAGGGACCGGAGGTCTGCGACGACGGCAACGCCAGCGTGGGCGATGGCTGCAGTGCCGACTGCACCATGGTAGAGAACAACTACAACTGCTTCACTGCGGGCAGCCCCTGTGTGCTGTGCGGCAATGGGGCCCTGCAGAGCGGCGAGGCGTGCGACGATGGAAACGTGGTGGATGGCGACGGCTGCAGCGCCGACTGCCTGCTGATCGAGCCGGGGTGGGTGTGTCCGGTGGCGGGTCTCGAGTGCGGCAATTGTGGCGACGGGCTGCTGCAGGCGGTGGAGACCTGCGACGACGCAAACAACGATAGCGGCGACGGCTGCACAGGCGACTGCGGTGCGGTCGAGCCTCACCACGACTGTCATACCCCCGGCGTGCTCTGCGAGCGCTGCGGCAACGGCCTGCTGCTGGGCGACGAGGCCTGCGACGACGGCGGCGTGTGCAGCGGCGGTGCCTACGACGGAAGCTTTTGCACGGCGGACTCCGACTGTGACAGCAACGCTTGCGTTCCGGTCGGCGGCGACGGCTGTCGGGCGGACTGCAGCCGCGTCGAGGGCGGCTGGCAGTGCATCCTGGCGAGCAACACGCTGACCACCTGCACGTTCTGTGGCGACGGCGTTGAGGAGTCGCCCGAGGCGTGCGACGACGGCAATGCCAATAATGGCGACGGCTGCAGTGCCGACTGTACGGTGATCGAGGACGACTACAACTGCTTCACGCCCGGCGCGCCCTGCGCGCTGTGCGGCAACGGCATCCGCGAGCAGGACGAGGCGTGCGATGACGGTGACACCGTCGGCGGCGACGGCTGCAACGGTGATTGTATGGCCGTAGAGTCCGGATGGAACTGCAGCGTGCCGGGGCTCGACTGCTCGTACTGCAGCGATGGTGTAGTCGATTTCCCCGAGGTCTGCGACGACGGCGGCCATTGCGTCGTGAGCGCGGATGGCACCGACACGGGTGTGGCGTGCCGGACGGACGCCGAATGCAACAGCGGCGAGATCTGCCAGCCGATGGACGGCGATGGTTGCGCCGGCGACTGCCTGAGCATCGACGACAACTACAACTGCCCCACGCCGGGCGAGCCTTGCGAGCTGTGCGGCGATGGTGCGGTCGATGCCAGCGAGGCCTGCGACGACGGCAACGTCGTCGGCGGGGACGGCTGCGCGGGCGATTGCCAGACGGTCGAGGCCAACTACGCGTGCTACGCGGCCGGCCAGCCGTGTACCGAGTGCGGCGACGGCACGGTCGGCAAGGAGATCTGTATCGGCGGCGTCGACGACGGCGCGGGGTGCAGCCTGGACAGCGACTGCGACTCGGGCGTCTGCGGACCGGAGGCCTGTGACGATCTCAACACCGTCAGCGGCGATGGCTGCGCGGGCGACTGCAGCATGGTCGAGGCCGACTACAACTGCTTTGTGGCAGGGTTGCCGTGCGTGCTGTGTGGCAATGGGACGCAGGACGCGGGCGAGGCGTGCGACGAAGGCGCCTACCGCGACGGGGTCGGGTGCTCGGGCGTGTGCACGGAGGTGGACCCCGGCTACGACTGCCGCGTGCCGGGGCTGCCGTGCGCGCAGTGCGGCGATGGCACGGTCACCGACGGCGTCGAGGCGTGTGATGATGGAAACGCCGTCGGCGGTGACGGATGCACTGGCGACTGCACAGCGGTCGAAGACCACTACACATGCACGACCGCCGGCGAGCCGTGCGAGCGCTGCGGCGATGGCGTGCGGCGCGAGCCCGAGGTGTGCGACGATGGCAGCACCTGTGTCGGCGGCGGCAACGCCGGCGCGGACTGCACCGACGATTCACAGTGCCCGGACAGCACGTGCGAGCCCAGCGGCAGCGACGGCTGCTCCCGCACCTGCGACGCGCTCGAGCCGGGCTGGGACTGCAGCGCCGAACTCGACGCGCTGACCGTGTGCAGCTTCTGCGGCGACGGTCAGGTCGAGGGCAGTGAAGAGTGCGACGACGGGCGGCGGTGCGTCTGCGGCACAAACCCAGGCGCCTCCTGCGGGGCCGACTTCCAGTGCGGCGACGGCGGCAGCTGCTCGCTGATCGAAGGCGATGGCTGCGATACGGCCTGTCAGCTGGAGCCAGGCTACAACTGCTTTGTACCCGGCGCGCCCTGCGTGGAATGCGGCGACGGCGTGGTCTCCAGCGGCGAGGCCTGCGACGAGGGCTACGACGCCGACGGCGTGGGTTGCGCGATGCTGTGCACGGTCATCGAAACCGACTACCTGTGCCCCTTCCCGGGCTACGCGTGCGCGCTTTGCGGCAACCGGGTGGTGGAGTCGACCGTCGATGGCAGCGGCAACATCCTGCCGCTGGAGACCTGCGACGACGGCGACCGCCTCAACGGCGATGGCTGCGATGCCACCTGCCAGGTCGAGGACGGGTATGATTGCGAGGTCTTCATCGATGTTTGCGTCGGCGGTGGCGACGAAGGGAGCAACTGCAGCAGCGACGGCGACTGTAGCGGCGGCACCTGTGAGAGTCTGGCCAACTGTGTCGCCGCGGGCTGCGGGGATGGCTTCGTCGCTGGCGATGAACAATGCGACGACGGCAACGACCAGAGCGGCGACGGCTGCAGCGTGGTCTGCCAGCTCGAGGACGGCTACGTCTGCGATACGCCGGATCGCCCCTGCACCTTGACTGTCTGTGGTGATGGCGTGGTGGAAGGGGACGAGCAATGCGACGACAGCGGCAGCGCCGACCCGGGCTGCGATGCCGATTGCCAGCTCGAAGATGGTTATGTCTGCCCTCTCCCCGGCGAGTCTTGCCTCGCGACGACCTGCGGCGACGGCTTCGTGGAGGGCAGCGAAGAGTGCGACGATCCCACGTCAGCCGGCACGGACGGCGACGGCTGCAGTGCCAGCTGCAGGCTCGAGAGCGGCTACGCCTGTACCACGGACGGCACCGCGTGCAATGGGGGCGGCAACGCGGACGGCAGCTGCGTGCTGCAGGTCGATTGCCCTGGGGGCATTTGCTCGCAGGTGGGCGGCACCTGCTACACGACGACCTGCGGAGACGGCTTGGTCGAGGGCAGCGAGCAGTGCGACGATGGCGACACTGCGGACGTCGATGGCTGCAGCGCTACATGCACGGTGGAGGAACTCTACGCCTGCAACGGGGAGCCCAGCGAGTGCCAGCCAGTGTGGTCCTTCGTCTCGATCCGTCAGTTCAACGTGGCCAACGTCAACCCGCCGGCGCTGCACTACGATCCGACAACGCGGTCCTTCATTGGGTACAAGGCCACGCAGGACAAGGCGGTCGAGCTGTGCCTCGACGGAACCGTGTTCTGCGAAGGTTGCACCGACGGTCCGGTGGAGCGTACTCGGCCCGTTGCCGCTTCGGGCAGCGACAGCTTCGAGGGTGCGACCTATGACCCCTTCTCGCTGTCGGCCTTGTTCTTACAAGGCGACGGAACCCTGACGCAGATCCCGCGCGGCAGTCATTGCGTGGCCGGCGCCGACGACGGCGACGTGTGTCTCGACGACGACGGCTGTGACTCGGGTATCTGCGAGCGCTGGATCGACACCCTGTCGAGCACGATCGTGTGCGTAGGCGGCAGCAACGACGGTGAGCGCGTGGCAACTGCCTCGTTCTGCGACAGCGGCACGATCAGCGACACCGGTGCTGTGAACATGGAGTGTGACGCGGCGAGTACCAATGCGGGCGCCGTCTGCAGCGGCAACGGAGACTGCAGCGGCGGAAGTTGCATCGAGGCGCGGACGACCTACGCCGAAGTACTGCGCGACGATGGGGGCAGCGCGCTCGATCCGACCGGCTTGACGCTAGGCGAAGACGGTCGCCTGTACGTCGCGGTCGACGGCCCCAGTAGCGATTACATCTGGTACTTCGAGCGCGGCGGCGCCCAGGCCCCGGGTACCAACAATATTTCGTTCAACAGCCAGGCTTCGGGTTCCTTCGCCCTGAATTGGTCGGAATTCCTGGGCCTGTTCACGGTGCCGGGCGCCGGTCTCATCGGCAGCTACAGCGCGATCTCCAGCCAGGGTGATCTCAGGGTGATGTTCTACGAAGACACCAGCGGGGTCTTCGCCGGTTCGAGCACCATTCCCGGCCTGCTGTTTCCCGACGAGAGTGTGACCTTCGGCGACACCGGCGACGGTCAGGAGACCGCTAGCGACGGTGGCTCCTTCATCATCTGTCAGAAGTCCAACGGCAATCCCTGCCAGCTGTTCGCGCGTACCTGCGAAAACGACCTGGACTGTGCGTCGGTGGCGCCTGGCACGCAGTGCGACCCCCTGCAGCGCTGCACCGACACGGGCCTGTCGTGCGATTCGGACGCGGATTGCGAGAGCGGGACTTGTGAGCAGATCTCGCGATGTCTGGGCGGCCCGGTGCCGGGCGATGTCTGCACCAGCGATGCGGACTGCGGTGGCGGCGGGTGCACGGCGGTCAACTTCTGCAACCTGCCGGGCAGCGCACGTGACGATCGCAGCCGGGTACCCAGCGGCGCAGCCGATCACAGCATCGACGTGCTGCAAAACGACATCCTCGGCCAAACGGCCTGCACCGATCCGACAAAAAGGGTGGTGCGCCTGCAAGACCAGGACGGAACCTGGGTGAGCGATCGCATCTGCGTGGGCGGCGGTTCGGCGGGCATGGACTGCAGCGCCGATCCCGAGCTGTGCGGTACGGGTAGCTGCGAGTCCGCGGGCAGCGTCCTGGTGACCACGGCCCTGGGCGGCAGCGCCACCATCGCCGACAACGGTGAGCTGGTCGGCTACAACCCGGGCTCGGTCGCATGTGGCCAGCAGGATAGCTTTGACTACGCGGCGTGGCTGGGCGGCTCGGGCGCCGCGAGACTTATCGATACGGCGACCGTCTACATCTTCATCGAGTGCGTCTGCGGCAACGCGCTCGCGGAGCCGGGCGAGGAGTGCGACTGCGGCGACGGCGTCGAGGCGACCAACCCCGACTGCTCGAGCGTCAATGGCCCGCTTCCGGCGCGCTGTTCGAGTGAGTGTACCGTCAACGTGGTGTGTGGCGACGAGATCGTCGACCCCGGCGAGGAGTGCGACAACGGGCGCCAGTGCGACGGTGGTGACCTTGCCGGCGAGGACTGTTCAAGCGAGACCGAATGCACCGGCGGCGGCACCTGCGCCGCGCTCTCCGGCGATGGGTGCTCATCCAGCTGCCAGCTCGAGACGGTTTGTGGCAACGGCGTCGTCGAAGGCGTGGAGGAGTGCGAGCCGGTCGATACGCTGGGTGACCCCAACCCCGGCTGTACGGACAACTGCACGTTGCGCTATTGCGGCGACGGCACCGTCGACGTGAACGACGAAGAGTGCGACGACGGGGAGAACAACTCCGACACGGCGGCCGACGCGTGCCGTACCGACTGCACCCTACCGCGCTGCGGCGACGGGGTCACCGATTCCGGTGAGGAATGCGACGGACAGGCTGACTGCGACGTGAACTTCTGCCTGGTCGTCTCGTGCGGCAATGGGAGCATCGAAGGCAGCGAGCAGTGCGACGATGGGGGCACCCTGGGCGGCGACGGCTGCGATAGCACCTGCCGCTTGGAGCCGGTCTGCGGCAACGGCCACCTCGAGGGTAGCGAGGAGTGCGACGACGGAAACACCATCGACGGCGACGGCTGCCGCGACACCTCGGGGGCCCTGGGTTGCACGCTGGAGCTGTGCGGCGATGGCGTGCCCGACCCGGCGGAGGCCTGCGACTATGGCCAAGAGCCGCCCAGCGCCTGCGAAAACGCCGACCTCGCCTGCATCGACAGCGCCGACTGTGGAGGAGATGCGTGCGTGTCGGTGATCTGCACCGTGTCGTGCGAGATTCAGCCCGTGTGCGGCGACGGCCGTCTCGACAGCGGCGAGGATTGCGACGACGGCGACGGGAACGCGGAGACGGCCGACGCCAGCTGTCGCACGGATTGCAGCTTGCCGGGCTGCGGCGACGGAGTCGTCGACAGCGGCGAGGAATGCGACGACGGCAACACCACCGATGGCGACGGCTGCAGCGCTACCTGCGTCGACGAGCAGTACTGCGGCAATGGCGTGGTCGATCCCGACGAGCAGTGCGACGATGGGAACACGGTCAGCGGCGACGGCTGCCGAGACACCAGCGATCCATCGTTGGGCTGCACGGAGGAGATCTGCGGCGACGGCATGCTCGACCCCGGAACTGAGGAATGCGACCCCAACGATCCCACCGCGCCCGATGGAGAGGTTTGCACCTCCGATTGCCGGATCCAGCCGGTGTGCGGCAACGCGCTGGTTGAGGGCACCGAGCAGTGCGATGAGGGCGAGCTCAATGCCGAGACGGCCGACGCCCCGTGCCGCACCGACTGCACCTTGCAGGGTTGTGGCGACGGAGTCGTCGATAGCGACGAAGAGTGCGACGACGGAAACACGACCAGTGGCGATGGCTGCAACGATCAGTGCGTGATAGAGCCGGCGGTGTGCGGGGACGGCATCGTCAACGGGGACGACGAATGCGACGATGGAAACACCACCAACGGCGATGGCTGCCGTGACACGAGCGATGTGATCATGGGCTGCACGATCGAGGTCTGCGGCGACGGGCTGGTCGATGCGCCGGGCGAGGAGTGCGACCCCAATGACCCCGATGCACCCGAGGGTCAGGTCTGCACGCTCGACTGTTCCATCCAGCCGGTGTGTGGCAATGCCCTGCTCGAAAGCGGCGAGGCATGCGACGAGGGCGATCTCAATGCCGAGACGCCCGATGCGACCTGTCGGACCGACTGCACCGCCGCCGGCTGCGGTGATGGCGTGCACGACAGTGCCGAGGAGTGCGACGACGGCAACAACACCGCGGGCGACGGTTGCGACGAAAGCTGTCTGCTCGAGCCCGACCGCTGCGGCGACGGCAGAATCACCGGCAGCGAGGATTGCGACGATGGCAACACCGTATCGGGTGACGGCTGTCGCGGCTCCGAAGCCGACGTCCCCCCGGAGCGCCAATGCCAACTCGAGCTGTGCGGCGACGGCCATATCGACACCGCGCTGGGTGAAACCTGCGACGACGGCAACAGCGTGTCGGGCGACGGCTGCTCCAACACCTGTGCGCTGGAGACTGTATGTGGCGACGGCGTCGTGGAGGGCGTCGAGGAGTGTGACGACGGTGGCGAGAGCGGCGACTGCGACCTCTGCTCGCCCACGTGTACGCAAAACACGTCGGTGTGCGGAAATGGCATCATCGAGTCGGGCGAGGAATGCGATGACCCGCCGACCGAGCCCGACAGCTGCACACCGCCCGTAGGGGGCGACGGTTGCGACGCCAACTGCCAGCTGGAAAACGTCTGCGGCGACGGCAGCTTGGAGGGCGAGGAAGAGTGCGACGACGGCGCCGCGAACTCGGACAAGCCAGATGCAAACTGCCGCACTGATTGCACCTTGGGCGGCTGCGGCGACGGCATTCTCGACAGCGGCGAGGAGTGCGACGACGGCAACGATGACCCCGCCGATCGCTGCTCCAACACCTGCACCGATCTGCGAACCTGCGGTGACGGCATCGTGGACGCGGACCTGGCCGAGGAGTGCGACGATGGCAACAACGTCTCCGGTGACGGCTGCAGTTCGGCCTGCCAGAGCGAAACCGTCGTCTGTGGCGACGGCGTCACCCACTCGACCGAGCAATGCGACGACGGCAACACCGAAAGCGGGGACGGCTGCAGCTCGACCTGCGAGCTGGAGGGCGATTTCTGCGGTGACGGCATCGTGGGGACCGCCGAGGACTGCGACAACGGCGGGCTGTGCGAGGGCGGCAGCAACGACGGCGTGGCCTGCTCCGGCGCTGACGGCTGTCCCGATGGAACGTGTGTCCATCAGGAGAGCGAGACCTGCCGCGGCGACTGCAGCGCGCCCTACTGCGGCGACGGTATCCTCGACACCGCCCTTGGCGAGCAATGCGATCCCCCGGGCGACTGCAGCTGCGACAGCATGTGCCAGGTCACGCTCTGCTAGCAGCTAGCGCTAGCGCGGATAGAACGCGGTTGGCTGCGCTCCAAGCGGACCGGCGGTCGCGCATGCAGCATGCACGCGCCCCGGATCGGTGTACGTGGATTCCTCACGGGCGCGTTCCATGGCCGCAAGCCCCCCCCCCCAGCTGTTGAACGAAGCCGCTACGCGGCGGGGGTCGTGCGTGCCGGCGGAGTCTCACGCTTGCTCAAGCAGGCGGGTATCGCGTTGATGTTCTCGGTTCCCGTCGATGTGGCGTGTGGCTCTGAAGGGGCCGCCCTGCTTGGTGCGCGGTGTTTACGGCACCGCGAGCCAAGGAGGGACTCGATGAGCAAGCTACGTCAGGACATGATAGAGGATCTTCTGCCGGCTCGCCAGTTGTGGGGACGGCGTCGTGCAAGCGCCCGAGGCCTGCGACGATGGCAACGACGACGACCGCGACGGGTGCCGCACAGATTGCCTGTTTCCGCGCTGTGGAGACGGGATCGTCCAGGCAGCCGAGGCGTGTGACGACGGCGATGACGACAACCACAACGCCTGCCTTCGCAGCTGCAAACTCGCAAGCTGTGGCGACGGCGTAGTTTGGGTCGGAGTCGAGGCCTGCGATGACGGAAATCTACAAGATACCGACGGGTGCCTGGCGGACTGCACGCTGCCGCAGTGCGGCGATGGCGTGGTGCAGTCCCCCGAGCAGTGCGATGACGGCAACCAGAACGACACAGACGCCTGCCTGAACCGCTGTACACGCGCCTTTTGTGGCGACGGTGTGGTGCAGGGGGGCATCGAGCAGTGCGACGACGGCAACCAGAGCGACGGCGATGGTTGCTCGAGCCGGTGCACGCTTCCAAGTTGCGGCGACGGCGTGGTTCGGAGCCCCGAGGCCTGCGACGACGGCGACGGGGACGACGGCGACGCTTGCCTGTCGAACTGCGCACGGGCGAGCTGCGGCGACGGGTTTCTGTGGCGCGGCGTCGAGCGCTGCGACGACGGAAACCTGTCCGACCAGGATGCGTGCCTGTCGAACTGCCAGCCGGCACGCTGTGGCGATGGGTACCGCTGGTCCGGCGTGGAAGTATGTGACGACGGCAACGACTCCAACGTGGACGCGTGTCTCACGAATTGCGTGGCTGCGCGCTGCGGCGATGGCTTCGTGCAGGAGGGCGTCGAGGTGTGTGACGACGCCAACCAGGATAACACCGACGGTTGCCTGGTGGACTGCCGCGCACACGACTTCTGCGAGGACTTCGCGATCACAGCCGTCGGCCCGCCGGTGGCGTGCCTGGCCGCGGTACCGGAGACGCTCACGCTTACCGGCAGTGGATTCCTGCGCGTCGACGGCACCGAGCCCACGGTGCTCTTCGATGGCGCCCCGGCGGGCGGCGTCATCCTGGCGAGCTGCGCGCCGGTCGGCGGGGTCTTTGCCGGGGTCGACAGCTGCACGGAGCTCACGTTCGACCTGCCGGTCAGCCTCCCGCTCGGCGACTACCCGGTCGCCGTCCAGAATGCGGTCACGCAGGCCTGCGAGGCCGTGTCGGTATTCAGCGTGGCACCGCCGCCGTCGATCGAGGACGTGACGCCGACCGAGTTGTGCGAGGACTCGGAGTCGACGCTGACGCTCACCGGCACGGGTTTCGCCGCCGCCAGTCAGGTCTCGCTCATCCGCTCAGGCGATGGGGCGGAGCGCTTCCAAGGGCATTCCCCTCCGGGCGGACAATGATCGCAAATGTGTATTGAAACATCAGAGCCCGGATAGTTCACCAACGCGCGAGGGCTTCACAGGGCTTTCGACGACTGACGGGAATACTCCCCGTATTTTCTAGGGCGGCGAAAACCCTGCCGGGCGATCAGAGCGCCCTCAGGCGGCTCCTCACGGTTGCCGCGTCGGGCGCGCTGGGTGCGAGCTGCAGGTACCGCCGGTAGGCGTGTGCCGCCTGCGCGCGGCGTCGCAGTCGCTCGTAGGCCAAGCCGAGGCTTCGCCACGCCCGCGGGCTGTTCGGGGCCAGGCGGGTCGCGCCTCGCAGGTCCGAGACCGCGTCGCGCAGCTTCCCCTGGACGAGCGCGCGCATGCCCTGCTTGGTCAGGGTTTCGGCGCGCTGGGCGTCGGCGGCCGGCGACGCCGGTGGCGAGCTGCGCTCGCGTTCCGTCGGGGCGCGCCCGGGTTTGGGG
>JAPPOT010000811.1 GCA_028817855.1 Myxococcales bacterium
ACGGCTTCTCCGACGACTGCAGCAGCTGCCATGGCAACGACGCCTGGCAGCCCGCAAGCTTCGATCACGAGTGGCCACTGCAAGGCGCCCATGCCAGCGCCACCTGCGCCAGCTGTCATCTGGGCGAGCCGCCGGTCTACGAGGGCACGCCCACCTCCTGCGTCGGCTGCCACGCCGATGACAAGGGCGGTGTCGTCGCGCCACCCCACGACGGCTTCTCCGACGACTGCAGCAGCTGCCATGGCAACGACGCCTGGCAGCCCGCGAGCTTCGATCATGCCTGGCCGCTCGACGGCCAGCACGCCGGCGCCACCTGCAGCAGCTGCCACGTGGGCAGCCCGCCGCTCTACGCCGGGACGCCCACTCAGTGCGTGGGCTGTCACCAGGCGGACTACGACAGCAGCCCCTTCCCCGGCCACGACGCGTTCTCCACCGACTGTGCTGGCTGTCACACCACCTCCGGCTGGACGCCGGCCAGCGGCGGGCACCCGGAGGGCGCCTTCCCGATCACGGGTAGGCACGACTACGCGTGCAACGACTGCCACAACGCCGCACTGGGTGCGAACGGTCGCGGCAACGCCGACTGCGTCGGCTGCCACGAAGACGGCGTGCACAGTCGCGCGCGGATGGACGCCGAGCACCGCGAGGAGGACGGCTACCCGAGCGGTGATGCGCCCCCGAACTTCTGCCTGGACTGCCACCCGCGGGGCAACTGAGCCCAGGTTGCGCGCACCATGACATCCGGATTGGTCATCACCGCAGTTGTCCTGACCGCGGTCGTGCTCTACGCGCTCTGGGAGCGCGTCGATCGCCAGCGCGAGAGCGTCGTCAGGGCGGTGGTCGAGGACCTGGAGCCGCTCGGTGAGCTGACGGCTCCGAGTCTGAGCCCCCGGGTGGATCTGGATGCGTGCATCGGTTCGGGGGCCTGCGTGCAGGCGTGCCCGGAGAAGATCGTGATCGGCTTGACCGCGGGACGCGCGCGCCTCGCCAACCCGCTGGGCTGCATCGGACACGGCGCCTGCGAGGCCGCCTGCCCGGTGGGCGCGATCTCACTGGTGTACGGCACGCGCACGCGCGGCGTGGAGCTGCCGCGCCTGGACCCGCACTTCCAGACCAACCGCGATGGCGTCTACATCATCGGCGAGCTCGGCGGCATGGGGTTGATCCGCAATGCGATCGAGCAGGGTCGTCAGGCGGCCGAGCACGTCATCGACGGCGCACCCGATGAGGACGGGCCACCACGGCGCGGCCGTCGCGGCGCTCACGATGCCATCGTGGTCGGCGCCGGACCTGCCGGCGTCGGTGCCACGCTGCGCATGATGGAAGCCGGCCTCGACGTGCTGCTGATCGACCGTGAAGCCCTTGGCGGAACCATCCTGCACTACCCGCGCGCCAAGGTGGTGATGACGGGAACGCTGGTGCTCCCGCTGTACGGCACGCTGCGCAAGCGCATCATGAAGAAGGAGCAGCTGGTCGAGGTGTGGCAAGACATCGAGCGCAAGCTGCAGCCGCCGCTGGTGACCGGCGAGCTGGTCGAGGGCCTGCGCCTGGACGGTGACGGCCAGTGGACGGTGGTCAGCAGCGCAGGCGAGCGACGGGCCGCCAACGTCCTGCTCGCGCTGGGCGTACGCGGCTCCCCGCGCAAGCTCGGAGTCGCGGGCGAGGAGCAGGCCAAGGTCAGCTACCGCCTGCTCGAGCCAGCCGAGATGGACGGCAAGCACGTGCTCGTGGTCGGCGGTGGCAACAGCGCCGTCGAGACCGCGATCGCGCTGGCCGACCACGGCGGCTGCAGCTCAGTGACCCTGAGCTACCGCAAGGGCGTGTTCGCGCGCTGCCGGGGCGAGAACCGCGAACGCATCGCGCAGGCGGTGGACAGCGGCCAGGTCGTGGCGCGCATGCCCAGCACCGTCGAGGCGATCGGGACCGGCGACGTGACGCTGCGCGCCAGCGAGTCGGGCGCGACCGAGCGCATCCCCAACGACGCCGTCATCGTGCAGATCGGCGGCACCTCTCCGGTCGAGCTGCTGCGCAGCTTCGGCGTGGAGATCGTGACCAAGTACGGCGAACGCTGAGCACGGCCTAGACGGTGCCCCTCTCGGGCCCGGCTTGCCGGCCGCGGCGGCCCGGCTTGCCGCGGCTTCCAAGGAAATCCGCCCTGCCGCGGCTTCCAAGGAAACCTTCTTCCCGGCTTCCAAGGAAACCTTCTTCCCGCGCCCGCGCAACCGGCTGCGACAGCGGCCGATGACGTGACATGGCTCCTTGTGCACGCCCACGCAGGCGCTGTCGACCTCTGCGGGTCGAGCGC
>JAPPOT010000792.1 GCA_028817855.1 Myxococcales bacterium
CCTTGGTGGCGGCCCTGTTGTAGACGTAGTCGGCCCGTCCATCGCCATTGATATCCGCCATCCACTGCGACCAGCCTGAGTTCGCGACGCCGTTGTCCGTGAAGCGGCTTCCCGCATAGGCATCGGTCGCGAAGGTGCCATCGGCTTGACCGAGCATCACCCAGTACTCAGGACGACGATCGCGACTGTACACGTAGTCTGCTCGACCATCGCCATTCATATCAGCGATCCACTGCGCGATGCCCCCCCAAGCCACGTTGTTACTAGCATTGCGGCTTCCCGCGTTCATGTCGGTGGCAAAGGTGCCATCGGCTTGACCGAGCATCACCCAGTACTCGTGCCGATTGTTGCGGTTATATACATAGTCTGCCCGACCATCTCCGTTGACGTCGGCCATCCATTCAGCGCCTCCAGCTAGACCTATGTCGTTCTGCTTGTTGCGCTCTCCGGCCTTGGCTTCGCGCATGAAGACGCCATTGCTGTACGGAAGGTCTTGACGAGCCAACTGCACCCGATACTCGTGGGAATGCTTCGGGTTGTATATGTAGTCCGCACGGCCGTCGCCGTTGATGTCGGCAAGCCATTGGCTCAGTCGACCACCGACGCTTCGCTGCCGATCGCCGGCGTCGAAGTCAGCTCTGAAGCAGCCCACCTGTGCAGACGCCTCCAGTTCCGCATCCATCGAAGAACCGGAACTTGCGTCGGTCGGCGCAGGCGGGGTTTGTCGCGGGGTGTCTCTCCGCACCTCGGGTGACCCGCACGCCAGGCCGCATGCTATGAGCGCTAGGCGTAGAGTCGATTGGAAGGGCAAAGTCATCGTGTGAGACCTACCTCGAAGGCGTTGCGAGTATGATTGCTTGGCATACGATCTCCGTGGACGCCACGGCACCGCCAGTCACCGCTCAGATCCTTGGGCCTCCCCCGATTTTCTGGACGGGGTCTTACGGTCTCTACGCGGCCAGAGCAAGGCTCCTGTGCTCAGCCGTGTTGGGGCTGACGTAGCCGTTGTGTGAGTGGCGGCGCCAGGTGTTGTAGAAGTTCTCGATGTAGTCAGCGATGGCGTCGTAGGCCTCGGTGCGGGTCTGGAACGCGCAGCTCGAGCATCGCCTCGGACATGACGGTCTCGCCGCCGGCCACGCGCTCGGACTTCGGCTGGCTGACGATGCCGCGCTCGAGCTTGGCGCAGCGCTGCAGCATCTCCTGGTACAGCGCCTTGTACTGGTCCCGCTCCTCGACAGTCTCGGCCTGCTGCTTCTCGAGCTCTTCGACGCGGCGAGCGAGTGCGGCGAGGTCCGTCATCGCCCGACCGTCATGATCGAGACGGAACGTGGCGTCAACCGCGAAGTGAACGCCTCGGCGCCGAATCGACTCCGCGCAGCAGCATCGCCAGTGCGCGTGGGTCGATGGTGCGCCGGTCAGGCGCCGGGCATGACGAGCTCCAGCGGTTCGGCGACGGGCGTGGGCGCGGTGACCTCGACGAACGTCGGCGCCTTCGAGCGGGCCTTCGGCGGCTGTCGCGTCGGGCGAGACTTCTTCGTCCGGGGCTTGTCGGCCGGCTTGTCGCTGCACTGCTCGACCCCCAGTCGCCACTTCCAATACGACAGCGTCGAGGCATTCAGCCCTGTCTCGGCCGCGAACTCCTTCGCCGTCAGCCCGCTGTCCTTCCAGCGCTCAACCCGTTGGCCCAATCTACTCGGCTCGCTCTCGCCATGACGTCTCCTTCGAGACGCCATCTGGGCACGCCGATTGCCCGCCGGGAATGACGCGGTCCGTCGGACGCTTGCGTCGATCTGAGCTGTCGCAGTGCACACACAGACACGCGTCACTGCAGCGCGCGAACCGGCAATGCGATCGGCCCCTCCGGACGCCCGCTTCCCAGAACTGGGGAAATGCTGGGGAAGTCCGGAGGGGGAATCGTCGTAAGTAGTGGCGTCCCCAGGGGGATTTGAACCCCCGTCGCCGGCGTGAAAAGCCGGTATCCTAGGCCAACTAGATGATGGGGACTGAAACTCTGGTTGCTTCTATATAAGGAGTGGGCCGTGTGGGGCTCGAACCCACGACCGTCGGGTTAAAAGCCCGCTGCTCTGCCAACTGAGCTAACAGCCCGGGTCCGGCCGTGGCGACCGGACCGCAGTTCTTAGCAACCGGGGGGCGGGGCGTCAAGTGCAGGGAATGACTGGGTAAACGGGCGAGTTGGGGTCGGTGGCGCACTTTTGGGTGTGAACCGGTTCACATCGTGGGGTGGGGCTCTCCCCCGGGCAGGACGCGGGAGCGAGAGCGATGAAGACCATGATTTCGGT
>JAPPOT010000057.1 GCA_028817855.1 Myxococcales bacterium
AGCTCACCGGGTCCATCGGGCGACTCCACCCCGGACAGCTCCGGATCGACGATCGCCTCCGTGGGCCCGATGACGCCCTCGAGCTCTGGGTCGAGGATCAGCTCCTCGCCGGCGCTCTCGGTCCCGGTCTCGGTCGCGGTCCCCGTCTCGGTCTCGGACTCGGTCTCGGACTCGGTCTCGGTCTCGGCTTCGGTCTGGGACTCGGTCCCGGTGGCCGCTTCGGTCTCGCCAGGCGGCGCCGCCGGTGGCTCTGCGGGTGTCTCCTGCGCTGCGCCGATCGGCGACAGCGCCACCCACGCGATCAGCAGGGCGCCGGTCGTGCGCATCGCGATCATCTTACACAGCCCGCCCGGCAAAGCGATCTACCGACACCGACCGGCACAGACGACGATTCCCTCTCGGTGCCGGAGCACGCTGATCTATCCTTGCCGCAATGCGCTGCAACATCTGTGGGCACGAGGCATCCGGCGAGGTCGAGCAGGCCGAGGTACGCTCGAACGTGCGCAAGTTCGCTCAGGAGCGCTTCGCGGTCTGGCGCTGTCCCGAGTGCCGCAGCATCCACGCCCGCGACGACGTGGACCTGCCCCACTACTATGCAGACTACCCCTTCCATCAGCTCGACGACGCCGGCGCCGATTGGATGCTCAAGACCATGTACCGCAACCTGTTGTCGCGGCTGCAGGCGGCGGGCGTGACCCGGGAGTCGTCGGTGATCGACTACGGCTGCGGCAGCGGCGTCTTTCTGTCCTTCCTGAAGGAGCAGGGCTACGGCGACCTGGCCGGCTACGACGAGTACTCCGAGAGCTACGCCGACCGTGCGGCGATCGAGCGCACCTACGACTGCGTGATGACCCAGGACGTGATCGAGCACGTCCCCGAGCCACTGGAGCTGGTCCAGAGCCTGCACGAGCTCACGCGTCCCGGCGGCATCATCGTGATCGGCACGCCCAACGCCGAGGCGATCGATCTGGCTGACCCGGAGGAGCGCGTCCACACGCTCCACCAACCCTACCACCGTCACATCTTGAGCAAGACGGCGCTGCACGGCCTCGGCAAGGAGCTGGGCTGGGAGCTGTTGAAGTACTACCCCACCATGTACGCCAACACGAAGGTCCCGTTCGTCAACAGCGCCTTCGTCTCCCACTACTTCAAGTGCTTCGACAACAACGTCGACCTCGCCCTCGAGCCCATCAAGGTCAACCTCAAGGTCCTCTCGCCCGTGACCCTCGCCCACGCCCTCTTCGGCTACCTCTGGCCCCCCGAGTGCGACGTCATGGCGGTCTTCAAGCGCGGCTAGGGGGTGTCCCTAGATTCTGCGCCTAGCGCAGCGCCGATGCTGACCGAGATTCAATGCTCACTGGCTCGGAAACAGGGCAGGTAGGCCAGTATTGGCCAGGTCTGGCGACACAATGGCGGCATGCCGCACAGAGACTCGCGATTCGGTTGAGGTTGACGCTGCTCGCGCGGCATTGCTACTGGTCTTCCAGAGACGAGACGCAAGAGGGAGGTCGCGATGTCGGACGCGCGCAAGAAGCTGGAAGCCCTTCTCGAGTTGCTCGAACGAGTGGACGATGCTGAAGCGCAGCGTTCCACGATTACCGGCCTCGCGTGCGCTCGCGGCCGGAGCGAGCTGCACGTGGCGATAGGCTCGGGTGTCGTTGCAATACCCTATGACCAGATCGAAGACGTCACTGCCGTGTCGATCGACAACCCGCGTCAGGTCGCGGTCAAGGTGAAGCGCGCCGATGCTGTTCGACTCGTTCGCAGGCCACCTGCGCTCGCCAGTGCGGAGCTCGGTCTTGGGCTGAGACAGGCGCCGGTGTCACTGGGCGCGTCACTGAAGGCGCTGCGCAGCAGCGACGACATCGAATGGCCGCCGATCCTCGGCCCGGGTGTCTCCACGCAATACTGCGTGACTACCGTCACTGATGGGAACGCATGCGACGACTTCGAGTGCGAGAGCGTGGCGGATGACCTCGGCCAATGATGGACGGTGGGGGGAGCTGCTCGCATCGCTTGACCTGCCCTACGAAGGCGAGGCTGCAAGTGTGGAGCTGGACGCGCTCTTGTTGGCAAGTCCATCGGGTGCGCCCCGACTGTTGACACGGCGCCTTGTTCTTCAGGTGGATGCCTCGGACGTCCTGGGCATTGATGAACAGGTGCAGCCGGGGGCGGAAGGCGACGTGCTTCCGGTGACGGTCATGTTGCGACGTGGAGCTCGTGTGCTGGAGATCGCGGACGGGGGCTTGACGGCAGAGCTCGTGTCTTCGCCGTGCCGCCCGTTCTCGGTTGCCGTG
>JAPPOT010000703.1 GCA_028817855.1 Myxococcales bacterium
TCCGAAACTGGGGCCCGAACGCTCCTTCCGGGGGCTCGGGGCGTCAACGCCGGGGGGCTGGCGCCGGCGACGAGTTTGTGACAGAAATGGTTTCAATTGGCTTGACCGTGGTATATGCCACCACGGACCCGCAGGCGGAGGTCATGGGACCGCCTGCAGTCACAACCCGGGGCCTATGGGGGGCCCGGATTGGGGGAAAGCGGCCATGCGCCACCGGGAAAAGGGGGGGCAGGATAGTAGTCCGGCGGGAGATCGTGCCCGCCAACGAGGTGCCGATGCAATTCGCGCTGCGCTGCTGCGTAGCGTGCCGTTTGCTGCGCTTGATAGCGCCTCGCTCGAAGGTGTCCTGTCCGTATCCGAGCTCGTCAAATATCCACGCCGCAAGGCGCTCTATCAGCAGGGCGCACGTGCGGACCATTGCTACGTTGTCGCGTCCGGGCGCGTTCGTGTCGTCCGGGGCAGCCCTGAGCAGCGCATGCTGACGGTGGCCTACCGGGTTGCGGGGGACCTGGTTGGTGAGACTGCGCTGGCGGATGGGCAGACCTACCGCGCGACTGCAAGTGCGACGGAACCGGTCGAGGCGATCGCGGTGCCCTTCCGGGCCGTGCTCGCCTTGCTGCAGGAGAACCCGGCCTTCGCCCAGCGCATGCTGGCGTTGATGGTCGAGCGCCGCCTGCAGGCCGAGCGCCGCGTCGAGTCGCTGCTCTCGCGCACGGTGGAGTCGCGGGTGGCGGAGTTTCTGGTCGACGCGGCTGATCGGCACGGCATCCCGGACTCGCGCGGCATCCTGATCAGCGTGAAGTACACGCACCAGGAGATCGCCGACTACGTGGGCTCCACGCGCGAGACCGTGACGCTCACGCTCGGCGAGCTCAAACGTCGGGAGCTTCTGCTCTTCGACCACCGCCGCATCGTGCTGACGCAGGCGAAGGAGCTCGAAAAGCTCGTGTAGGCGAGGCTGCTGCAGTGGTCCGGGGTCGTCTCAAGCCGAGTCGCGATCCTGGATCGCCGCGAGTAGCTCCGCCTCCGCGCAGAGTACTTCGTCGACCACGGCGGTGCCGTGGCACTTCCAGATGTTCTGGCGGTGTTGGATGACCTCCACGCCCACGATCATCTGATCGCCCGGCGTGATCGGGTGGCGGAACTTGGCCTTGTCGATGCCCGCGAAGACGAAGGTGTGCTGGTTGGGGTCGACCGCATCCGACGCGTACGCCAATACGCACATCAGCTGCGCCATCGCTTCCAGGCACAGCACGGCCGGGAAGATCGGCGTGCCGGGGAAGTGCCCGGGAAAGAAGGGCTCGTTGTAGGTGACGCACTTGACCGCGCGGGCCGACTGGCGGGGCGAGAGCTCGAGCACCCGGTCGATCAACAGGAAGGGCGCGCGGTGCGGGAGGATCCGCAGGATCTTGCTGATGTCGAGATTCACGCCGCGCGGCCGAGGCTACTTCTTCTTCGCCTTGGCCTTCCCCTTCCCTTTGGCTTTCGCCTTGCCCTTGCCCTTGCCGTCACCAGCATTGTAGCGCTGAATGAGCACGTCGGTCAGGTCGTAGCTGCTGGGCACGAAGACCACACCTGCTGCGTTGCGGTCGACGATCATGGCGTAGCCCTCCGCCTGGCCGATACGGCGCAGGATCGTCTTCATGCGGTTGAGGATCGGGTCGGTGAGCTCCTCCTCCTTGGCGGCGAGCTCTCGCTGGAAGTCCATCATTGTGCTCTGGAGCTGGAGCGCGGTGCGCTGGTACTCCTCGGCCTTCTTGGCCAGCACCTCACGCGTGAGCACGTCCTTTTGCTTCTCGATGCTCTCCTTGAGCGCGAGCAGATCCTTCTGCTGCTTGTCGAGTGACTTCTGACGCTTCTCGGTGAGCGTCTTGAGGCGCGACTTGGCCTTCCGCCCGTCCTCGGTCTCGTTCAGTGCGCGGAGCATGTCGACCACGCCAATCTTCTGGGCCTCCACCTGTCCGGCCTGGCCGAGCACGAAGAGCCCGACGGCGAAAACGAGAGCCTTCATCACGGTGTTCATTGGGCGAGTCCTTTCGTCGCGGCTAGCTAGCAACTTCACAACAGGAGCGTCAAGCGCGCCCGGCCCTTGGACGGTCAACCCAGGCCACGATTCACCTCCAGCCAACATTCCCCAACGATTCTAGAAGCCTAGGACCGCAACCTTGCCCATGCCCGTGACCTCGCCACCGCCTGCCATGCAGCGGGGTGTCCCGGCCGGGCAGGGGCGCGGGCAAGCGCAAGGGCAGGTAGGGCGCGGCGCTCCCGCTGCCCTCCCACAGACCAGCACAG
>JAPPOT010000679.1 GCA_028817855.1 Myxococcales bacterium
GCAGCGCTACGTCGAGCATTTTCTCGAGGACGTAAGCCGGCCCTGGACGAACCTCAGCCCAATCGGCTACTTGGCGGGCGCCTTGGAGTGCATGCGGGCAATCTCCTGGGCCGCCTCGCTGGTGCTTTCCACCATCTCGTCGAGCTTGCGTTTGCGCTCCTCGACGTACTCGCCGGCCTGGGACTTGGCGTTCTCCAGGTAGACGACGGCCTTGGCGTACTTGGCCTGGAACATCCCGATGTCGGCGTGGCCGTCGCGGATGCGGTTGGCCTCCAGCACGTGCTGGGGCGGCGTGCGCAGATCGCTCACCAGGCGCAGCCAGCTCATCACCTTGAGGACGTAATAGCTGATGTCCACCTCCCACCAGTAGAAGCCCTGGTTGGCGGTCGACTGGTAGTAGTGGTGGTTGTTGTGCCAGCCCTCGCCGAAGCAGACGATGGCGAGGATGAAGGAGTTGCGGCTGGTATCGGTGGTGACGAAGCGCCGGCGCCCGAAGAGGTGCGTCAGGCTGTTGATGAAATAGGTGCAGTGCCAGGCGAGCACCAGCGACAGCAGGTAGCCGAAGAAGAGCGCGCTCGCGCCGAACAGGAAGAAGACCGCGGTGCCGAGCACCAGGGGCGGCACCCAGTGGTACTTGTCGAGCCAGCGCAGCTCCGGGAACTTGGCGAAGTCCTTGATCTGGTCGAGCTCGGTCGCGCGGTACTTCGCGCACATGATCCAGCCCATGTGGCTCCAGAAGAAGCCCTTGAGCGGCGAGTGGATGTCGGCCTGCTGATCGGAGTGCTTGTGGTGGTGGCGGTGATGGGCCGCCCACCACAGCGGGCCCTTCTGCACCGCCAGGGTCCCGCCAAGCGCCATCAGGAACTGCATCACGCGCCCCATCTTGTAGGAGCGGTGGGAGAAGTAGCGGTGGTAGGACGCCGTGATGAAGAACATGCGCAGGCTGTAGAAGCCGACGCAGAGCGCGACGTCGAAGGGGGTGAAGCCGGTCCAGATCGCCCCGAGCGGCGCGAGATGGAGCAACAGGTACGGCAGATTCGGGATCAGATCGATCCGCTCATCGGCCGGACGCTCGAGTGCGTGGGTCATCTACTGTCTCTCGACCTTCTCGACCGACGTCGAAAAATTGCAATCTGGACAACCAGAGTGTGCCCGGTGTCCTCGGGGGGTCAAGTCGCCGGCGGCAACAAAAAGGCGGTGCAGCCGGTTTTCCCTGAAAAGCCGTCGAACCGCATGCTTGCGCCGACCTGGCCCCCCGTGGGTGACCGGGTAGGCGCACCCCAGGGGATAGTCCGGAGATCCATGGCAGAGCAAGGGATTTGCGCCTCGATCACGCGGGCGCTTGTCCGGGCTCATCAGCGCAAATCAGGGACAGCGGAGCGGCCTCGGTTGTGACCTCGCGCGGGCCCCGGTCTATATTCCGCGGCGCCTTTTTCTTGGAGAGATGATGCCGAAGAACGCGACTCTGCTGCTCGCCGCCACGCTGCTGTGGGCACTGGCACCCGCCGCCCCGGTCGATGCGGCCGCCCCCTGCTTCGAGCTGGTCGGTGAGCGCGGCGGCAGCGCCAGCTCCTCGCGCCGCGTGACGCTGGCCACACGTGTGCAACCGGTGGGCGGCTGCGAGTACGCGCTGACCCCGGACGGCCCGTTCCGCACGCTCGAGCGCGGCGCCGAGGGCCCCGCGGACTTCGCCTCGCTGGTGCTCGCGCTCGCCGGCGCAGGCGCGCCCGACAAGCCCCAGAGCGTGTTTGCGCGGCGCACCGGGCGCAGCAAGGGAGCCCGCGCGCGGCTCGAGTCGGTCTTCCTCGCGGGCTGCAGCGAGTACTTGCTGTCGGGCCGCGCGTTCACCATGCGCGTGCCACTCGAGACGCAGCGCCCGACGATCGAGCGGCTGAGCGCCGGTGCCGGCGACAGCTGCGGCGCAGAGGCGCTCGCCCTGCGCTTCGTCGCCCTGGGGACGGACGGCGCGGCGGATGGCGCGCTCGTGCGCACGGGCCCCTGGGACGCGGCGCTGCCGCCCGGTGAGCCCCAGCTCACGCTCGAGCCCGGGCGCTTTGGGATCTACGCCGGGCGCGCCGAGGCCGATGCCGGTCTGCTGATCGGGCGGATCGAGAGCGGCAGCTCCCAGACGCCGCTGCGTGCGGCCCTGCGCGCGATCGCCGAGGGCAAGGCGCCGGAGAAGCCCTGGGTGCGCGCGCGCTGGTCGGGGGGCCACATGTTGCTCGAGCCCACGTCGGACGCGGTGCTGCAGGGCGAGCTCTGGCTGGAGCTGCGGGGCGCCGCCGCGGCGGG
>JAPPOT010000480.1 GCA_028817855.1 Myxococcales bacterium
AACCTGCCCAGCCCTCCAGTGCATCAGCGCATCAGGATCAACAACCCTCCGACGCTGACGGCGAAGATCACGGCGGCCAGGACGTAGATGATCAGGTCGGCGTCGAGCGAGGGTGCGCCGCGGCGGGCCTTGGGTTGGGTGCTGCGCGCGGGCGGGTCGAGCATCGGCACGGTCTCGCCGGGGGCCTGGGGCTCCGGCTCGTAGGGCTTGCCGGTGGGTAGCTCCGTGGCGGGCACCCGCAGGTCGGCCTCGGTCGTGAGCGAGCGCATGGGCTCCTCGGCCGGCTCCTCGTAGAGCAGGGTGGTGCTGCCGATCGTCACTTCGTCGCCGTCGCGCAGGCGCCGCTCGCGCACGCTGCGCTCCCCGATCAGCAGGCCGTTCTTGCTTCCCAGATCCCGTGCCTGCACACCGTCCAGGTCGCGCACCAGCTCGAAGTGCTCGCGTGAGATGTCCGGGTCGTCGAGCGTGAGCTGGCAGCTCTCGTCGCGCCCCACGATCAGCCGCACGGGCGGCGCCGGGACGTCCAGGCTATGGCCGCTCATGCGCCCGGTGATCACCACCAGCCGCGGCGCGCCCACGCTGCGCCCGCGCCTCGACTCGCGGAAGAGCCTGCGCGCGAGCTCGGATGTGCGCTCCGCCGTCGCCGGTGCCGTGACGACCGCGCGCCGGAAGCTGAGCTCGTAGGCCCCGCAGGCGATGCGCGCCCCGTCGGCCAGCCGCCGCCGCCGTCCACTCGGCAAGCTCTCGCCGTCGATGAACGTGCCGTTGGTGGAGCCCTGGTCCTGCAGCAGCCACTGGTCGCCCTCCAGGCTTAGCGTGGCGTGGTGCTCGCTCACCGTCAGGTCGGGGATGCGCACGTCCGCGCCCGCGCCGCGCCCGATCACGATGCGCGTCTGCCCGAGCTCGTATCGAATCGCTTGCGTGGGTGGTCGCCCCTCCACGGAGCAGACCTCGAGACAGACGCCCATCCATCCTCCAGCCCCGCCGGGGCCGTGTCGTTTCTCCTTGTGCCGAAAATTGGACGCTGTCGTCCAGTTTTGCCAGGTGTTGAGTGGGACCTTGCCGCAGGAAGGAACGCCCATGGACTCGATCGACGATCCCAAGGATGAGCGTACGCAGGCGCGCGTGCCGGTCGAGATCCCCGTGGAGCTGGGTTACGGGGATTTCGAGGACTCCTTCGAGGCAGCCGCCCTCAACGTGAGCCGTGGCGGACTGTCCATGCGCGCCCCGTGCCTGCCGGACGTGGGCGCGCGGCTGATGTGCCGCTTCGAGTGCGGCCCCGCCGCGATCACCGCCCAGGGCGAGGTGGTCTGGGCGCAGCTCGACGACCGCAGCAGCGGGGAGTTTGGGCTTTGCTTCGTGGACCTGGACCCGCACACGGAGCTGCTGATCGAGGAGATGATCGCAGAGCAGGTGGCGCACGCGGGAGCGGTGGAGGACCCGTCCGAGATCGCGGCGCCCGTGGCGAAGCTGGAGCTCGAGGGCAGCCCGGAGCCGATCGCGGCGCGCCTGGCCCACGCCGAGCGCGGCGAGGCGGTCTTCGAGCAGGAGCTCGACCTGCTGTCGGTGGGGCGTGCGGTCTTCGCGCGCGAGCTGGCCGATGGCGAGAAGCGCGGGAGCATCTCCGGGGTGGAGCTGCGCATGATGGGCAACGTGCCCACGCTGGCGGTCACGGTGTCCTTCGACGGGCAGCCGTCCTTCGGCGAGTTCGAGTGGGACGGCCGCAGCGACGACGCCGAGGTGCACGACACCGAGCCCGACATGGCGGCCCCGGCCGAGGGGCCGATCGAGCCGCCGGCGCCGATGTCGGTGACGACGGTGACCGAGTACGATGGCGGGGCCGTTGCGCCGGACGACGGGAGTCCCGAGACCGGTGAGGGCTGGACCTGGTCGAGCAGCTCGGGCGTGGTCGACACCCGGGATCCCGCGGCCGACTCGGACTTGGCGGCCGCGCTGATGACCGAGGCGGCACCCGCGCCGGCCCCGCCCCGGCAGGTCGAGCTCGACCTGGCCGCGGACCAGGGGGGCGAGCTGGAGCCGACGCCGCAGGCGACGGTCTCGCCCGCGTTGGTGGAGGCTACCAACCTGCGCACGCACGCCGGGGCTCCGCGGTCGGGGGCCGAGGCCGATGGCGTGGCCGTGACCGAGCCCGTGGCCGCGGCCGAGCCCGTGGTCGCGGCCGAGTCCATGGCCGAGAGCGCGTCCGCGACCGAGTCCGAGTTGGCGACCGAGTCCGCGCCCGAGCCCGAGCCCGAGCCCGAGCCGGTGACCTACGGGCTCAGGATGGAGG
>JAPPOT010000783.1 GCA_028817855.1 Myxococcales bacterium
GCCCGCCCGCGAGCTGCTCGAAGCCTACCAGACGCCCCTCGATGTCCGGGAACCGAAGTCCTGCGGTCGCATTCAGGAACCCCTACGCCGCGCCGCCGCCGGCCTCCAGGAGTACCTCGGTCCCGACCAGGACAACGCCACCTTCCGAAACGTCCGCACGGCGCTCGCCCACGCGGTCGAGTGCGAGCGCCTCTCCGGCAGCCGCGCCTCGAGGCAGGCCCGAGCCTCCGCCGTTCGCTCCCTGAAGAACCGCGTCGAGCGCGCGGTCGACAACCTGCTCACCTGGGCGAGGGAATCCCGCTGAGGTGGCTGGCCAGCGTGCTGAGGATCAGCGCGGCCGACGGCCGGTTGCGCCGCGCGTGACTACGCGCTAGCTCTTCAGCACCCTGTCGCGCATCCAAGGTACGGGTCCGGCGTTCGCCTTCTGGGCGTTGTGGTGACTGCTCGACCTGGCGCTGAACGTGGCGTTCACGGCGATAGCCTTGTACTTCGTGGGCCGCCGGCTCGCCACGCCCGATCTCGTGGGATGGATCGTCATCGTCGGACGCGAAGCATTGCCACTCATGGGCTACACCGCAGTCTGGTGGCTTGCGCTGCGGGTGTCTGGTAAGCGCCAGGCGCCGCTGCGCGTGGCGGCGGGACTCGCCTACACGCAGCCGGTGCTCCTGTGGGTGATGCTCGTGGACGCAGCCGGCCTCCCGATGTGGGTGGCTCTCCGCGGGCTCCATCGAGTGGAGCGTCGAGCAGTTCGAACGATTCAACGAGTTGTTTCGCGGCACGATCGACGGCCTGCAGTTGGTCCTGCTCACTGTCTGGCAGGCGCTGGCCATGGCTGGGCTGACGGGCCTGACGCGCGTCAAGGCGCTGGCGCTCGCCTTCGCCGTCCAGATACCGTGGCTGCTCTACACGACCCTCCTGTGATGGCACGGTCCGGGTGCGGAAGGGGGGACGCACAGCTCGAAGCTCCGGCAAGGTGCAGGAGCTTCCGCCCGCGTAGCTCTCCGGTCAGAGCTGTCGTCCCACCCGGCGATCCCTGGCTACAGCGACCGACTTGCGGCGGCGACATGAGATCACAGCCCCCATGTTCCCAGCTGGCGACGGGCGTTTCGCCCAGTTCGGGGTGGCGGCTTCGGGGCCGGTCGTGAGGCGACCGTGGGGCTCATCGCGATCGGCTGCAAACAGGGTCCAGTGGTGGAGGATCCCCGTTTCGCCGATGCGACAACCGAAGCGGCTCGCGACGGCGTCCGCCTCCCTGGGATGTCGAAAGGCGCGAACGGCACGCTCCCCCACGGTCCCCGTGTCGGAGTCACCGCGCGCGAAGTCGTAGCAGCGCTCTCCGGGGGACGGCTCGCCCGTGAGGATGCCCGCCTGCGGCGATGCGGCGACAGCATCATGCGGGTACGGGAAGGGCTTGGTTGCTCGCTCGCGGCGAGGTAGCTCCGTCACAGCGACCAGCTACCGCCGAACAGGAGCCGCGGAAGCGCTCCCAGGACCGTGAATGGATCGTCGGGCGCGGTGGGGACGCTCAGTTCCAGGCGCATCGAGAGGTTCGAGCGTGGGCCCGTGGCCCACTCGTAGCCAAACGACAACTCGACATAGGCCAAGTAGGGCTCGTCGTCGACGAAGCTACGGCCGCGGATGTCCTCGAACAGCAGCCACTGCACGGTCACGCCCGCCTCGCCCGTGAAGGCACCGAACCAGGCCCGATGGCTGACCATCAGCGTGCTCAGGGTGGAGAGATCCCCGCCGAAGTTCAGCTGCTCCCTCGCGGCGCCCGCGAACTGCAGCGAGGGGTGCAGGCGCAGGGCGGCAGCGAGCCTGCCAACGGACAACAGTCGCGCCCTCAGCTCGGGGCCGACCCGATGAATCAGGCCCAGTGTCGTGGTGTAGCGCCCGCGCACGTCGACCCCCGGCCAAAGCCCGTAGGCCACGCCGAGCTCGCCGGTCATCATGTAGACCGCCGGAACCGGAGGCAGATCGATGTCGATGAGAGCCAGACCGCCATCGATGTGCAGCATCAGAGCGCGGTGTGGCACCGTTTCCGCCGTCTGCACCGGCGCGACCGAGAGGGCCGCGGCGAGCCAGAGCGCGCTCATGGCAACCCCCAGCTGGTCCCGTAGACGATCCAGGGGAAGAAGCCGAGCGCCCGCGCTTCGTCCGCGATGGGAACGTTGGCGGTGAACCGGAGGAACGCCCCGCCCTCCCACTCGGCGCCCACCACGAAACGCAGATACCGTGGCGAGAGCTCGAGCTCGCGCTTGCGGGTACCGAAGTCATCGACC
>JAPPOT010000920.1 GCA_028817855.1 Myxococcales bacterium
CCGTGCACGCTGCGCCCCACCCCCGCAACACTCATCACCGGCGCAGCACTGGCGTTCGGACTGTTGCTGACCGAGGCCTGGCCGCTGTTCTCGCTTCGTGAGCTGGTCCTCGGGCCGGGTGCTCGCGAAGGCGCGCGTCTCAGCGCCGGGGTTGCGGGTTGGAATCCGTTCTACGAACCCGGACAGGTACTGGCCTCCCTCGGTCCGGCGCTGCTCGGCGGCCTCTGGATCGGTGTGCTCGCCGTGCGCGGCCGCTGCACCTTGGTCGTGGCAACCTGCCTGGCGCTCCTGGTGCCGTACCTGGCGGGGACCACCGTGCCCGTGCCCCTGGCCCATCGCCTCCTGCTGCTGGCAACGGTGACGTTTCACCTGGCCTGCGTCGACGCCGTCCTGCTCGGACATCGCGCGCTCTCCGGGCGCCGCTGGTGGCGACCCGCGCTGGCCGGGCTGTTGCTCGTGCTTTTCGTGAGCAACGCCACGCTTGTATCGCGAAGGCTGATCAGCGCGCGGGGGCCGAGCCCGGTGACCGCGCACGCGCGCGCTGTCGCCAGCGCCTGCCCACCGGGCTGCGTGGTGCTCGGAACGGACAACGACAGCTGGCCGCTGCCAGCCTTCGGGCTCCGCATCGTCGGCCTGCTGCACACCAACCCGCTCATCCCGGACCTGGCGGAACGGCGACACGCGACCGCTGCCTTCTTCGCACGCGGCACCAGCGCTGCGACGCGACGCGGGATTCTGAGGCGCTACGGGATCACCCACGTGCTCCTTGCACCGGATGCACCGGCCGACGTGCGCACACTCCTCGACGCCCACGTGTCCACCCGGCTGACAGGGGGCCACACGCTTTACCGACCGCTGGCGCACCTGCCAGCATCTACCGCCCCACCGTGACCCGCGGGGGCGCGCAGCATGGACGGAGCTGGGCGAGTGCCTTCTGTCGGTGGCGCGCGCCACCTACTTCGGTTCACAGCGGCACGAGGTCACCTCGCATTCCAATCACGGCGCAGGAGCTGAACTCGCGCGACCAGTGCCCAAAGACAGCGACCGGGCTGCTACGATCGACGCATGCGTGAAGTTGACGCAACCCGCGCGACCCGAGCACATCGGCGCGCTCCACTTCTCTTCGTGTTCTTGCTCTGGTCGCCGTCGAGCTGCGCGCCGAGGACGAGACCGCGATACAGCTCTGCGCAATGCCCCTCGGCTTCGAGTCGGAGGTCGAGCGCCGGGCGATCGCGGGCGCGCTCCAGGAGTTGTTCTCCGGACGCGATCCGCAGCGCAACGCCGCCTACGAGCGGGCCGCCAGCCACATCTTTCAGCAGGCCGAGTGCAAGCGGGTGACGCGCTCGACCGAGGGGCGCTGGCGAAGCGCCGACGGCCGCTGGGTCCTCGGTGCAACCAACGAAGGCCTCGCCTTCCGTGCGCGCAACTGGGGCCCGCAAGTGGCGCTACTGCTGGCCGAGCTCAACGAGGTCAGTCCTTCGCTGAGCCGCGGCCGCTGAGTCGGCCCCGCCTGTTCTTCGATCATCGCCGCGGTCGGCGCGGTCCACGCCACGCGCATGCGCCCCACCACCAGCTGCCGTGTCGCCGGCCTTCCGTCGGCTGCGGGAGAGCCTCCGAAGCGCGCGCAGCCAGGCCGCCAAACTGACGCAAAAGCAGACACATTGCGGGCGGCATGAGCCGTTACTCGGCGCAGTGTACACATCTATTCACAGGGGCCTTCTATGCCCGCAGGGAGTGTGGCGATGGTTGGAATAGCGGTTCGGACGGCCTGTCTGCAGGGGTTGGCCATCCTGCTCGTGGTGGCTTTCCCGTTGAGCGGCTGTGGCGCAGACGGAGATACCGTGCGCGGCAGCGGAAGCAGCGGCAGCGCGGGCTCGATGGCTGCCGACCCGATGGAGGCCGAGCGCGACGACGACGACCTGTCGTCGGCCACCGCCGCCCCGCGCTCGATGACGGATCGCCCCGCGCCGGGTGCGCCGCCAGAGCCGCCGGTGCCCAACGGAACCGAGGGCAGCATCGACCCCGAGTGCACCGGCAAGTGTGTGCAGACGATCATCGGCGAGGGCTCCACCGCCTTCGATCCGAGCACCAGCGGCTCGAGCTCGGTGGGCGTGGACCCGGATGGTGCGCTCGTGATCACGCCCGGCGAGGGCGCGAGTGGGCCGAGCTTCATCTGGGTGGCCAACACCGAAGGGCGTGTGGGCTGCACCGGTCGCGTCGTCTCCACGGGGGACACCGACGCCATGGGCGAGGTGGCTCGCTACGAAGTGGGCTTCTG
>JAPPOT010000308.1:0-2648 GCA_028817855.1 Myxococcales bacterium
CGTAGCGCTGCTACGCCTCCGGTGTTTCCCTGCGGGCGCGCTCGCTCCTGAACGAACCTCGACGATTCGAATGGCAGGTAGCGGGTGGTGCTGCTCGGGGTGGTGCCCCCGCGGCGCGGTGCCTGCATCTTCCGTGTCACGCGCGACAGCGAACGTACGACGACGGCGTCGCGCTTCTGGCTGCGGGCTTGCGTGAGAATCGCAAGACAATTTGCTTTCTCGCCGCGTCAGAGTGAGAGGCGCACCCAGCAGCAGTCGGACCCGCAACCGTCACACTCCTCGAGCAGGATGAGGTTATCTAGTTGCGACTCGACTAGTCTAGACTAGTCGAGTCTTGACAAGGTAAAACCCGAGGCCCAGACTGGGGGGGTGCGGTTCGTGGGGCGACATCGGGAGCTGCAGCTGCTCACGGACGCCTACGAGGGCGGCGGGTCGGCGTTCATTCCGATCTACGGCCGCAGGCGGATCGGCAAGAGCGAGCTGATCCTGCGCTTCATGCGCGACGCGCCGGGGCTCTACTTCCTCGGCAAGACCGCTCCCGCTGCGCTCCAGCTGCGCGAGCTGATGCGCGAGGCGAGCCGCGCGCTCGGTGAGCCGCTGCTGGCGGAGGTCACGCCCGGGGGCTGGAAGGAGGCGCTGGAGCTCATCGTGGAGCGTGCACCGCGAGACCGGAAGCTGGTGCTGGCGCTCGACGAGTTCCAGTGGATGGCGCAGGCCAGTCCCGAGCTGCCGTCGGTGCTGCAGGAGCTCTGGGATCGCAAGTGGAAGCGCTCCGGCAAGGTGGTGCTGATCCTGTGCGGCTCCTTCATCGGCTTCATGGAGCGCGAGGTGCTCGGTCGGGCGAGCCCGCTGTTTGGACGGCGCACGGGGCAGATCCTGCTCGGCCCGCTCTCCCACCTGGAAGCCGCCGAGTTTCACCCGCGCTGGTCGCTGCAGGACCGGGCGCGGGCGTTTTTCGTGTGCGGCGGGGTGCCACTCTACCTGGAGATGTTCCAGGCGAGCCGCTCCTTCGAGCAGAACGTGGAGCACGCGATCCTCGACGAGCACTCCCCGCTCTTCCGCGAGCCAGACTTCCTGCTGCGCGAGGAGCTGCGCGAGGTCGAGAGCTACTACGCCGTGCTGCTCGCCCTCGCCACCGGCACCGCCGTGCACAAGGATCTGGCCGCGCGCACGCAGATCGCGGAGCGCAGCCTCGGCTACTACCTCAAGCAGCTCGAGGGGCTCGGCTACGTCGAGCGCCGCTACCCCCTCACCGGCACCAAACCCACCGCGCGCTCGGTGCGCTACGGGGTGGCGGATCCGCTGCTGCGCTTCTGGTTTCGCTTCGTCTTCCCGAACCTCACCTTCATCCAGCAACAGGGCCCATCACGCACCTTCCGCGAGCTGATTCGGCCCCAGCTCGATGCTTACTTCGGGCTGTGCTTCGAGGGCCTCTGCCGCCAGGCCCTGCCCTACATCTATCGCCGCGAGCGGGTGTCGGCCGCCTACGAGGTCGGTCAGTACTGGGACCGGCACGCGCAGATCGATCTCGTCGGGCTGCGCGACGACGGCGTCACCGACCTGGGCGAGTGCAAGTGGGGCGCAAGCGGCGGCAAGAAGGCGCTGACAGCGGAGCTCATGGCCAAGCTCGCCGCCTACCCCAACCGCCGCGGCGCCACCCTCGTGGCCCGCGCCTTCGTGCGCAAGCGCCCCGCCCGCGCCACGAGCGACGATCGCCTACGCTGGCACGACCTCGACGACCTCTACGCCAAGCCGTGATGGGTGTGGATCGCGAGCACGTCCGCGTGGCGCTCGGTCGGCCGGAACCGAATGTGTTCCGGCGTAGAGGCTGGGTTCGAGCAGTGGGCTTGACCGCCGCTGGGTCCGGTCTCCAATCCGGCCTCAGTCAAACTTCCCGACGCCGGTAGCTTCGCGACAGCTCCGGCGGCCGCCGGGCAGGGGCGCCATGGCCACCACGATCTGGTGGGCAACCTGCTCGAGTGGGTGCTGGACGAGACGGCGCCATACCGGGGACGATGGCGAGGTCCTCGCATGTCCCTGGCCGACACGACCACTCCACCATCCTGATGCCGATGCACACGCGGCGCTGGTTTCTGCTCACCCTGGCTGTGACCTTGGGAGCGTCGGGCTGCAATGGCGGCACCACACAGGTGACGAGTGCGCTCGTCCCGGCGCCGTCCAGCGCTGCGACCAGGCCGGCCGGGCTGCGCTGTGGAGCCCGCGATGCCGAGCTGCGCCTCGACCAGCTGCAGCTGCGCGGCAGCCACAACAGCTATCACCAGGCCCCAGCCATCGCCCTCCATGCGAGCCACCGCTACAGCCACGCGACGCTGGCCACGCAGCTCGAGCGCCTTTTCGTGCGGGTGCTCGAGTTGGACGTTCACCTGGAAGATGGCGTGCTCGACGTCTATCACATCGCTGGCATCGATTCGGGCAGCAGCTGCGAGCGCTTCACCGACTGCCTGGCCGAGATCCGCGCGTGGTCGGATCGGAGGCCTTGCCACCTTCCGCTGATCGTCTGGGTCGAACCCAAGAGCGAGACCGGCGGTGACTCGCTGGCCGACCCCTCGGTGATCGACCGGGACATCCTCTCCATCTTTCCACCGGACCGACTGCTGAGACCCGACGACGTGCGCGGTGACCACGGG
>JAPPOT010000308.1:2658-11441 GCA_028817855.1 Myxococcales bacterium
CCACGGGAGCTTGCGGGCGGCGCTCGAGGCCCGGGGCTGGCCCACGCTGGCGTCGGCGCGCGGGCGGGTCGTGTTCGTCCTGCTCGACCGGGCGGGCAAGACGCGCGCGTACACGCGCGACTTCACCGGCCTCGAGGGCCGCGCGATGTTCGCCAACGCGGAGCCGCCCCAATTCGACGAGCGCTGGGCAGCGTTTGCCAAGATCGATGATCCGACGGCGGCCGCGACCATCGGGGCGGCGATCGAGCGGCGCATCATGGTGGGCAGCAACGTGTGCGCGGCGGGGCGCGAGCGTAGCGAGTGCGCCACGCGGCTGCTGCACGGGCTTCGCAACGGCGTGCACATGCTGAAGGACGACTTCCCTGGCCCGACCGAGGAGCGCGACTGGTCGCTCCGCTTCCCCAACGATGCGCCCTTCCGCTGCAATCCGGTCACGGGGGCCGACACGTGCCGCGAGGACGACCTGGACGAGAACTGGACAGTGGTCTCGCATGGAGGACCCGGGTAGCTTCCAGGGGCTCCACCGAGCCCAACCGAGGAAGGGCCTCATTCATGAAGAAGCGTTTGCAGGTCCTCATGGTGTTCGTCGCCGCCGCGTCCGGCTGCGCCACCGCGACGCCGACACCGGCGGCGCAGCCACCGACGCCCGCGACCGCGACCGAGCTGCCCGCGACACCCGCGCCCGCGGCACCTGCGCCTGCGGCGCCGGCTGCGCAGCAACGGCCACCCGCGCCCGATGCCAACAGCTTCGCGGAGGGGCAGAAGCAGATCGTGGTGCGGGCGGCCGAGGCGAAGTATGGGCCGTGCCCGCCGACGATTCCCTTCGAGTGCGAGATGGCGGTGCTGGAGGGCAGCCCGCAGAAGGCGGGGCTGTTCACGATCCGCTTCCTCGGCCGACCTGAAGGCGCTGATGACCCTGCCGGGCATCGGCGAGCAGGACGCGCAGGCGATCATCGACAACCGACGCGACTACGGACCGGCCCTGGAGCTCGAGGAGCTCACCGGCGAGGCCGGCGCGCTGACGGCGGAGCAGGTGCGCGCGCTCTGCGGGCACGCGGTGACCGTCGTGCCCGAGGCACCTGGAGGTCCGTGATGGACGCTCGCCAAGAACGAATGGGGTCCTGACACGTCCCAGGGGGATGCAGATGAGAACGTTCGCCATTGGCCTGTTGCTGCTCGCGGGCATCCCGGCCGTCTCCTATGCCGGGCCGGCGTTTCGGGTGCTCACGCCCAAGGTGCCGGCCCAGGGGCTCGTGCGGCTGGATCCGATCCCGTACACGGCGACCAGCGCGCGCCTGGGCGAGGTGGAGCTGGCCAGGCTTCCCTGGGGGCTGTGGGTGCCTCCATGCGCCAAGTCGGGGGACCTGCGGGTGGACCTGTACGAGGGGCCGAGCGTTGGCGGCATGCACGTCGAGGTGGTGCCGGCCCCGCCGCTGCGCGTGAGCAGCGCGGAGCCGCCGCTGCAGATCGGGGAGCCCCGTCGGGACCGCATGGGCGGCTTCGGGTGGAAGAAGGGCGACGTGATCCGCCTGCGCGGCGAAGGTTTCGTGAAGGGGATGCACGTCCGCATCGGCATCGACGACGACCAGCGGATGCCCGCCACGGTCGTGAGCGCGCAGGAGCTGACCTTCACCGTGCCGCTGACCCGCCGTCGGGCCGGGCACTGGGTGATGGTCGAGCACCCCGATGGCCGCATGGCCCCGGTGCCGAACAAGCAGGGCTTCCCGTCGATCCGGCACCCCACGATCTCGTGGCCCGGCTGCCCGGGCGCGAAGCCCTACAAGTGGCGGTAAACTCGTTTAGTTTCAATATGTTATGCTCGCACAGGCGGCGCATCCGCGAGAGCGTGGAGCGCGGTGAGCTGCGGCCCATGGACGAGGCCGAGCAACGCGCGCTCGCCCACTTCCTGCTCGGCGCCCGCCAGCACCTGCTCCTGATGCTCGAGAGCCCCGAGGGCGCCCCCTACCCCGGTGACGACGCCGTCATCGCGGCCTACCTGAAGCTCGTCGGCAGGGCCTGAGCGCCTGACGCCGACGAGACTTCACAAGCGGAAGAGACTTCGGCGGGACCTGGTACTGGAACCGCTACCCCGGCGCCCAGTGTGACGTGGAATCCTACGTCTACATGCCCCTGCTCGAGGAGCTCGGCGTCGTGCCTTCGGGAAGGTGGTCCTGGAGTTCATGCCCGAGGGTGCGATCCTGCGCGGCCGGTGTGACGAGGACGGGGGGTGGATGCCGCGGATGCCGGAGTCTTCGGGTTGAGTCGAGGCCGAGGGAGGGTCACCCGGGCCCATCGTCAGGGGCAGGCAGGACCACCCAGGAGTGACCATCCCCGGGCCCCTCCCCGGGAGGGAGTGGGGGTGGTATGGAGCGGGCGTGGCTCGGGTGGTCCTGGCGTTGGGGTCGAACCTGGGGGATCGGGAGGCGAACCTCGATGCTGGCGTGGCCGAGATCCGCGCGCGCGTGGGGGAGCTGGTCGCGTGCTCGGCGCGGCACGTGACGGCGCCGGTGCTGCATCCGGAGACGCCGACGCCCGATCAGGGCGACTACCTCAACATGGCGGTCGTGGTCGAGAGTGCGCTCGCCCCTCGGGCACTGCTGCACGCGTGCCAGGCGGCCGAGGCTGCCATCGGCCGCGAGCGCAACCGCGAGCGCGTGCGCTGGGCGCCGCGGGTGCTGGACGTGGACGTGATCGCGATCGAGGCACAGGTCGTGGACGAGGAAGCGCTGAGCGTGCCCCACCCGCACATGCACGAGCGGTGCTTCGTGCTGGCGCCGATGCTGGAGGTCTGGCCGGACTGGGTGCACCCGCGGCTGAAGCGCGACGTGGCATCACTGCTGGCGAGCGTGCGCGCCGGCACGTGATCAAGCACTCGGTCCTTCGACCCCGGAGGGGAGTCGCCAGCTCAACCAGTGGCCGTGGGGATTGCAGGTGGCGAGGCGGGCGCGGGCCTTGCCGTCGGGCGACCAGCGGGTCCACCAGAGCTCGGCGTCGCCGTGGTCGCCGGTGAGCTCGCAGCCGAGGAAGTGCACCGGGCGGCGCTCACCGCACGCCTTCAAGGCCGCGAACAGGGCGCGGGCGGAGGCGTCGTCGAACTGGTAGAGGGTGAAGGTGGCGAAGACGCAGGCGGTGGTATCTTCCGGCAAAGCATCGAGCAGGCGCGGAAGCGCGTCGCCGGCGTCGCCAGCAAACAGGCGCGGAGGGTGTTGGGCGGCGAGCTCGGCGGCGGCCCGCAGGCGCGCGTGGCGCTCCACGTGCTCCGGCCAGATCAGGGCGCGCAGCCAGCGCTGCTGATCGGGATCGGTGGCGTCGATGGGAGAGAGGTCGACGCCGGCCGCGCTGGCGACGGGAATTCGGGCGGGCAGCGGCGGCATCTCGCCGCGCAGCTCCGTGGCAACCCGGACGCTCGCTTCGGGATCGCCCCAGCTGTGGCGGCTGACGCCGGCGCCATCCTCGAAGACGTAGTGGAACCGGTGCCAGTTGAGGTTGAGGCCAGCACTGCAGCCGATCTCGATCTGCGCCAGCGGCCGCCCGGGGTCCTGCGCCGCCACGTGGGCGAAGCCGGGCAAGAGGAAGCTGGCCCGCCGCACGACGTTGGTCTGGGTGCGGCGTGTGGCGATCAGCTCGCGCAGCGCAGGCGCGTGGAGACGACAGAAGTCGCTGAAGCGTGCAGGGACATCCGCCAGCGGAGGCGCCGGTGCGTCTGCGTCGCGCAGCGCGGGGTAGTGATCGCGCAGCGGATGACGCGCACCCCCGAGCAACAGGTACTGCGCGGCGGCGAAGAGCTGGTTGGGCGGCGGCTGGGCAGGCTCGGTGGCGGCGGCCAGCTCGAGCAGCGCGTCATCGCCGGCAACGTGCGCGGACAGGGTCTCGTAGAGCGGCGAGCCGATCGGGGGCACGTCGTGACGGCCGAAGTACTCGAAGATGGCCGACAGACCCGCACGGCTGCGGTCCCGTTGATCCGGTCGCTGCATACCCACGCGACTCACGATGGCGCCCACCAGTCACTGCCGCAATGTCGATTCGACAATCGAGCAGGCGCGCAGCGGATGGGGGCGTGGGGGGGCGGCAACCGGCAAGAGGGTCTCGCTCGCCGCCCCTCCGTGCTCTTCCCTCTTCCGCTGATCCATTCCTTTGGCGTCGAGCTGCCCCGAAAGGGTAACGCGGACAATTGCTGCGCCGCACGGGCGGCCCGCCCTGCACGCAGTCGGAGGGGTGGCAGTTCGGAGCCGTGCATCCTCGGGGATTGCGGGGCGGCGGAGAGTGGGCGAGGGTTGCGCGTGGGGATCACGGCTGGATTCGACGGTGGCGGTGCGAAATGAAACACGGTGCAAGGACTCTTTGGCTCGCGGTGGCGTTGGCGTTAGGCGGCACGGGGGCGTGCAGCGGAGACGACGGCGGCGGCGATGACTCGCCAAGCCCGGGCAACGACGGCCCGGCCGCGCCCGGCGACGACGTGACCGGCGACGGCGATGGCGACACGGATACGGTCGCCGACGATCCGATGGACCCCGACCCGGGCATCGGGGATGGCGATGGCGACGGCGACGGGATGGAGCCCGGCGACGGGAGGGAGCCCGGGGATGGCGACGCGACGCCGATGGGCGGCACGCTGACGGTGGAGAGCGTGACACCGGTGGCGCGCGCGATCGCGGCGCCGGTGGACTCCGCGAGCGTGGTGCGATTCGACCGGGCGGTGGCCGCGACGAGCGTGACCGCCGAGAGCTTCTGGGCCTTCGGTCGCTTCAGCGGGCCGGTCCGCGATGGCGAGCGCACGATCTCCGACGACGGGCTCGAGGTGACGCTCACGCCGCCGAAGAACTGGGTCGCGGGCGACCGCGTGACGGTGATCCTGTCGCACGACCTGGAAGGCGAGGACGGGACCACGCTGCGCAGCGAGGGCTACTCCTTCCAGTTCGGCACGGCGGCCGCGACCGGCTCGCTCGACTTCCAGGAGATCGATCGCCAGACCACCAAGAGCGGCAGCGGCGTGCGCTCCTACGGCGGCTCGGCGGCCGACCTGGACGGAGACGGCTACATCGACCTGATGATCGTCAACGAGGACTCCCTCGACTTGCGCATCTTCATGAACAGGGGCGACGGCAGCGGGACCTTCGAGCCCTACACGGAGACGCCGATCGTGCCGCTCGACCAGCGCGCGAGCCCGTCGGAGACGACCGACTTCAACGGCGACGGCGTGCTGGACCTGGTGACCGCGAACCTGGACGCCAACAACCTGTCGATCCTCTTCGGCAACGGCGACGGCACCTTCGTGGAGTCGCAGAAGATCCGCGTGGGCGAGCAGCCGCGGGGCGTGGCGGTGATCGACGCCGACGGAGACGGCGACGTGGACATCGCCAACACGAACGCCAACTCGGACAACATGTCGGTGCTGCTCAACGACGGCAGCGGGCTATTCCCGGAGGACGAGGGGCCGGGGCTGCAGTTCTTCGACTCCGGCCACGGCATGGTGACGGCGTCGCAGGAGTTCGGCCTGTTCGCCGGCGACATGAACGAAGACGGTCTCCTCGACCTGGTGATCGGGGCGCGCGGCCTGAGCGGTCAGAACTCCGGCGTGGTGGTCAACACCGGCAAGGGCGACGGCACCTTCGAGTTCCTGAGCATGCACGGACCGATGGCGACGCCGTGGCAGCTGGCGGTCGGCGACCTGGACGGCGACGGTCACGAGGACGTGGCGACGGCCGACGGCGACCTCTTCCAAAGCCAGAACACGGTCAGCATCCTGCTCGGCGACGGCGCCGGCGGGCTCGAGGTGGTGCAGGCCTACGACCAGAACATCGATCGGCCCTTCGCGATCGACCTGGGCGATCTGGACGGCGACGGAGACCTGGACACGGTGGTGTCCAACTACCGGGCGGACTGGGAGATCCTGGTGAACGACGGTAGCGGGCAGATGTCGCTGAGCAGCAGCGTGAACGCCACGCGCGCGGCTTCGTGCGCGCTGCTGGTGGACGTGGACTCGGACGGCGACCTGGACCTGGTGCTGATCGACGAGGAAGAAGACGAGATCATCGTCATGCAGCAGTGATGGGGCATCGGGTCGTGCGAGCGTGGGGGCTGTTGCCGATCGCCACGATGGCGATCGCCTGCGGAGCCTCGTCGCGGCCACCGGACGCTGGCGTGAGCGATGCGGCGATCGACGCGGGAGGCGTGGTGCGGGACGCGGCGGCGGACGTCGATGCGGACGCGGGGATGACGGTCGCGCCCGCGATGGACGCGGCGGTGGCGGACGACCAGCCGCCGGAGATCGTGGCGCGGACCCCGGAGCCGGACGCCGACAACGTCTGGGTCCGCGCGCCGATCGTGGTGCGCTTCTCGGAGGCGATCGAGGCCGAGGGGCTGTCCGACGCGGTGACGCTCAGCGCGGCCGAGGCGACGGTCGAGACCGAGCTCGAGCTGTCGGACGACGGCACGGAGCTGGTCCTGCGGATCACCACACCACCGGCGAGCCCGGCGCTGCTGACGCTCGAGCTCGGCGACGGGGTCCGCGACCTGGCGGGCAACTCGCTGTCGCCGGCCTCGTGGTCATGGACCCTGCCCGCGTGGCACACGGTCTCGCTCGCGCAGGAGGGCATGGAAGCGGAGCCGTGGGACGTTGCGCTGGCGCTGGACCGTGACGGCAACCCGATGGCGGCGTGGCACGGGGCGGACGGGCTCACGGTCGCGCGCCACGACGCAGTGGACGCGCGCTGGGAGGCGACCGGCGAGGGCGCCACGGTGGAGACCGCGGATGCGGCCATCGCGCCGCGCCTGGCGATCGACGACGGGAACGCCGCGGTGATCGCGTTTCGCACGGCCGCCGGTGGGATCGCGGTGGAGCGCTTTGCCGATGGCGCGTGGGGCGCAGTGGCCGCGACGGTGACCGTGGGCGCGGGCGAGGAAGTGCTGGACTTCGACCTGGCGCTGGCCGCCGGGGCGCCGGTGCTGGTGCTGACCGTGGGCGACAGCGACGGCTCACGGCTGCGCGTGCTGAGGGAGGACGACGGCTGGCAGGCGGTGGCGACGCCGCCCGATCATGGCGACGCCGCGAGCAGCGCGTGGGTCGCACTGGCCGCCGACGACGATGGCGCGCTGGCGCTCGCGTGGGAGCAGGACGACGGCTGGTCGGACAGCGTGTACGCCGCACGGCTGGCACCCGGGGCCGACGCGTGGGAGGCGCTCGGCGGCGCGGTGGACCTCAGCTTCGACGCCCACGGGCGCTTCGCGAAGCTGGCGATCGCTCCCGGCCGCCAGGTGCTGCTGAGCTGGACCGAGCGCGGCGACGGCGTCGAGCCGGGAACCGTTGGCCTCGCGCGCTACGTCGTCCGCTGGCTCGAGGGTCGCTGGGAGGCGGTCGGGGGCGGCCTCGTGTCGACCCCCAGCGGTCGGGCGCTTGCGGTCGGCGCCCACGGCGAGGCGGTGGTATTCGGCCTCGACGCCGATGGTGCGCAGCTGATCCTACAGCGGCACAACGAGAGCCCGACTGCGACGCCGGGGCTCTCCGCGCTGGAGCCGGCGCCGTGCGCCTTCCCGCCCGCGAACGACCCCACGTTTCCGCAGACGCTGGAGGAGACCGGCTGCTTCGATGACGTGCCCGGCCGGGAGGTGAAGGCGGGGCTGATCCCGTACGACCTCAACACGCCGCTGTGGAGCGATGGGGCGCTCAAGCGGCGCTTCCTGGCGCTGCCCGAGGGCGAGACGATCGGCTACACGGAGAGCGACTCGTGGCAGATGCCGGTGGGCACGGTGCTGGTGAAGGAGTTCCTGCTGGAACGCGTTCGCGAGGACCCGCTTAGCGTGATCCCGGTGGAGACGCGCTTCCTGATCAAGCGCTGCGAGCCGGGCAGCTGCCGCGCGGCCTGGGAGGGCTACAGCTACCAGTGGAGCGAGGACGGCAGCGGCGCGCAGCTGCTCGACAACGATCTGGAGACGTTCTACGCGGACTGGGCCGTGGACGGAGGCAGCCACAGCCACGGCTACCCGGGCCGCAGCGAGTGCACGCGCTGCCACGCGCTCGCGGCCGGCGGCAGCCTGGGGCTGACCACGGCGCAGCTCAACCGCAACCAGCGCTACGGCGAGGTGATCGACCACCAGCTGCTGGCGCTGGCGCGCGCCGGCGTGTTCGGCGACAGCTTCGGCGACGCCGAGCTGAGCGAGCGCGCGCGCCTGCCGCGCAGCGCGGATCCGGCCTTCAGCGACGAGGCCCGCACGCGCGCCTACGTGGACGCCAATTGCGCCTCCTGCCATCGCCCCGGCGGTCGCTGGCCGGTGATCGACTACCGCTACGACGCGCCCCTGCTCGACGCCTCGGCCGGCGTCGAGAACATCTGCGACCTGCTGGTGCCCGGCGACTCGGTCGCGTCCCTCATGTACATCAAGGACGCGGTGCGTTTCCCCGACCTGCCGCCCGGCTTCTCCGGCGACCCGATGCCACCGCTGGGTACGCTGCTGCCGGACACCCGCCAGCTCGAGGTCACCGCGCGCTGGATCGACAACATGAGCAGCTGCCCGTGAACGGGAGATAGCGCCTCCGCGACCGAGCGAGGTCGCGGAGGCGCCTGGATGCGGCTCGTCGCATGCGCGCGACGCGCGCCAGCGTGCACTACCGGCCGGGTAGCTCGACCAGGCTCGTGTCGTCGAGGTTCAGCGCGATGGCCTGCTGCTCCGCGTAGACCTCCGAGCCCGGCGAGGTATCCATCGGGATCAGGACAGTCGCCGCGTCCGCCTCCTGCGCGCTCTCGAAGAAGATCGCGAACACGCGCGTCTCGAGGGCGTGCCCGATT
>JAPPOT010000888.1 GCA_028817855.1 Myxococcales bacterium
GCCCACGCGTCATCCGGCACCACCTCCGAGACCGCGACCGAGACCGAGGCCGAGACCGAGACCGGAACGTCAGTAGAGCAGCGGCCGGCCCGCTGCGAACTCGTCCGCCGCCCTCCGATCCTCCCGCACGTAATCGTCGAGCGCGCCGCCCGCATCCACCAGCTCCCGGTACTCCGGGCCGCCGGTCAGCAGATCGATCGCGGGGCGGTCGGTGACGTATTCGTACTCCTCGGTGCGCCAGGCCATCGCCTCACCCAGCAGGGCGCGGGCTTCGGCGATCAGGCGCAGGTAGAGGGCGTAGGGCTCGAAGCGGCTCGGATCGGTGACGTGGACCTGCACGCCGCCGCAGCGCTGGCCGGCGTGCTTGTGGAAGGTCGGCGAAAAGCTCAGCGGCCGCAGGTGCGCTCCGGGTGCGGGCACCCGCCGCACAAGCTCGGCGCCGTCGAGCCCGGGGGCTCCCCAGATCTCGAATGGGCGCGTGACGCCGCGACCCTCAGACATGCGCGTGCCCTCCAGCAGGCAGCCACCGGGATAGACGCGGGCGGTGTCGAAGGTCGGCATGTTCGGCGACGGCAGCACCCACGGCAGCCCGGTGTCGGGCTGCTCCCGGTCGCGGCTCCAGCCCCGCGCCTGCACCACATGCAGGGCATCGCGATCGATGCCCTCCTGGCCCGCCACCATGCTGAGCAACTCGCCGATCGTCATGCCGTGGCGCACCGGCACGTCGCGCAGGCCGACGAAGGAGCGGTAGCCCGGTCGCTGGGGTGCGCCCTCCACACGGCGGCCGCCCAGGGGGTTGGGCCGGTCGAGCACGATCGTCTCCACCCCGGCCGCCGCCGCGCGCTCGAGCATGCACAGGCCGGTCCAGACGTAGGTGTAGTAGCGGCTGCCCACGTCCTGGAGGTCGATGATCACGGCGTCGAGCTCGCCCAGCCACTCCGCGCGCGGGTAGAGGTCCTCCTCGCGATCACCGTAGAGCGAGTGCACGGCCAGGCCGCCGCGGGACTCGCCGTCGACCGCGATCATGTCCTGGGCCTCGCCGCCGTAGCCGTGCTCGGGACCGAAGAGGGCGCGCAGCTCGATGCCCGCCTGGGCGAGCACCTCGGTCGCGGGCCGCAGGCGCCGGTCGACGCTGGCGGGGTGGGCGAGCAACCCCAGGCGCCGCCCCTTCAGGCGGCCGAGCACGGCATCGTCGCCCGCGGCCAGGCGATCGAGCCCGCTCTCAACCGCCATCCGTCGCCGCCTGGGCCGGGGTCTGGGCGCGCACTCCCTTGGCGAGCAGGTAGAGCACCGCCATGCGGACCGCGACGCCCGCCTCGACCTGGTCGAGCACCACGCTGCGGTCGCTGTCAGCCAGGGCCGGGTGGATCTCGACGCCGCGGTTCATCGGTCCCGGGTGCATCACGATCGCGCGCTCGGCCGCGCCGTCCAGGTGGCGCTGGGAGACGCCGAAGATGCGGCTGTACTCGCGCAGGCTCGGCAGCAGCGGCCCCTCCAGGCGCTCGCGCTGGATGCGCAGCAGCATGATCACGTCGACACCCTCGAGCGCTTCGTCGAGCCGGTGGTAGACCTTCGCGCCGAGCGTCGCGGCCTCCGGCGGCAGCAGCGTGCCCGGGGCGCAGAAGCGCACCTCCGAGCCGAAGAGGTTGAGCAGGCGCGCATTGCTGCGCGCGACGCGGGAGTGGGAGATGTCGCCACAGATGGCGACCTTCAGCCCCTCGAGCGTGCCGAGGGACTGGCGGATCGCGAAGGCATCGAGCAGCGCCTGGGTCGGGTGCTCGTGGGCGCCGTCGCCGCCATTGACCACGCTGCAGCCGACGCGCTCGGCCACGAAGTGCGGCGCCCCCGAGGCCGAGTGGCGGATCACCACGATGTCCGGCTGCATCGCCGCCACGGTCTTGCAGGTGTCGAGCAGGCTCTCGCCCTTCGACAGGCTCGAGCCCGAGCCCGAGATGTTCACCACGTCGGCCGACAGGCGCTTGCCCGCGAGCTCGAAGGACGTGCGCGTCCGCGTCGAGGCCTCGAAGAACATGTTGATGACGGTCTTGCCACGCAGGGTCGGCACCTTGCGCACCGGGCGCCGCGAGACCTCGATGAAGGCGGCGGCCGCGTCGAGGATCTCGGTGACGTCGTTGGCGTCCAGATCGGCGATGCCGAGCAGGTGGTTGTGCTTGAAGCCCGCGCTCACGACCCGCCCTCCGGCGGCGCGGTGCGCACCACCGCGCGGTCGTCCTCGCCGCCGTCGGCGAAGACATCCAGGATGGCGCCCTCCGGGACCTCCAGCACGCGCCCGACGAAGTCCGCCGCGACCGGCAGCTCGCGCCCCCCGCGGTCCGCCAGGACGGCCAGCCAGATGCGGCGCGGCCGCCCGTAGTCGAGCAGGTGGTCGATGGCGGCGCGCACGGTGCGGCCCGTGTGCAGCACGTCGTCGACCAGCACCAGGTCGCGGCCGCCGATGTCGAAGTCGATGTCGCTGGGTCCGACCTTGGGATCGGGCAGGGCCACCGCCGCGTCATCCCGGTAGAGCGTGATGTCGACCGCGCCGACCGGCACCTGCCGGCCCTCCGCGCGCCCGATCTCCTCGGCCAAGCGCTGGGCGATCGGCACCCCTCCGCGGCGCACACCCACCAGCGCCAGGTGCTCGGCGCCGCGCGTGCGCTCCACGACCTCCACCGCGACCCGTCGGACGATGCGGGCGATCGCTTCCGCATCCAGGACCGTGTGCTCGTCGCGCGCCACTGCCGGCGGATCTACGCCCCCCCGCCGAAGCGGTCAAGCTGTAGGGGATCTCGAGTCCAAAGGGAATCGACGAGGTTCGCCCAGGAGCGGCTTCGCCTGCGTTCTTGTCCGCTCGATCGTGGCCAAGGCGATTGTTCGGCTCAGCGTCCTCGGTCCCATCCTCGACGTAGCGCTGCTACGCCTCCGGTGGGCCCTGCGGGCGTGCTCGCTCCTGAACGAGCCTCGCCGATTCGAGTGGCTTGCCACCCCCTTAGGTGGGGTCGAGCATTCCGGGCATCGAGCCGCTACCCGGGGCGGCGTGGGGCATGGCCTCGCCGGCCTGCATCTTCTGCTGCATCTCGTACTTGGAGGGGCAGCGCGGGATCACCTGGTTGGCGTCGAAGCTGCCGTCGGCGAGCAGCTTGCCCTGAACCGTGACGGTGATCCCCATGCCGTCCTTGAAGGTGTCCGGCACGATGCACTGGGGGAAGCTGACGGGCATCTCGTGGCCCTTGCTGGAGAGCACGAAGCGCCACTCGCAAGGACTGTCGTCTTCGGCGTTGTCGCTGCGACGCATCTTGATCGAGCCCTGCTTGAGGTCGCCCTCCACGCGCAGCTCGCGCCCCTCGAAGGAGTCCGGCTCGACCATCACCTCGTGGACCAGCTTGGAGTAGACGAAGGCGTCATCGGCGCTCGTCGTGAACCACATTAGGCTCAGGGCCCCGCTCAACATGGCGAAGACGACGCCCACTTTGACCAGCGGGTTGAGGCCCTGGTCCTCCCGATCGGCCTCGGTCATGGCCAGGGTCACCTGATCCGGGCTGTGGCGCTCATCGCTCTCTAGATCGTCGTGCTCACTCATCGACTCGACTCTTCTCGCAGCTTCGCGGGTAGTGCGGGGGGGCAGTGCTCAGTATGGGACAGCACACAGGGCGTGGCCAGTCACCGCTCGGGGTCGCCGTCGGGCCCATCGCCGGCCGGCCAGCTGACCTTGTGCTCGCCGGACTTGGAGCTGTTGCGGTCCACGTAGCGCTCGAACGCACCGCCACCCTTGGTGAACTCCACGATCTCCAGGCCCAGGCCGGAGCGCCCCGGATCGGAGCGGCTGCGCCACCAGCGCAGCTCCACCTCGGCCGCCATGCCAAGCTCCTCGACGGTGACGCTGAAGCGCTCGTCGGGCGGCGGGGGGCTGGAAGTGCGGATGAACAGGCCCTGCTTGCTGACGTTGAGGGTCTCGGCGAGCAGGGTGAACTCCTCCCCCTCGCACCAGACTTTCAACTGAGCCTGCACTCTCTTTCCGTTACGACGCTCTGGCATGGGGCACCGACACCATCCCCAGATGGTGGCACTACATACCACCCCGCCGGACATCGGCCAAGGGCGGCCGTCAGAGCGTTGGAAACACGGCATTAACCGCCGCTCGGGTGCGCTCGAGGGCGGCGTCGTCGTGGGCCGCCGAGACGAATCCGGCCTCGTACTGGGAGCAGGGCCAGTAGACGCCGTGCTCGAGCATCCCCCCGTGGAAGCGGGCGAAGCGCTCCATGTCGCAGGCGCTGGCGTCCTCGAAGGTGCGCACGGCGGCATCGCGGAAGTAGGGCGTCAGCATGGAGCCCACGCGCTGCACGGTGAGCGGGATGCCCGCCGCCTGGGCCGCCTCCTCGAAGATCCCGTGCACCTCGGCGCCGGCCTGCTCGAGCCGATCGTAGAGCCCCGGCTCCGCGAGCAGCTCCAGGGTGGCGATGCCGGCCGCGGTAGCCAGTGGATTCCCGCTCAGGGTACCAGCCTGGTACACGGGCCCGAGCGGCGAGATCTTCTCCATCACGTCGCGCCGCCCGCCGTAGACGCCCACCGGCATGCCGCCGCCCACGATCTTGCCCATCGTGGTGAGATCAGGGCGGATGCCGAAACGGGCCTGGGCGCCGCCGCGCGCCACGCGGAAGCCGGTCATCACCTCGTCGAAGACCAGCAGCGCCCCGCAGGCGTCGCACTGCTCCCGCAGCAGCTCGAGGAAACCCGCGTCGGGAGGCACGCAGCCCATGTTGCCGACCACCGGCTCGAGGATGATCGCCGCGATCTCCTCGCCGCGCTCGGCCACCAGGGCGCGCACCGCGTCCGGATCGTTGAAGGGCAGCACCGCGGTGGTTGAGGCGATCGCCGCCGGCACGCCGCCGCTGTCGGGCTCACCGAAGGTGGCCAGCCCGCTGCCCGCCTTGACCAGCAGGTAGTCGGCGCCGCCGTGGTAGCAGCCCTCGAACTTCACGACCAGGTCGCGCCCGGTGAAGCCGCGCGCCGCGCGCAGGGCGCCCATCACGGCCTCGGTGCCGCTCGAGGTCATGCGCAGCATCTCGATCGACGGCACCGCCGCTGCGATCGCCTCGGCCAGCACCACCTCGGCCTCGGTCGGCGCACCGTAGCTGCTGCCGCGCGCGGCGGCCTCCTGCACCACCTGGACGACCTTGGGGTGGGCGTGCCCGACGATCATCGGCCCCCAGGAGGCGCAGTAGTCGACATAGGCCTTGCCGTCGGCGCCGACCAGCTCGGCACCGGCGGCCGACTGGATGAAGATCGGGTGGCCGCCGACCGCCCGAAATGCGCGCACCGGGGAGTTGACCCCCCCGGGGAGGATGCGGCTGGCACGCTCGAAGAGCTGGTTGGATACGCTGTCGCCCATGGGCGGGAGCCTGCCCCCCGGCCAAGCGCCTCGCAAGCGTCGGGTACCGACCGCGGGCCTGAACCGACGTTCAATGAAATAGGTGGGCCGGCTGGCTTGTTGCTTCGCGCGGTGGCGCCATGCTAACGCCGCGCCGTTTGGGACAAAGCCCCCAGGAAAAAAGGGCACGAGGAGCCATGTACAGCGACGTCAGGGCGGTCAACGAGCTGGTCGAGCGCGAAAGCGCCTTCATCGACTCCATCCTCTCCGAGGTGGGCAAGGTCATCGTCGGCCAGGAGCACATGGTCGAGCGCCTGCTGATCGGCCTGCTCACCGGAGGCCACGTGCTGCTCGAGGGCGTCCCCGGGCTGGCCAAGACGCTGACGGTGAAGACGCTGTGCGACACCGTCTCGGCCAAGTTCCAGCGTCTGCAGTTCACGCCGGACCTGCTTCCGGCGGACTTGATCGGCACGGTGATCTACAACCAGCAGAGCGGTGAGTTCACGGCCAAGAAGGGACCGATCTTCGCGAACCTCGTGCTGGCCGACGAGATCAACCGCGCACCCGCGAAGGTCCAGAGCGCGCTGCTCGAGGCGATGCAGGAGCTGCAGGTCACGATCGGCGACGAGACCTTCCCCCTCGAGCGCCCCTTCATGGTGATGGCGACCCAGAACCCGCTCGAGCAGGAGGGCACCTACCCGCTGCCCGAGGCCCAGGTCGACCGCTTCATGCTGCACGTGCGCGTCGAGTACCCGAGCCGCGACGACGAGCGAAAGGTGATGGAGCGCATGAGCGTGCAGGCGCTCAAGGAAGGGACCGGCGAGGAAGAGGCGGCCAAGCCGCTGTCGGCGGCACACGTGGTCAGCCCGGGTGAGATCATGCAGGCGCGCAAGGTGATCTCCCAGGTCTACGTCGACGAGAAGATCAAGGACTACATCATCGACGTGGTGCTCGCGACGCGCGAGCCCAAGCGCGCGGGGCTGTCCGACCTGGCCGACATGATCGCCCACGGCGGCTCCCCGCGCGCCTCGATCGCGCTCAACGTGGCGGCGCGCGCGCACGCCTTCATGCGACATCGCGGCTTCGTCACGCCCGAGGACGTCAAGGCGGTCGGCCCCGACGTGCTGCGCCACCGCATCATCCGCACCTACGAAGCCGAGGCGGAAGAAATCACCAGCGAGCACATCGTGCGTCGCATCTTCGAAGCCGTCGAGGTCCCGTGAGCCCCCTTCCATGATCCCGCGCGAGATCATCAAGAAGCTGCGCAAGATCGAGATCCACACGGCGCGGCTCGCCAACGACCAGCTCGCCGGCAGCTACCACTCGGTCTTCAAGGGGCGCGGCATGGCCTTCAGCGAGGTGCGCCAGTACCAGCCGGGCGACGACGTGCGCTTCATCGACTGGAACGTGAGCGCGCGCATGAAGGACACCTACGTGAAGATCTTCACGGAGGAGCGCGAGATGACCGTGATGCTCCTGGTGGACCTCTCCGCCAGCGAGCGCTTCGGCGCGGTCGCCCCGCCGAAGACCGAGACGGTGGCCGAGGTGGCGGCGCTGCTCGCCTTCAGCGCGATCAAGAACAACGACCGGGTCGGCCTGATCCTCTTCACCGATCGGGTCGAGCGCTTCGTCCCGCCCAAGAAGGGCAAGGGCCACGTGATGCGCGTGGTGGCGGAGATCCTCAACGCCAAGCCCGAGGGCAAGGGCACCGACATCGCCTGCGCCCTCGACCTGCTCGGCCACATGGCCAAGCGCAAGGCGGTGGTCTTTCTGATCAGCGACTTCATCGCCGACGGCTACGAGCGCAACCTGCGCATCGCCTCCGCCAAGCACGACCTGATCCCGCTGCAGGTGGTGGACCGGCGCGAGGAGGAGCTGCCGGACCTGGGCCACGTGCTGATGGAGGACCTGGAGACCGGCGAGCTCTTCGAGGTGGACACGCGCAGCCGCGGCGCGCGCGAGGCCTACGAGCGGCGCGTGGCGCGCGAGAAGGCCAGCCGCGACCAGCTCTTCTCGCGCCTCAAGCTCGACCAGCTCACGATCCACACCGACCGCAGCTACGTGAAGCCGATCGCCGACCTCTTCCGGATGCGCCAGAAGCGCGCGAGGCACGGCTGATGCGCGGGTGGCTGCTCGGCGCGATGTTGCTGTGCCTGGCGTGGCCAGCGACGCTGCGGGCGCAGGACGACCCGGCGCCCGACGCCGGCGTCGCGCTCGATCAGGTCAACCGCCTGCCGGCCCCCCACGTGCCGAAGCTGGACTTCCGGCTCGCGCCCGAACGTGGCGCAAAGGTGGGCGAGATCGTGACGCTCACGATCGAGGCCGACGCGAAGGAGGGCGACGACGTCACCCTGCCCGAGCAGACCTTCGGCAGCTTCGAGCTGCAGGGCGAGCGCACCTTCGCGCGCCCCGCGAAGGACGGCCGCCAGCGCTTCGTCTTCGAGCTGGAGCTGCTCGCCCTCGAGCCCGGCCCGCAGGAGATCCCGGGCATCGACCTGCGGGTAGTGACCAGCACCTCGATGGTCGGCACGACCGAGCTCGACCCAATCGCCTTCGAGGTGGAGTCGCTGCTGCAGAACGAGCCGGACGCCAAACCCAAGGGGCCGAGCGCGCCGGTGGTCGTGATGCAGGACGACTACACCCTGCTCTGGGTGCTGGGCACGCTGCTCGGGATCGCCCTGATCGCGCTGATCACCTGGCTGGTGATGCGCTGGTGGGAGCGGCGCGAGAAGCCGGAGCCACCGCCGCCGCCGCCGCGGCCACCCTGGGACATCGCGATCGAGAAGCTCTCGGACCTGCGGCGCCGCAAGACCGAGATGATCGAGGCCGGTCAGGGCGCACAGTTCGTCGACGAGGCCAGCGACGTGGTGCGCGAGTACCTGGGCGGGCGCTTCGGCTTCGACGGGCTGGAGACCACGACCCACGAGATGCTGCGGCAGCTGGCCCAGCGGCGGGCCGCCTCCGCCCTGACCGACGAGGTGGGTGCCTACCTGCGGCGTTGCGACCTGGTGAAGTTCGCGAAGGTGGAGCCGGACCGGGACGAGGTGGACCTGATCTTTGCAAAGGCGCAGGACATCGTGCAGTTCAGCGTGCCGGTGGCGGAGGCGGGGGCGGCGCCGAGCGGTGATGGGGGCGTGGCCGTGGGGTCGCCCACGAGCACGAGCACGAGCACGAGCACGAGCATCGGTTCGGGCGCAGGTGCCGGTGACGATGGGGAGGAGCGGCCATGAAGCGGCTGGTCGCGCGGTTGCGTCCCTTGATCTGCACGCTGGCCTTGCTGGTGCCGGTGGCGGCGCTGTGCGCCTACCTGGTCGAGGACGTCTACGGCGTGCCGCTGACCGAGAAGAGCTTTCGCTTCGAGCGGCCGGCGGCGCTGTGGCTGATCGGCGGCGCGCTGCTCGTGCTGGCCGTGCGCGGCTGGCTCGAGCGGCGGCGGCGGCCGCGGCTGCAGGTGTCCCGCGGGGCCGACCTGCGCGCGGTGGCGTCGGGCCCGCGCGTGTGGCTGTCCCCGCTGTCGACCGCGATGCGCGTGACCGCCGTGGCGCTGATGGCGGTCGGGCTGATGGGTCCCCAGTCGATCCACGCGCGCGACGCGACCGAGGTCGAGGGTATCGACATCGTGCTGGCGCTCGACCTGTCGCTCTCGATGCAGGCGGCCGACATCAAGCCCAGCCGCTTCGACGCCACCCAGGCGGTGGTCGACGAGTTCATTCGGCGGCGGGCCAACGACCGCATCGGCGCGGTCATCTTCGGCCGCGACGCCTACACCCTGCTGCCGCTCACCACCGACCACGAGGCCCTGCGCACGCTCGTCAAGGAGCTGGAGCTCGGCATCATCGAGGGGCGCGGCACCGCCATCGGCAACGCCATCGGCGTCTCCCTCAACCGCCTGCGGCGCTCGAGCGCCAAGAGCAAGGTGGTGATCCTCGCAACCGACGGCGAGAGCAACAGCGGCAACGTCTCGCCCACCCAAGCCGCCGACTTCGCCAGCACCCTGGGCGTGAAGGTCTACACCATCCTGATGGGGCGCAGCGAGGACGCGCCAGTGCAGCGCGGCCTCGACCTCTTCGGCCGGCCGCTCTTCGACCGCGGCAACTTCCCGATCAACCCGGAGCTATTGCGCAAGGTCGCGTCCCAGACCGGTGCCGACGCCTTCGAGGTCTCCGATCGCGAGGGGCTCGAGCGCAGCTTCCACACCATCCTCGACCAGCTCGAGAAGTCGCAGATCGAGGACGCCGGCCGGGTCTACGGTGAGCTCTTCGGCGTCTTCGCGGCGGTGGCGCTTGCGCTACTGCTACTCGAGCTGCTGCTCGGCACGCTGGTGCTGCGGAGGTGGCCGTGACCTGGCACTCGGGCCAGCTGCTGTGGTTGCTGCTCTCCGTGCCAGCGCTGGCCGGCCTGTTGCTGTGGGCCTGGCGCGTGCGACGCGCGACCGCACGGCGCTTCGGCGCGCCCGATGGCAAGCCGCAGATGGTGGTCGGGCGCTCGGCCGGGCTGCGCGCCGCGCGCGCGGTGATCCTGCTGGCCGGCGTGGCGCTGACGGTGGTGGCGCTGGCGCGGCCCCAGTACGGCAGCCGCGAGAAGACGCTACGCAAGCGCGGCGTGGACGTGGTGGTGGTGGTCGACTTCTCCAAGTCGATGCTGGCCCAGGACGTGCGGCCGAGCCGCATCGAGCGAGCCAAGGCCGAGCTCACGCGCTTCATCTCCGAGCTGGCCGGCGACCGGGTCGGCATCGTCGCCTTCGCGGGCGAGACGATGGAGTTTCCGATGACGGTCGACTACGCGGCGGCGGCGCTCTTCTTCCGCGAGCTGGGCCCGGCCGACATGCCGGTCGGCGGCACCGCCATCGGGCGTGCGCTCACCTCCGCCAAGCGCCTGTTGGAGCGCTCGACGCGTACGCCGAAGGCCGAGGAGGAAGAAGGCGGCGGCCGCGCCCGCGTGGTGATCCTCCTGACCGACGGCGAGGACCACGAGGGCGACCCGGCCCAGGCGGCCGAGGAGCTGGCCGGCATCGACGCCAAGGTCTTCGTGGTCGCGGTCGGCTCGCGCAGCGGCGAGGCCATCCCCACCTACGCCCAGGACGGCACCTGGACCGGTTACCTGCGCGACCAGAACGGCAACGCCGTGCTGACCACGCTCACGCCTCAGGCCGAGCAGCAGCTCAAGCAGATCGCCGAGATCACCGGCGGCGCCTACTTCGAGCCGCGCAGCGGCACCGTAGGCATCGACCAGATCCGCGCGCAGATGCGCCGCATGAAGCAGACCGAGCTCGAGGCCCGCCGCGTGACGGTGCACGAGGAGCGCTACGCCCTGGTGCTGTTGCTGGCTTTTTTGTTGATCGTGCTGGAGGCTCTTCTGCCGGAAGCCTGGATGCCCCGCAGCGGGCGGGAGGAGACGTCGGCATGAGCACCCTACGCGCGCTGTCCATCGCGGGACTGCTCCTTGCGCTGTTGCCGGCGTCGCTCGCGCTCGGCGCGGACGGCACGCCCGCCGGTGGCGGCGAGGGCGAGGAGCCGTCCTTCTTCGAGCGGCTCAAGGCCAAGCTGCTGCGCTCGGAGAACAGCCACGTGGAGCGCGGCAACGAGCACATGGCCGCCGCTGAGCACGCCGCGGCGCTCGAGGCCTACAACTCCGCTGCGCGCGAGCTCCCCGCGGAGGGTGGCGTGCACCTCGACCGCGGCCTCGCCCTGCTCGCCACCGGCGACCTGCCGGCGGCGCGCGAGGCCCTCTCGCTCGCCTCCCACCCCCCGGCCAGCAAGGCGGTGCGCGCAGACGCCTACTACAACTTGGGCCTGGCGTTCTACACGGAGGCCGACCAGCTCGCGGCGTCGGAGGATCACCAGGGCGCCCAGCAGCTCTTCCGCGAAGCGGTCGATGCCCTCAAGCGCTCCCTGCGGCTGCGCCCGGGCGACCCGAACACGGCCTGGAACTACGAGCTGGCCCTGCGCCGCCTGCGTGAAGAGGAGCAGAAGCAGCAGGAGCAAGAGCAGGACCAGGATCAACAGAACCAGGATCAGCAGAACCAGGACCAGCAGCACCAGCACC
>JAPPOT010000719.1 GCA_028817855.1 Myxococcales bacterium
CCCCCGGAGGCCAGCACGCCGCAGCGCCCCCCCCCGCTGCGGACGCCGCCGGTGCCCCCGCCGAGGCCCTCCCCCGACCGCGCGTCGACCCCGACCCCGTCGCGCGCGAGGATCTGCAGGCCGGGCTCGGCGGAGCCGACCAGCAGGGTGATCAGGTTGATGTCTTCATGGGCGGCCGAGCGCACGGCGCCGGCCGGGGCGCTCGCGATCGGCGGGTAGCACAGGGGGCGCAGGATGCTGTTGCCGCGGTCGATCACGCGGTCGAAGTAGCGCGCGTCCTGCTGCAGGCCGAGCGCGACGGCTGACAGCACGCGCGAGCCGAGGGCGTCGAGGGCGCGCCACAGGGCGAGGGTGGCCTCGCGGAAGCCGGGGATCTCGTCGGGCCAGACGTTGGGTGGCAGCTGCGCGGCCTGGCGTTCGCTCTCGGGCAGCTCGCGGCCCACGTGCCAGAATTCCTTGAGGTCGGCGACGGTCTGGTCCTTGGCCTTTTCGATCCCGAAGGGCGTGTAGCCGCGGGCGCCGGCGCCGTCGGGCAGGTGGTAGCGGAGCTTGGTGTCGGCGGGCAGGGCGAAGAAGGCGCGCACCACGCGGTAGACCTCGGACACCAGCGCCGCGTCGATGCCGTGGCCGCGCAGGGCGACGAAACCCAGATCCGACAGGGCCTGTGAGATTGGCGACCGCAGCTCGTCGGCGCCGCGGCCGCCGAGCTCGATGATGGGGATGTTCTTCACAGCCACGATCGGGCCGAGGCTAGCAGTGTATTCTGCGGTCCGTCATGTGCCGGAACATCAAGACCCTGTTCAATTTCGAGCCGCCGGCGACCGACGCGGAGGTGGAGGCGGCCGCGCTGCAGTTCGTGCGCAAGCTCAGCGGATCGACCAAGCCCTCCAAGGCCAACCAGGAGGTCTTCGACCGTGCGGTCGAGGAGGTGGCTGCCGCCGCGCGCACCCTGGTGGACTCGCTGGTGACCCAGGCGCCGCGGCGGGACCGCGCGGCGGAAGCGGCGAAGGCGCGGGCGCGCTCGGCCAAGCGCTTCGGGCGCGAGCAGCCTAGCTGAAGCGTTGGATCAGGAAGCCGGCGAAGAGCACGGCGAAGCCGCCGATCTCGGCGGCGATCAGCAGCACCATGCCGCCGTGCTGGGTGGGCGAGGGCGTGGCGAACTGGTTGTCGGTCTGGTCGAGCCAGCCGAGCCGAAGGTAGGTGGCGATGGCGACGCCGAAGAAGAGGATCGGCGCGGTCACGGCCAGGGTGTTGATGGTCTCGGAGAAGGGGCTGTGGCGCAGGAACTCGGCCAGCACCAGGCACGCGAAGCTGTAGAGGAGTGCGGCCCGGTGGGCGGTGTCCACGTAGAAGGGGGCCTGGTGGTCCTCGGAGGTGACCATGGCGCGCCACTTCCAGACGCCGGCCAGCAGGGCCGTCATGAAGAAGGTGCCGCAGGCGAGCAGGGCGATCGTGTGGGCGAGGCTCATGTACGCAAAAAAACACGATGATTTCGCTGGATTCAAGCGCTGGCGGGTTCCGGTCCGGGGGCGATCGGCCCTTGATTTGCGGCCGCCGGGTGATTAGGGAGAGCGCGTGAGCGAGGAAAAGCCGATGGATGAGGAGACCGCCGGGGCCGAGGGCTCCGAAGAGGGTCTGGTCGCCGAGGGACCGGCCGAGGATGTGCCGGTGGACGCCGAGCCGGGACCGCCCCAGCACTCGGTGGACGAGCTGCTCGCCTCCGGGGACCTGGAGGCGCACGTGGTGGCGGCCCTGAAGGCCGAGCGCGCGCGCGCCCAGGACGCTGAGGACCGCATGCTACGGGCCGTGGCCGAGGCGGAGAACCAGAAGAAGCGGATCGAGCGCGAGTACAAGGAGCGCGCGCGCTACGCGAATGAGGGCGTGCTGGGCGAGCTGCTGGTGGTCTTCGACTCGCTGGAGCTGGCGCTCGGCCAGTCGAGTCCAGGGGAGGGCGGTCAGGCGCTGCACGAGGGCGTGCAGCTCGCGCTGCAGCAATTCCTGAGCGCGCTCGAGACCACCGGCGTGACGCCGATCGAGGCCGCCGAGGGCGATGCCTTCGACCCCAAGGCGCACGAGGCGCTATTGCGCGACGACGAGGCCGACCTGCCCCCCCAGACCATCGCGAAGGTGATGCAGCGCGGCTTCCGCTACCACGAGCGGATCCTGCGCCCCGCCCGCGTGGTGGTGTCGACCGGCAAGGGGCAGAAGAAGTAGTGCCTCACCGCCGAGCGAGCCCCGCATCCTAACGGGTGGTCGGGTGGGGGCGAGG
>JAPPOT010000449.1 GCA_028817855.1 Myxococcales bacterium
GTCAATTGACACCAGCCGGAGCCGTCCGAGCAGGTGAGGATTTCACCAACAGCGCCCGGTTCAACGCGGGCAATGGCGGGTGATTTGCTGTCCGGATGCTGGCGCAACGTGCGGGTTTGACCGGTGACGGCTAAAGTGCGTTTGTTGGACAGCATGCTCTGGTGGATCCAGCCCTCGGTTCCTTGCACATCCCTGACCCGGCGCCAGGTCCCGAATTCAGCGACGACCTCTACCGGCATATTGCGGCGTTTGTATACCCAGTCGACGGGATAGCGCACGCCGGGGCCGGTACGCATATTGACCTCCTGCGAACGCAGGGACACGAACCGGGGCAGCGGCAGGCCGCTCGGATTGGTGACGGATTGGGCGGCGGAAACCTCCGGCGCCGTGGCGAGCGGGACGGCCATCAGCGCGGCCGCCAGGCTCAACAGAAATTTTGATCCCCTCATCCCTTGATCTCTAGTGTGGAATCCTTGCCAATTCCTTACCAGGTTGCTATGGCCGAATTGCTATGGCCTGATCATAAAATAAAGGGGAGGCGCCGGTGAGCGAAAAAGCCAGGGTTATCGTCACGCGTAGGTTACCGGATCCGGTGGAAACCAGGCTGATGGAGTTGTTCGATTCCAAGCTCAACCTGGACGACACGCCCCTGACTCAAGACGAGCTCAAAGACGCGGTGCAAAATTGCGACATCCTGGTGCCCACCGTGACCGACACGATCGACGCGGATGTGATCAACGCCGCGGGGCCGGACCTCAAGCTCATGGCGAATTTCGGGGTCTGGGTGAACCATATCGACCTGGAGGCGGCGGAAGCCAGAAGTATCCAGGTTTCCAATACCCCCGATGTGCTCACCGAAGATACCGCGGACCTCGCCATGGCGCTCATCCTCATGACGCCCCGCCGTCTCAGCGAAGGCGAACGCATGATCCGTGCCGGAAAATGGACCGGCTGGACGCCCACGCAGCTGATGGGCCACCGGGTGGCCGGCAAACGACTCGGCATTATCGGCATGGGCCGCATTGGCCGCGCCGTGGCCCGCCGTGCCCGCGGCTTCGGCATCGCGATCCACTACCACAACCGTAACCGGGTCCACGAGGATTTGGAGACAGAGCTGGAAGCCACCTATTGGGAGAACCTGGACCAGATGCTGGGGCATATGGACATCATTTCCATCAACACGCCTCACACGGCGTCCACAGCGAACATTCTAAACGCCGATCGGCTCAAGCTCTTGCAGTCCCACGCCATCGTCATCAACACGTCGCGCGGTGGTCTGGTGGATGAAGAGGCGCTCATCGAAGCGCTTAAATCCGGTGCCATCGCAGGCGCGGGACTGGACGTGTTCGATGGGGAACCCGCCGTAAACCCCAAGTTTATGGCGCTCGAAAACGTTGTGCTCCTCCCCCATCGCGGCTCCGCCACCATCGAAGGCCGCATCGCTATGGGCGAAAAAGTCATCGTGAACGCCAAAAGCTTCGTCGACGGCCACACCCCGCCGGACAAGGTGTTGTCCACGCTACTGTAGAGTCCGAGGTTCTGTGTGGGTGCGCTTAGCGCAGACTACAACTCACGCCCTTCGCAACCTGCCCCTGCTCAATGGGTGTTCTTCGCGTCCGGCATAAACCTAGAGATGATCGATCTTAAACAATCGCTTGGCCGTGCCGTTCAGGATGCTCTCGATATCCTCTTCCGTGAGTCCCTCGGCGCTTAAGAGGTGTGCGACGGCATTGCGGTTGGTCATGCCGAAATCGTGGTCCGTGCCGATCATCAGCTGGGAAACGCCCACTTCCTTGATGAGGTGCTGCAGGTTCTCCGTCCCATAGACTAGCGTATCGTAATAAAGATTTTTAATGTACTCGCTGGGCTTTTTCTCCTCGAGCCCTCGTCCGCCCCGGTCGGCGCTGTTGTGGCCGTGGTCGAACCGGCCCACATAAGACGGCAGGAACCCGCCGCCGTGAGCGAGGGCCAGCTTAATGCCGGGAAAGCGGTCGAGGGTGCCTTCATAGATGAGGTGAGCGAGGGCCGTCGTGGTCTCCAGCGGGTTGCCGATCATGTTGTGCAGGAAGCCGCGGCCCTTCAGCCGGGGGTTTGATCCGGGATAGACCCGGGGGTGAATGAAGACCACCACATCCAGTTCTTCCGCTTTTGCCCAGAAGGGATGAAACTTTGTATCCGAGAGCTCCTGGCCCATGATGCTGCCCCGGATCATACAACCCCGGTGGCCGAGATTTTTAACCGACTGCTCCAGCTGCACGGCCGCAAAT
>JAPPOT010000068.1 GCA_028817855.1 Myxococcales bacterium
GGGCGGGGTGGTGTGGAACACCTCGGACGGGCGGTCGGGCTCGGAGTCTGCCGGTGGGGCGTCGAACGCGGAGCAGCCGCCCGCGACCAGAAGAGCTCCCGTCGCGCACGCTCTGAGCAGCCGAGTCATCCCCATCCGTCTTCCCCCCTTCGAGGTCCGTCGTGACATGTCGTGGTCGCTTCGGCAAGGCACCGGACCACTTCGCGCTAAGCTCGGCGCCATGGCGCGATGGAGCTGGACGCTGGGGCTGTGCCTTCTTGTATCCTGTCGGTCGGGTGATTCGGGACCCGCCCCTGGTGCGGGGTCGACGGAGCCTGTCGGTCTCCCGCCTCCGCCGGCCGTGCAAGCACCCTCCGCGCCCCGGCCCGCGGCGCCCGGCCCGGCGACGGGCGAGGGTGCGCCCAGCGCGCCGCCTTCGCCTTCCCCCGCGCGCGTCGTGGCGCCGCCACCGAAGACCGACACGGAAGCGCGCACCGGGCGGGCGCGGGCGCTGATCGCGCGCTGGGTGCAGGCCCAGAACCTTCGGGACTTCGAGGCCTACGCGGCCGTCTACGCTCAGCGCTTCGTCGGCATCAAGCGCTCGGGGCCGCGGACCCGGCGCTTCGAGTCGCGCAAGGCGTGGCTGGCCGATCGCAGGAGCATGTTCCGCCGCGCGCTGCACGTGGAGGTGAGCGGTGAGGCGTTCCACACCAATGACCGCGGGGTGGCGGTGCGCTTCCGCCAGCACTTCAGGTCCGGCAGCTATCAGGACGTGGGGCGCAAGCAGATGGTGCTGTTGGAGCAGGCGGACGGCTCCCTGAAGATCGCGAAGGAGGAGATGCTCGGCTCGACGCTGCTCGGCGAGCGGGCGGAGCACGACCCTGCGCAGCTCGCCTTTGTGACGCGCGTGCGCGGGCAACCCGCGGTCGCGATCGAGAGCCCGGCGCGCAAGTATCGGCTCGGCCAGCCGACCGAGCGCGCCGACGGCGAGATCCGAGACTTCTTCGCGCCGATCGCTGCGGACGAGAAGGATCCACAGCTCGCGCGCTGGCGCGGCCGTTCGCTTCGGCTCTTCGGCCCCGGGGGAACCTCCTGCATCGCGACCACGGCGGTGGCCCATCTGCTGCTCGACTACGAGGAGCCCGACTGGTTCAGCACCTGGGAGGAGTACTGGCTCGAGGACGACGGCAGCCCCGTGAAGCTGAGCGATCAGGACATGCGCGAGGCGCTCTGGGACGAGGGGGTGTTGGTGTTCACGCTGGACCTTCCCGACGACTCCCGCTGCGGCGCCGAGGCGCTCTTCGCGCGGGACGCGAGCCTGCCGCCGGTGACGTTGCTCGAGCAGCTCGCCACCGATGCGGCCGTCGAGGGCAAGGCGCTGGCCGTCGCGCGCAGCGCCTCGAGCTACGTCGAGCAGGCCCGCTACGCGCGCGCGGAGTACGACAGCGAGCTCACGCCCGGCGTCACCCTCTTCGGTCGCGCGGGTGGTCCCGCGACCATCGCCTGGGTCGTGGCACGGGACTTCTGTCCGTGCTGGAGCTGCGACATCGCCCTCAACGTGATCGTGCGGCTCGACCCGGGCGAGGGGGAGCCGCAGGTGCACGCGCAGCACGACTGGAACAATGGCGAGGGCCTGGTGACGTTGCTCGAGGTGCCCGGTGCCGAGCTCGCGATGGTGGTCTTCGACGACCTCGGCAAGACCTGCGTAGAGGGCCTGAAGACGCCGCTCTGCTCCCCCGAGCTCTACGGGCCGCCCACGGGCCGCGACGATCGCGGCCTGCACAGGGCGCTCGATGAGTGAGCCAGCTTCCAGCAGAGACCCCGAGGAAGTACCGCTCGGGGCGCTCGCTTCCCCTGAAGTCAAGCCGGGCGACCTCGCGGGTCAACACTACGGCGGTTGCGCTCGCATAGCGTGCCGGTGTGGACCGGTGGTGGGTGCACATGTGGCTCGGCCTCGTGCTGGGTGTGCTTGCGGGATGCGAGCGCGATGGCGCGGTCACGGCCGAAGCGAACCCGTGCCAGCTCTGGGAGGCGGCCTGCCCGGGTGGCTGTGCCGATCTCCAGTCGAGCGCCGACAATTGCGGAGCGTGCGGTTTCGCCTGCACACCGGGACATGTCTGTCAGACGGGCGTGTGTACCGATCTCTGCGGGCAGGGCATGGGCTTCTGCGGCGCGCAGTGCGTCAGCCTCGCCAGCAGCCCGGCCCACTGCGGCGCTTGCGACAGCCCCTGTCCGAGCGGCCGGCTGTGCGTCGACGGAGCGTGCAGCCTCACCTGCGAGCAGACCGTCTGCCCGGGCAGCGTGGGCCCCGAGTGCGTGGCGCTGAGCGACGACCCCGCCCACTGCGGCGCCTGCAACAGCCCGTGCCTGCAGGGGCAGATCTGCGTCGGCGGGCAGTGCGTGCTCGACTGCGGCACGCTCACCGAGTGCGCGGGCGTGTGCGTGGATCTGCAGAGCGACGACCTCCACTGCGGGGCCTGCGGGGTCGAGTGCCCGGCCGACACCCAGTGCCGGGGCGGGGCCTGCGTGTGCGCACCTGACCTGTCGATGTGCGGGGACGCCTGCATCGACACCGCGAGCGATCCGGATCACTGCGGTGGCTGTGGCCAGCGTTGCGGTGACGACTCCCTGTGCGAGGGCGGCAGCTGCGTAGGGCCGGACGGCTGCACGGACCTGCCCGTGGCCGGTCTCACGCTGAGCGCGATCGATGCCTACCAGTCGCTGCAGATCCCGATCATGGAAGAGGGCACGGCGATCGGGCGCGAGGCGCGCAACGCGGACCTGGTGGCGGCGCGCGAGGTGGTGTTCCGGGTGCACGTCGTGCCCGAGGCCGGCTGGATGCCGCGCGAGGTCTCGGCACGCATCGAGCTCACCGACGTGGAGGCGCCGGATCCGGACCAGCAGCAGCTCCTGTTCTCGACGCTGACGCCGACCGTGGCGTCGAGCGACGCCGATGCGGGCAGCACCTTCCAGGTCATGGCGCCCGCCGAGCTGATCGGTCCCGAGACCCGCTACTCCGTCACCCTCGTCGAGTGCGGTCCGCCGCCGGAAGCTGCCGCGGGCGCCGCCGTCGCGCGCTTTCCGGCCGATGGCCCCGAGGCGCTCGCTGCGCGCGAGACGGGCCCGCTCGAAGTCCATATCGTGCCGGTCGGCGGCGGGAGCTCGCCCGATGTCTCGGAGGCCGGGCTCGCGGCCTTCAAGGAGCGACTCGAGGCGGTCTTCCCGGTCACCGAGGTGATCTTCACCGTGGGCGATCCGCTGCAGGGCACCGCGAGCTCGATGTGCTCGCTGCTCGGCTCGGTCTCGTCACGCCGCAGTCAGGACGGCGCGCCTGCCCACGTCTACTACTACGGGCTGACCGCCGGCATCCTGGGCGGGCAGTCGGGGTGCTCCGATGCGAACCTGAGCGCGACCAGCCCCAAGGTGTCGGTCGGCTGGGCCCAGGGCTTCACACAGGACGATGGCAGCACCGGCGCGGCCACCATGTGCCACGAGCTCGGACACGCCCACGGCCGGCTGCACGCGCCCTGCAACGTGCAGGATCCGGACCGGCGCTACCCCTACCCCGACGCCGACATCGGCGTGTGGGCCTACGACGAGCGCAACGGTGAGTTCTACCAGCCCACGCGCAAGGACATGATGAGCTACTGCCCCGAGCCGCGCAGCGATGCGTGGATCAGCGACTACAACTACCAGGCCATCCTCGAGCGCGTGGTTGAGGTCAACGCCCTCGCGGAGGTCCCCGCAGGCGCCGTCCTGCCGCTGGTGCGCAAGGTGCCGTGGCGCATGCTGGTCTCGGACTCGGCGGGCGTGCACTGGGTCGAGGAGCCCCTGCTAATCGCCGGTACGCCCGAGGGCGAGCCACTGCACGCCGTGGTCCATGGCGAGGCAGGCCCGATGCAGCACCTCGAGATCTACAAGCGCGAGCTCCACGACGGCGTGCAGGAGGGCGCCTTCATGCTGGTGCTGCCGGAGCTGGACGACAGCTGGTGCGCGATCGAGGTGCCGGGGCTTCTGCCCCTGCAGCCGCTAGGCAGCTGTTAGGGTGACCTCACATGGAGGACGTCGCGGTGGTCTGCGGGCTCGCGTGACCTGCGTGGAGCGCACGATTGTGCCGCTGGCACACGGTGACACAGGGCGCGTGCCGGAAATCGTTGAGTTTGTCGGATGGCATGGGCCTTGCTTCTTGTTCCGGTGGGCGGGGGCCCTGAAGACGGGGGCGACGCATGAAGCGCACGTGTGGGGTGCGGGCCGTGGGGCTCCTCCTCTTGTTCTTGGCGGTGGCGCAGCCGGCGGCTGCGGATGGGATGGCGGTGACGCTGCTCGATGGCGGGGAGGCGATCGGCCCGCCCGGCCTGTGTCCACTCGACCGGGTCGATCTGTCGGCGGAGCTGGGTGATGACGAGGCGACGGTCCGCGAGACGCGTGTATATCCGGTGCTCGACCCGGCGGCGCTGCTCGGTCCGACGGGTGCGCCGCTCGAGGCCACGGCCGCGGCGCGGGTGGAGCTCTTCAAGTCGCTGCCTCCGGGCGCGGAGCTGATCTCGCTGCAGATCGGCGGGGAGAACGCATCGGGCGAGCTGCTGGAACCGGAAGCTGCTGATGACCTGCGTCGGGAGCTGGTCCTGCGGCTCGGGGACCCGGCGCCGCTGCGCGAGCTGGGCACGGCGATGTGGGTGATGGACGCGCGCGAGCTCGACGCGGGCCAGCGCACCGTCGAGGTCGTGAGCGAGATCCGGATGCCGTTCGTCGCGCGCGGCACGCTCGAGGGGGTGAGCGTGCCACTCGACTGGCACGAGGGGCCGGTGCGCAGCGTCGGCATCGACGTGCACACGGCGACCGACGCGCCGCTGCGCGCGCTCTACGCGCCCTACCACGGGCTGCAGCTGCACGACCGGCAGGAGCACGAGGCCACGGCGAGCTTCAGCCGCAACGGCGTGGCGAGCGCGCCGCCGATCGAGATCCTGCGTTCCACCGGCGAGGAGGCGGTGCGCCTGGATCTCCTGCCGTTCCACCACGGCGACGCCGGCGAGGGCGGCTTCCTGCTCGCGCTGCTGAGCGCGACCACCGAGCCGCCCGAGGATGCCATCGCCGGGCGTGACCTGATCATCGCGCTCGACATCTCCGGCAGCATGCAGGGCCAGAAGATCACCCAGGCCAAGGACGCCCTTGACGGAGTGCTGGCGGGGCTGACGGCGCGCGATCGCTTCGCGCTCACCACCTTCGCCAACGCGATCGACAGCTTCGAGGACGAGGTGGTACCGGCGACAGCGGAGAACGTCACGCGGGCGCGCAACTTCGTGTCGGACCTGATCGCCGATGGCGGGACCAACATCGACGGCGCCCTGCGCGACGCCATAGGAGCCGTCTCGGGCGACCGCGAGCGGGCGCGCTACGTGGTGCTGATCACCGACGGCATCCCGACCGATGGCGAGGAGAATATCGACGCCATCGTCGCCAATGCGCGCAATCGCAACGAGCGCGGCGCGCGGATCTTCACCTTCGGCATCGGCAGCGACGTCAACACCGTGCTGCTCGATCGCCTGGCGGACGAGGGCGCCGGCGACGCGCTCTACATCCGCAACGCCGGCGCCGTGCAGGCGACGGTGGAGCGTTTCTTCGAGCAGCTGGAGGCGCCCGTGCTCGGCAACCCGCGGCTCGACCTGGAGGTCTTCGGCGCGAGTGACCCCTACCCTGCCACCCTGCCCGACGTCTTCGCCGGTGGCACCGTCACCGTGGCGATGCGCTACGAAGCCCCGGGCGATGGCGAGATCACCCTCGTCGGCGCCGCCGCCGGGCAGCCGACCGCGAGCGTCCACGAGGCGTCACTGCCCGAGCTCGCGATCGACAGCCCCTACGTGCCCGGCATCTGGGCCGCGCGGCGGATCGGAAACCTGCTCGAGGAGGTCAAGCTCGGCGACGACGACCCGCAGCTGGTCGAGGAGGCGCTCGCCCTGGCCTCGCGCTACGGCGTGGTCACCGACTTCACCTTCTTCGAGACCGACGATGCCGGCGACACGCGCATGGCCTACGCGACGGTCTCGCAGGCCGCGGTCGGCGACATCGCTGTGGGCACGTCGTCCTCGCTCAACGAGGTCACCAAGACCGACACGATGGAGGCCTTCGTCGCGCCCGACGTGCGTGCCGCGTTCGATCGCAGCCTGCCGCTGCAGGGCGGTTACTTCACGGACGAAAAGCTCGAGGACGGGCCCGAGTGGACCGACCTGCGCTTCGGCAGCGAGCTCTATTTCGAGCTGGCCCAGGGCGAGGCCGCGCTCGGCGCTCACCAGCTGCTGGCCGCCGCGCCCAACCTGCGCTTCGAGCTGGCAGGTCGCAGCTTCCGTGTGACCGACCCGGTGACCTACCCCGAGCAGGATGCGGTGCTGCCGGAGGAGTCGGCGCGCATCCCCGACGCCGCCTTCGAGGTGGAGGAGCTCGTGGTCGGCACCGAGCTGTCCGCGGGCCGGGCGCTCGAGCAGGACGAGGCCGAGCAGGTGATCGAGCGACTCGGCGACAGGGACGGGATCGAGGAGCGCTCGGAGGGCGAGGACGCTGGCGCAGCGAGTGGCGGCAGCACCTGCAGCGCGGGGGTCGGCGCTGGTGCCGGTGCGGGCCTGACGGCGTGGCTGGTCGCTTTCGGGCTGCTGTGGCTCCGCCGTCGCCGCGTGTATCGCCAGACGCCATAGCGCGATCCGGGAAACAGGATTTTCCTCACGATTCCAGTTGGTTGCAGGAGTCGACCGGAGGTCAGGCAGCTGAAGCTCGACGACTCGCAGACGGGTGCCGCTTCGCCCTGCGCCTTGCAGTGGCCGTCGCGGCCCGGTCGTTGATTGGGGATATGCAATTTGCATAGCAAAGCTGTAATTCATGTATTGAGAGCTTGGCCTGGCCGCCACTCCGCGGGGATCTGGGGTCCGGGGGCCTGGCACGGGGCTTGCGCTTGTTTCCGCCGCGAATGAACGGCGGAGGTGACGCGTGACCGATCGACTTCAGGTGTTGTTGACGCTTCTCGGCTTGGGGGTGGCGCTGGCGTGCAGCACGCAGGCGCAGCCGCGGGTGGTGGAGACCCACGGCGACGGGGGCGATACGACCTGTCTGGCGGCGGCCGACGAGGAGCTGTGGATCGGCACGCGCGGGGCGGGGATGTTCCGGATGACGCCCGACGGTAGCGTGCGCTACGACAGCACGACCGGTCTGCACGGCAACCGGGTGCACGACTGCCTGCTGCTGGGCGGCACGGTGTGGGTGGCGACCGAGGGGGCGCTATCGCGCCTGGACCGGGAGACCGACCGCTTCGAGCTGGTGGAGCTCGGGCGCTTCACGCGCTTGGCGGCGAGTGAGCACGGGCTGTGGGCCTCCGGCAGCGATGGGGGCGTGGTGCGGATCGATCTCGAAGATGACGTCCGACCCAACGGTGCTGGGGGTTCACCGATGGCCAGCGACCTGCCGGTGAGCGCGCTGTCGGCCGGGCCCGATGGGCGCTGGGCGGCGGGCGGCTTCGACGGGCGCGTCTACCTTGGCGAAGAGCAGCGCTACATCAGTGTCCAGCCCGACCCGGCGCTGCCCGCGGAGCCGATCCAGTGGCTGGAGGTGACCGGGGAGGGCGTGCTGATCGGGACCGCCGCCGGCACCCACGCTTTCGACGGCTCGAGCCTGACGCAAGCGCCGCAGCGCGGGCGCCGTCAGGTGGCCCTGGGCGCGATGTCGAAGGCCCAGCGCGCGCAGCTCGAGCGGCTCGAGGTGCGCGATGCGGTGCGCTTCGGCGGTGCGGTCGTGGTGGCCACCGACGCGGGTGCGCTGCTCTTCGACACCGGCGAGTCGCGCGTGCTGTCCACCGGGGCGATGCCGTGCGGCGAGCGGCTGACCGCGCTTTCAGTGCACGCCGGTGCGCTTTGGGTCGGCAGCTTCGACCGCGGCCTGTGCCGCTACGACGGCGTGCGCTGGGAGCACTTCGCCGGGCCAGAGCACCTGCCGTCGGACATGGTCAACGACATGGCGAGCGACGGCGAGCGGCTGCTGGTGGCGACCGCCTCCGGAGTGACGTGGGTCGATGCGGAGGGCCGCTTTCAGCAGCGTACGCAGCGCGACTGCGACGGCGACAGCCGCGATACGTGCCCGTTCCACGCCGGCGTCAATGGCGTGACAGTTGACCGCGTGACGGGCCGCGCGTGGGTGGCCGACCTGGGCGCGGTGCACCGGGCCGATGCGGCGCGCTGGAAGAACTACTACCGGCGGGCCGGGATCGAGTCGCGCGCGCTGACACGCATCGCCGCCCACGGGGACGTGGTCGCGGTCGGCACCGGCGACCGCGGGCTCTATCTCAAGGACGGCCGTCGCTTCGACGGCATCGATGACCAGCAGGGGCTGAGCGACAACTGGGTGATGGACCTGGCCTTCGACGAGGGCGGCGCGCTCTGGGTCGCGACCTGTACTCAGGGCGTGAGCGTGCGCGACGCCAGCGGCGTTTTTCGCGTGCTCGGCGCGCGCGACGGCCTGCCCGACGACTACACGCTGAGCGTCAAGCCGCTGGGTGCGCGCATCGTGGTCGGGACGCTGCGCGGGCTGGCGGTGGTGGCAGCGGACAGCCACGCGGTCGAGGGGGTGGTCGGGCTGGCCGATGGGCTCAGTGGCCACGAGGTGCACGACGCGATCGAGTACGACGGGCGGCTGTGGGTCGCGACTGACGCCGGACTGAGCGTGCTGCAGTGAGCGCAGCGGTCGCCCGCACTCGTACGTCCGCTCCCGCATCGGGGGAGAGGGTGGGCCGTTGGTGGTAAGCTGCGGGCCTACGATGGCTGACGAGGAGCTGCTCGACCTGCTGCTGGAGCTCCAGCACGACCTGGGGAAGTACCTGCGCCTGCCGCTGACGATGCTACCGGCCGACGCCGACGAGGCGCTCTTCCGCGAGGCGCTCGAGCGCGCCCTGCGCCAGACGCGCAAGGGGCCGGACGGGGTGCGGCCGGCGCGCGACATCTGGCACGAATTCCTGGCAGAGCTGGGTGGCGAGCTGCGCGACAGCGATGCGCTACGGGCGCTGCGCGAGGCGGTGTCGCGGGCGCTGTCCTGGGACGGCGTGCTCGAGGACGCGAGCGAGCCGATCGACCGCACGACGGTGGTGGCGGAGCTGTCGGCGGTGGGCGCGCGCATCGGGGATCTGATCGCGGAGCAGCGGGAGCTGGCCGATGGCTGATGCACGTCCGCGCGTCTTGTTGATCGACGACGGCACGACCTACGCCGAGGTGGTGCGCGAGCAGCTGCAGGAGCTGTCGCTGCTGTCGCCGCGCGGCACGAAGGACGGGCGCTTCGAGGATGGCGCCGCGGCCCTGCGCTATCTGAAGAAGCTCGACGCGGGCGCGCCGGGGGTGGACCTGGTGCTGCTCGACATGCACTTCGACCTGCCCGAGGAGCGCTTGCTGCCACTGACCGGCGCCAGCAGCCTGCGGAGGCGCAAGCGCTTCCAGGGCGTGGCGATCCTGCGCGCCCTGCGCGCGCTGCACCCGCGGCTGCCCGTCGTGCTGCTCACGTCCGAGCAGGATCTGTCGCTGGCCGACGTGGACCGGGAGCTGGCCTCCCAGTCGATGACCTACCTGCTCGACGGCGACGACCTCGACGCCCTGCGCATCCGCATCCACGGCGCGCTGGCGGAGTCGGCGCTCGGTCTGGAGGACGCGGACGCCGAGGTGCTTTGGGGCGGCGATGCGCGCGTCGGGGCCCTGCGCCGGCGCCTGGCGGTGGTGGCGCGCGGGCCCATGCCGGTGATCCTCGAAGGCGAGACGGGCACCGGCAAGAGCTACCTGGCGGAGCGCTTCGTGCACCGGCTGAGCGGGCGCAAGGGACCGTTCGTGGCGGTGGACCTCTCCACCGTGCCCGCCGACCTGGTGCCGGCCCAGCTCTTCGGCGCCCTGCGCGGCGCCTACACCGGCGCGGTGCGCGACCAGAAGGGCGTGTTCGAGGCGGCCGACGGCGGCACGCTCTTCATCGACGAGATTCAAAACGTGCCAGCGGCGGTGCAGCGCCAGCTGCTCGGGGTGCTGCAGGAGCGGCGTGTGCGGCCCCTCGGTGGCACTCGCGAGGTCGCGGTGGACGTGAAGGTGGTGGCGGCCAGCAACGCGCCGCTGTCGGAGGCGGTCGCGGCCGGGCGCTTTCGGCCCGACCTCTACATGCGGCTGTCGCCGGCCACGCGCGTGGTGATCCCGCCCCTGCGCGAGCGGGCGGCCGACCTGGAGTTCTTCGCCCACCGCTTCGTGGAGCGCGCGGTGGCCGAGCCCGAGCTGGACGCGCTGCGCACGCGGGTGGCGCGCGCCACCGGGCTGCCGGGCAACGCGCCGCTGCGGCTGCGCGTGGGGCGCGCCAAGGCTGGCGATGACGAGCTGGCGCTGCAGCTGGTGTTGCCGCGGCCCGCCTGGCAGCAGCTGCGCGGGCACGCCTGGCCGGGCAACCTGCGCGAGCTCGCGATGGTGATGCACAACCTGGTGGCCTTCACGCTGGTGGGCGCGGTCGATGCGCTGTCCTCGGGCGTGTCGCTGGCGCGGCCGCGCCTGCAGGTGGACCCGGGCCTGCTCGGCGAGCTGCTGGCCGGCTCGCGCGGGTTGGGCGTGGGCGATGGCAGGGCGGTGGCGGACAGCGGCGACCCGGGCGATGCGATGGCGGTCGAGGTCAAGCCCGACAGTACCCTCAACCGCGTGGCCCAGGAGGTGGAGCGGCAGTACATGCGCGAGCTCTTCAAGCGCACGGGTGGGGACCTGGAACGCATGGCCGAGCTGCTGCTGGGCGACGGCAGCCGCACGCGCGCGGTGCGCCTGCGCTTCAACCAGCTCGGCATCAGCGTGCGGGAGCTGCGCGAGGAATGAAGCGCGCCCTCGCGGTGCTGCTGCTGGTCAGCGCCGGCGCACAGGCGCAGGACGCGCCGCCGCTCGAGCAGGCGATCGACCCCCCGGGCCTGCCGCAGGGCGAGCCCGTCGGGCATCAGGGCGACCTGGATCAGGTGATCGACAGCGTCGACCGCCTGCTCAGCCAGTCGCAGCAACAGGCGCGGCAGGCACTGGCACGCAAGGACTACCCGGCCGCGCTGGCCGCGCTCGAGCGCGCCCACGAGCTGGCGCCCGCCGACGTGGACACGACGGTGCGGCTGGCGGATCTGCTCGCGCTGGTCGGCAATCTGGAGCGCGCCGAGCGGCTCTACCGGGAGGCGCTGGCGGCCGACGAGCGGCGCGCCGATGCGCGCATCGCGCTGGCGGACCTGATCGTGCGCACGGGCGAGGATGCGGATCTGTCCGAGGCCTCGGAGCTGCTGTCGCGGGCGCGGGAGCTGCTCGGCAACCGCGCGGATTTGATCCTTCGCCAGGCGCGGGTGGAGGCGCGGCGCGGGCGCTTCGAGCTGGCCGAGCGCGCCGACGAGGCCTATCGGGGGTCGACCCCGCTCGAC
>JAPPOT010000694.1 GCA_028817855.1 Myxococcales bacterium
GAGTGGTCATGCGCATCTCCGACGCGAGCCAGGCGTTGCCCACCCTGACGAACGTGGAAGTCGTCGCCGAGGACGGCGCGGCCGGCGGTCGCGGCGGCGCGGGAGGCGACGGCGGGCTGGGCGGCAGCGGCGGTTTCGGCGGGCGCGTGCCCGACGCCGAGCGCACGACCCCACCGACGGCCGGACCCGGCCCGGGCGAGCGCGGGGGCAAGGGTGGCGACGGCGGCGCGGGCGGCGGTGGCGGCGGCGGATGCGGTGGCTCGTCGGTCGGCGTCTGGATCACCGGCGTCGGCTCGGTCTCCGGGCTGGGCGACGCCTACGAGGACGACAACGCGATCGAGACGGGCTCGCCAGGTGACGGCGGGCAGGGTGGCGGTGGCGCGGTCAGCGCCGCTTCCGGAGCCGACGGGCTCACGCGGAAGGTCCTGGCACGATGAGGTGGAAGCTCGCCACGGTGCTCGGGCTCGCCGTGCTTGGCGTCGGCTGCTACGGCACCAACCGCTGCACCCACGAGACTTGCGACGGTGTCGACGACGACTGCGATGGCCTCATCGACGAGGGCTTCGTCGATGGCGAGGGCGCTACACGCGCGACCAGCACTGCGGCGGCTGCAACCTCAATTGCGAGGACGTCTTCCCCAGCGCGGCGCGGACGGCGTGTGTGGTCGACGAGGCCGGCGCCCACTGCGAGATCACGGCCTGCGCCGAGGGAGAGCGCATGACCGGCGACGGGACCTGCACCGCGGAGCAGCCGGTGCTGTGCCTGCCGTGCGAGGTCGACCTCGACTGCGAGCTGCACGCACCCGGCGCCCGCTGCCTGCCCGCCGCGCTGAGCGGAAACCGCTGCGGCCGCATGTGCGACAGCGGCGAGGACTGCCCGCCGGGCTTCCGCTGCGTGGCCGACAGCCGCACGTCGGTGCCCCAGTGCGAGCCGAGCACCGGGACCTGCTCCTGCACCGAGGAGCTGATCGGCGTGGAGGTGGCGTGCCTTCTGCGCGCCGACGATGGACACGCCTGCGCCGGGGTGCAGCGCTGCGACGCCGGCGGGTTGGGGGAGTGCATGCCCGCTCTCTCGGAGGCCTGCAACGGCGTCGACGACGACTGCGACGGCGTCACCGACGAGGGCTTCGTCGACGATGCGGGTCGCTACGTGACCGAGGAGCACTGCGGAGGCTGCGCCCAGGCCTGCGTGCCGAGCGGGCCGAACCTCGCGGCGAGCTGCGAGCTCGACGCCGACGGGGATCCGGGCTGCCTGATCGAGTGCGCTGCCGGCTTCGTGGACGTGGACGGGCTGCTTGCCACGGGCTGCGAGTGCGAGCTGACCGACGGACCCGGGGTCGTGATCGGCGGCGATGCGGACTGCGACGGCGAGGTGGATGAGACGCCGGAGTTCATCTTCGTCGCCCAGACCGGCGACGACGACGACACCGGCGAGGACCCCGAGCGTCCCGTGCGCACGATTCAGCGTGGGCTCGAGCGCGGGGCCGCCACCGGGCGCGACGTGCTCGTGGCGCGGGGGATCTACCGCGGGCCGGTGGAGCTGGCGGCCGGTGTCACGCTGGTCGGCGGCTACAGCCCGGACTTCCGCGTGCGCGATGAGCTCCTGCATCCGGTCGTGATCGAGGATCCGGACGGCTCGGCCGGCATGCCGATGCTGGTCTGCACCGAGATCGACGAGCCGACCCTGATCGATGGCTTCACCGTGGTCGCGAGCGACGCCGAGGACACGGGACGCGGCAGCACGGCGGTCTACCTCGACCGCTGCAGCGACGCGGTCGCCCTGCAGAACCTCACGGTAATCGCGGGGCGCGGCGCCGCCGGCGTGCCAGGCGAGGACTCGAGCGAGACGATCGACAAGTGGTCTCTGTCGAGCCTCGGGCAGCTGGCCGGTGTCGATGGGGGCTCGGGCCGCGCTGGCAACGAGCTGCTCACCGCCTGCCCCGAGGTGGTGGCCGGCGCGGGGGGCCGCAAGACCTGTCCGCGCGGTGCAGTCACCGGTGGGGATGGCGGCAACGCGATCTGTCCCGACCTGACCGCCGTCTGTGTCAACGGCAGCGCAATGCCCTGCGGCAACTCCGGGTGCACCGACTTCACGAGCGGAGGCGTGTGCGACATCGAGGCAGCCGAGGCTGCGGCCGAGCCGGGGACCCGCCCGGCGGCGGACGGCATGGGTGAAGGGGCCGGGCAGGCGGGGGCGCTGACCTACCCCTCGCCCACCAACCGCGTGGAGTGCATCTTCTGCGACGACAACCCCACCCTTTCGCGC
>JAPPOT010000571.1 GCA_028817855.1 Myxococcales bacterium
TTGCCCGATGCACCGCGCACGCCCCGGGCCGGGGCAAGTCCACGTCGCCGGCGGCGGCCCGTGTAGTACGCGGCCAGCAATGGACCCCCGCCTGCTCCAACGCGTGCTCGAGCGCCTCGGCGTCGCGGCCCCCGAGCCCACCCTCGAGGGCCTCACCCGCGTCTACGGCGCCTGGTGCGAGCGGGTGCCCTTCGACAACCTGCAGAAGCGCAGGCACCTGCACCGCGTGAGCCAGGGCGAGCTGTCCGCGGACCTGCCCCTGCCCGGCAGCACGGCCGAGGCCTTCTTCGAGGACTGGCTGCGCGACGGCAGCGGCGGCACCTGCTGGGCCGGCAACGGCGCGCTCTGCGATCTGCTGGTGGCGCTCGGCTTCGAGGCCGAGCGCGGCCTCGCCACCATGCTGGCGGCACCCGACCTGCCACCGAACCACGGCACCGTGCGCGTAAAGCTCGCCGGCGGTCACTACCTCTGTGACGCCTCCATGCTCAGCCAGCAGCCGCTGCCGCTGGTCGATGGCAGCGAGACCCGCGTCGAGCACCCGGCCTGGGGCGTGCGCTGCACGCCCGGCGACGACGGCCGCGCGATCGTCCACTGGCGCGCCGGCCATCGGGAAGAGCTGTTCGGTTGCCGCCTCGAGCGCTACGGCCTCGACACCGCCGAGTTCGACCAGCGGCACGAGCGCACGCGCGCCACGGGCCCCTTCAACTCCGCCATCTCCTTCCGCGTCAACCGCGACGACGGCGTCCACGCCCTCGGCATGGGCAAGCGCGTCACCATCGACGAGAGCGGTCGCAGCAGCACCGGCGCCCTCACCCCCGAGCAGCGCACCGACTACCTGGTCGGCCTCGGCATCCGCCGCGACCTGGCCGAGTCCCTCCCCCCGGACGAGCCCATGCCTCCGCCGCCGGGCGCCTAACCTTCAATCGCCCGCGCGCCGCAGGCCGATCCCGTCGCTGCGGCTGCGGGTGCGCAAGCCGAGCCATGGTCGCGATGCCCGCCGTGTCGAGCAGGTCCTCGGCGCCCCACGCCTCGGTCAGCGACAGTTCCGCGAGCCGCTCCGCTGCAGCGATCTGATCGATCGTCGGTCCATCCTCGTCTGCCATGCATAGCCTGCCCGCGGAGGGCAGCCGACAAAAGCCCTGGCGCCGGCTTCCTTCTGGGCTAGACCTCAGCCCCGAGGGGAGAGTCATGGACACGCGCTACTTGCTGCTGGACCTGGATGGCACCCTGACCGATCCCGCGCCCGGGATCACGGCCAGCATTCGCCACGCCGCGGCCGGCTTCGGGCGCTCGGTCGGCGGCGACCTCACGCGCTTCATTGGCCCCTCCCTGCGCGAGTCCTTCGCGCACATCCTGCAGACCGAAGACCCCGAGCAGATCGAGGAGGCGGTGCGCCTCTACCGCGAGCGCTTCGCCACCGTCGGGCTCTACGACAACGCGGTCTACGACGGCGTCGCCGACGCCCTCGCCCTCGCCGCCGAGCGCGGCTTCGCCCTGCGCGTGGTCACCTCCAAGCCGAAGGTCTACGCCGACCGCATCGTCGACCACTTCGGGCTGCGCCCCCACCTGCCGCGCGTCTACGGCGCCAGCCTCGACGGCGCCCTTTCCCACAAGGCCGAGCTGCTCGCCCAGGTCTTGAGCGAGGAAGGCCTTTCGCCGGGCCGCGCCTGCATGGTCGGTGACCGCGAGCACGACATCCTCGGCGCCCGCGAGCACGGCATCCCCGCCATCGGCGTCGGCTGGGGCTATGGCAGCGAGGCCGAGCTGCGCGCCGCGGGTGCCGACCGCCTGGTCCACGCGCTGCGCGAGCTGGTCCCCGCCGCCTGCGCGCTGGTGCCGGCCGCCGCCTGAGCCACCACCATGCGCATCGAGTCGATCGACGCCCACCCACAGCACGTGCCGACGGTCGCGCGCTGGATCTGGGAGCAGTGGCGCCACCACTCCGGCCTCACCCTCGAGCAGACGCGCGTCCGGCTGCTCGAGCAACCCGACTGCCCGACGCCGCTGCTCGCCCTCGACGTCGACCAACCGATCGGTGTGCTCGGCTTCGGTCGCTTCGACTACCAGGCCAAGCCCCCACCGGTGCTCTTCATCGACGTCCTCTACGTCCGCCGCGACCGCCGCGGCCTCGGCATCGGAAGCGCGCTGCTCTCCCGCGGCCTCGCGTCCGCCCGCACCGCCGCCGACCGCCGCCTCCACGTCTACACCGACATCCCTCGCTTCTACGAGCAACGCGGCTTCACCCTGCTCGACCAGCTCCCGGG
>JAPPOT010000629.1 GCA_028817855.1 Myxococcales bacterium
GAATCGTCGAGGTTCGTTCAGGAGCGAGCGCCACCACAGGGCCCACCGGAGGCGTGGCAGCGCCACGTCGAGGATGGGACCGAGGAGGCAAGCCGCTCCTGGGCGAACCTCGGCGATTCCCTCTCGACCTGGCTACCACCTACTACTTCTTCTTCGCAGCTTCGCGCTCCCTGACCTCTTCCATCACCTGCTCGAGGATGTTGCGGGGGCACGGAGCGTAGTGGCTGAACTCCATCGAGAACTGGCCACGGCCGGAGGTGATGGTGCGCAGGTCACCGATGTAGCCGAACATCTCCGCCAGCGGGCACTCGGCCTTGATGCGGACGTTCGTCGGGTTGGTCTCCTGGCTGCTGATCATCCCGCGACGGCGGTTCAGGTCGCCGATCACGTCGCCCACGTTGGCTTCGGGCGTATAGACGTCGACCTTCATGATCGGCTCGAGCAGCTGGGGGCCGCACTTGGGCATCGACTGCCGGTAGGCAGCCTTCGTGGCCACCTCGAAGGCGATGGCAGACGAGTCGACCGCATGGAAGCCACCGTCGGTCAGCGTGACCTTGAAGTCGAGCAGGGGGAAGCCGCACAGCGGGCCTTCCTCCATCATCACCTTGAAGCCCTTCTCGACCGAGGGGATGTACTCCTTGGGCACGTTGCCGCCCACCACCTTGGACTCGAAGACGTAGCCGGAGCCCGTCTCGCCCGGCTCGATGTCGTACTCGATCTTGGCGAACTGGCCCGAGCCACCGGTCTGCTTCTTGTGCGTGTAGGTGTCGCTGATCGCCTTGGTGATGGTCTCGCGATAGGCGACCTGGGGCTTGCCCACCTCGGCCTCGACGCCGTGGGTGCGCTTGAGGATGTCGACCTTGATGTCCAGGTGCAGCTCGCCCATGCCGCGCAGGATCGTCTCGCCCGACTCCTCGTCCACGTTGACGCGGAAGCTCGGATCCTCGGCCACCATCTTGCCCAGCGCGGTGCCCAGCTTCTCGGCGTTGGCCTTGTCCTTGGGTGCGATCGCCACCGAGATGACCGGATCGGGGAAGACCATCGGCTCGAGCGTGGCCGGCTTCTTCTCGTCGCACAGCGTGTGGCCGGTCTGCACGTTCTTGAGGCCGACGATGGCGATGATGTCACCTGCCTCGGCGCTCTCGATCATGGTGCGGTCGTTGGCGTGCATCTCCACCATGCGGCCGATGCGCTCGGTCTTGCCCGTATAGGTGTTGAGCAGGTTCATCCCCTTGGTGATGCGGCCCGAGTAGATGCGCGTGAAGGTCAGGTTGCCGAAGCGGTCGTCCATGATCTTGAACGCCAGCGCGCGCACCGGGCCCTCGGGGTCGACGATCGCGAACTCGCCGGTCTCGTTGCCCTCCAGGTCCACCTCGGGCTGGGGCGGCACCTCGGTCGGATCGGGCAGGTAATCCACGACCGCGTTGAGCACCTGCTGGACGCCCTTGTTCTTGAAGGACGAGCCGCAATAGGTCGGGAAGAAGGAGAGGTTGATCGTGCCCTTGCGGATGCACTTCTTGATCGTGTCGATCTCGGGCTCGTTGCCCTCCAGATATTGCTCCATCACGTCGTCGTCCTGCTCGACGGCGGTCTCGATCAGCTCCGTGCGATACTTCTCGACGTCGTCCTTCATGTCGTCGGGGACGTCCTTGATCTCGAACTTCTCGGGATCGCCCGAGTCGTCCCAGACGTAGGCCTTGCGCTCGAGCAGGTCGACGATGCCGACGAACTCCGCCTCACGGCCAATGGGCAGCACCATGACCAGCGGCTTTGCGCCGAGCACGGTCTTGACCTGGTCGACGACGCGGTAGAAGTCCGCGCCCAGTCGGTCGAGCTTGTTGACGTAGATGATGCGCGCGACCTTGGAGTCGTTGGCGTAGCGCCAGTTGGTCTCGGACTGCGGCTCCACGCCGCCCGAGCCGCAGAACACGCCGACGCCACCGTCCAGCACCTTGAGTGAGCGGTAGACCTCGATGGTGAAGTCCACGTGTCCCGGCGTGTCGATGATGTTGAAGCGGTGGTTGTCCCAGAAGCAGGTAGTGGCGGCGGACTGAATCGTGATGCCGCGCTCCTGCTCCTGCTCCATGAAGTCGGTCGTGGCGTCCCCGTCGTGAACCTCGCCGATTTTGTGGATCTTGCCGGTGAGCTTGAGGATGCGCTCCGTCGTGGTGGTCTTGCCCGCGTCCACGTGCGCAAAAATCCCGATGTTCCGTACCTTACTGAGGTCCTGCATTGCCTTGCCGTCGTCCGTTCTGTGACCCGCATCAAACCAGCGAGCGCGGTCCGGCGGGGATTCCTAACTATTAAGAAGCGTTTGGCAACCCGAACGCGACCGAGACTGTGACAAAAATGCAGCGGCCGTGGAAATTCGTCGCAATTCCACGGCTCGCCCAACTTGCCGGCCCGGGGCGGGCGCCTACCTCGTTTTCGACCCACGAAAGGATGGGACGTGGCGACGGTAACGGCAATCGAAGGCGATGAGCTTGGGCCCTCCCAGATCCTGATGGTGCGCGACCCGCGCGTCGGGCTCGAGGGCATCGTGGTGGTCGACAACGTGGCCTGCGGGCCGGCGATCGGCGGAATCCGGATGGCGCCGGACGTGAGCCTGGAGGAGGTACGGCGGCTGGCTCGGGCCATGACCCTCAAGAACGCCGCCGCCGGGCTCCCCCACGGCGGCGGCAAGGGCGGGATCATCGCCGACCCGGGCCAGCCCCGGGACTCGAAGGAGCGCCTCGTGCGTCGCTTCGCGCGCCTGATCGAGGGCCTCGACGGCTACATCCCCGGGCCGGACATGGGCACCAACGAGGAGGCCATGGCCTGGATCCAGGATGAGATCGGGCGCGTGGTCGGGCTGCCGCGCGTCGTCGGCGGCATCCCCCTCGACGAGATCGGCGCGACCGGCTACGGCCTCGCCGCCGCCGCGGACGTGGCCGCCCCACGCCTGGGCATGGACCTCCAAGGCGCGCGCGTCACGGTCCAAGGCTTTGGCGCGGTCGGCATCCATGCCGCCCGCTTCCTGGCCCAGCGCGGCGCCCGGCTGGTGGCTGCCTCCGACAGCCGCGGCGCCACCCACAACCCGGACGGCCTCGACCTCGATGCGCTGATCGCCCACAAGGCGCAGGCGCCGGTGAGCGAGTTCAAAGGCGGCAAGGCGCTGCCGCGTGACGCACTGGTCGGTATCGATTGCGAGATCTGGGTCCCCGCGGCTCGTCCCGACGTGCTCACGCAGGCCAACGCGCCGGAGCTGCGCGCGCGGCTGGTCCTGCAGGGCGCCAACATCCCGGCCACCCCGGCCGCCGAGCGCATCCTGCACGAGCGCGGCGTGCTCAGCATCCCGGACTTCATCGCCAACGCCGGGGGGGTCATCTGTGCGTCGGTCGAGTACCACGGCGGCACCGAGAGCCAGGCCATGGCGACGATCGAGGACAAGATCGGGACCAACGTCAAGGAACTGTTGCAGCGCGCGGACGCGCGCGGCGAGCTGCCGCGCGAGGCTGCGGTCGCGATGGCGCGCGCCCGCGTCGAAGAGGCGATGGCGTACCGGGCCTTCTGATGTTGCGCATTCGCTTCCACGGCCGCGGAGGTCAGGGCATGAAGACGGCCAGCCGCATCCTGGGCACCGCGCTCTTCCTCGATGGCTTCGAGGTGCAAGACGCACCGCGCTACGGCGCCGAGCGACGGGGGGCGCCGATCTTCGCCTATGTGCGCGCGGACTCCCGCGAGATCCACGAGCGCGGCATCATCGACCGCCCGGATCTGGTCGTGGTCGCCGACGACAGCCTGTGTCAGGTGCCTGCGGCAGGTGTGCGCCTGGGCCTGTCCGCGCAAACCGTGGTGCTCATCCGCAGCCGCGAGGATGCCGCGACCTGGCGCGAGCGCCTGCGCGTGCCGGGCCCGATGCTGGTGCTGCCGGCGAGCTCCACCGATGATGACGGCGGCGAGTCCCTGCTCGGAGCCGAGTGCGTGGGCGCAGCGGCGCGGCTCCTGGGCGTGGTCACGCGCGATAGCCTGAAGGCCGCGACCGGCCAGGAGCTGGAGCGGTTGCCGGAGGAGGTTCGAGCGCGCAACGTGCGCGCCGCGCTGCGCGTCTTCGACGGGCACGCGGACCACGCCGGCATCGTGACCGGGCAGCCCACGCTACCCCTGGCGGCCCAGGAGCCCCCCCGCTGGATCGACCTGCAGGTGGAGTCGGCCGACGTGGCGGCGCCCACCATCCACGCGGGAGGCACCAGCGTTCAGGTGCGCACCGGCCTGTGGCGCACCATGCGACCCGTGGTCGATCACGAGCGCTGCCACCGCTGCCACTGGATGTGCGCCCTGCCCTGCCCCGACAACGCCCTGCTGGTCGACGACGCCGGTTACCCGCGGGTCGATCTGGATCACTGCAAGGGCTGCATGATCTGCGTCGCCCAGTGCCCCTTCCACGTGATCCACGCGGTGCCCGAGCACGAGGCGCAGACGGCGGAGCGAGCGGAGGCGGGCGATGCGTAGGCTGCTGACCGGGAATGGCGCCGCGGCCTGGGGCGCACGCCTCGCGGAGGTCGACTACATCCCGGCCTTCCCCATCACGCCCCAGACCGAGATCATCGAACGCCTGGCCGAGTGGGTGGACCGCGGCGAGCTCAACGGGCGCCTGGTCACGCTCGACAGTGAGCACTCGATGATCACCGCGGCTGGCGCAGCTGCAGCGACCGGCGCTCGGGTCTTCACCGCCACCTCCAGCCAGGGCCTGCTCTACGGCATGGAGATGCTCTACACCGTCAGCGGCTGGCGCGCGCCCTTCGTGCTGGCCAACGTCTCGCGCGGCCTGGCCTCGCCGCTCACGCTCGAGCCCGATCACAACGACGTGCTCGCGGCGCGCGACAGCGGCTTCATCCAGCTACACGCCGCCACCTGCCAGGAAGTGCTGGACCTGACGCTGCTCGCCTACCGCATCGCCGAAGACAGACGTGTGCGCCTGCCCGTTCTGGTCAACCTGGACGGCTTCTACCTGAGCTTCACGCGCGAGCCCGTGGAGCTGCCGGAGCCGGAGCAAGTGCGGCGGGTGTTGCCCCCGTTCGAGCCCTCGACCCTGCGCTTCCGCGCCAGCGCGCCCGTCAGCCAGGCCGTCGCGGTGCTGGGCGGCGGGCCCTACTCGTACTTCCGCTACGAGATGCATCTCGCCGCCACGCAAGCCCTGGTGGCATTCCAGCAGGCCGCCGAAGACTTCGCGCAGGTGTTCGGCCGGAGCTACGCCTCGGTCGAGCGCTACCGCTGCGACGACGCGCAGTACGCCTTCGTGATGATGGGCTCCTTCGCGACCAAGGCGAAGGAGGCTGTCGACCGGTTGCGGGACGAGGGAGAGGCCGTCGGGCTCGTGCGCCCCCGCATGGTGCGCCCCTGGCCGGAGGAGGAGCTGCGCGCAGCCCTGAGCGGCATGCGAGGCGTCGCCGTGATCGATCAGAACCTCTCCACCGGCAAGGGCGGCGTGCTCCATTCGGAGCTGTGCTCGGCCCTCTACGGACAGCCCGACGCCCCACCCGTACTGACCAGCTTCATCGGCGGACTGGGTGGCCGCGACATCGACGCCGCCGAGCTCTTCGAGATCCTGCGAGTCACGAAGCGCGCGGTGGAAACCGGCGAGCGGCCGCCTCCGCGCCTGCTCTACACCGAGCACGAGCTCAAGGAGATGCGCAAGCTGCAAGCCATCGCCGCCGTCGAGCACCCAGCGGAAGAGGAGGCGACGCCATGAGACCGGAGGGGCAACGCGACGACAAACCGATTCGCAAGCTCAAGCAGCTGCCAGCCCGCCACATCATGGCGAGCGGCACGCCCATGTGCGCTGGCTGCGGCGGGCTCGAGGCGATCAACGAGGCCTACGACGTGCTTGGTGAGAACACCATCTTCGTCAATGCGGCCGGCTGCATGACACTGCTGTCGATCTATCCGTACACGCCCTTCCGCGGCTCCTGGCTCTACACGGCCATGGCCGCGGCGCCCGCGGGAGCGCAGGGCGTGCGCGACGCCCTCGACGTGCTCGCGGCCAAGGGCAAGCTCGACAGGGACGAAGACTTGGAGGTGGTGGTCCTGACCGGCGACGGATCCGCCTACGGCATGGGCCTGTCGGCCACATCCGGCGCGCTCGAGCGCGACCTGGACTTCCTCTACATCTGCTACGACAACGAGGGCTACGGCAACACCGGCCACCAATACTCGGGAGCCACCCCCCACGCAGCGCGCACCGCCACGAGCCGCGGTGAGCACGGCTTTGGCGGCTACAAGAAGGACCTTTTCAGCATCTGGGCGGCCCACCGCCCGGCCTACGTGGCGACGGCGCTCGCGGCCGAGCCTCTCGACCTGGCGAAGAAGGTGCAGAAGGCGAAGCAGCTGAAGGGCCCCCGGCTGATCCTGGCGCTCTCGCCCTGCCCCACCGGCTGGGACTTCGAGCCCCGGGACGCGCTCGAGATGGGACGGCTGGCGGTGGAGACCGGGGTCTGGCCGCTCAAGGAATACGTCGACGGCGTGGTGACGCATACGAAGGTCCCGAAGACCCGCTTGCCCGTGGAGCGCTACCTGGGGCGCCAGGGACGCTTTCGCCACCTCTTCGAGCCCGAGCGCGACACGGGCCAGCTCGACGAGATCCAGGCGCGGGTGGACGCCTACTGGGACGCGATCGAGCGCTGACCGCCGGCGCGCGGATTCGGCCGGGAAGCTGCCCACGCCTGTGCTCTCGGAGACCACCCTGCGCACGCGCGCGTGACGTGCAGTCGACGGCTCAGCCCGAGCGCAGCAGGTTCCAGAAGGTCGTGGTGCTGCAGAGGACGACCTCGATGGTCGAGAAGGTCACGCTCTCGCCGGCCGGGAGGGTGGTTGGCGTGCGCGGGTCGAGCCGCTGCCCTCCCACAAAGGTGCCGTTCTTGCTGCCGGCGTCGGTGACCTGGACGCTGTCACCCTCGACCTCGAACCAACCGTGCAGCTTGGAGACGCCCGGCGCGCGCAGAACGAGATCCTTGTTGAGCGCCCGCCCCACGGTGATGTGGTCGGTCATGGTCGAGACCCCGCGCTTCATCAAGGGCGCGGCGAAGCAGCACTGGGCCAGCATGAAGCGCTGCACGGCCTGCAGCTCCTGGGCGCCCGAGCGTGAGACGGGCGGGATGGTTGGATGGTCCTCGGTCTGCGCCAGCTGGGTGTGAAAGTCGAGCACGGCAGGCGTCTGGTCACCGTCGAGCCCGGCACCGTAGGTGTGGGCCAGCTCGACCGCCAGCGGATCGCCGGGCGAACCCACCCGGATGATCACCACGAAGCCGGTGGTGACCTCGGACATCAGCCCATCCAGGGGCCGCATCATCGCCAGGTCGGCGAGGCGGGAAGGCAGCAAGTTTCGATCGAGGTCGACGGGCATCAGCGAGTCCATGCCAGAAGACCATGGTAGGCCACCGGCCGTCGGCAACGCGAGGTGGTCAGTGGTGGGAGACGTCGGCCTCGGCACACCCGCCCGGTGGATGGGATACCGCCGCCCCGCCCCGCGGCCCGGTCGGTCTCAGTAGGCTTGCCGCTTGTCGACCACGTTGACCAGCGGTTCGCCGCGCTGGTAGCGCTCCAGGTTGGCGACAAAGATGTCGGTCACCCGGTCGGCATAGTGGGGTGTGGCGCCGGCGAAGTGGGGCGTGACGATCACGTTCTTCATCGCCCACAGAGGGGAGTCCTCCGGCAATGGCTCGCGCTCGAAGACGTCCAGGCCCGCGCCCGCGATCGTGCCTTGCTGGAGCGCCGCGATCAGCGCCCGCTGGTCGACGTGCGCTCCACGCCCGATGTTGATCAAGTAGGCGCTGCGCTTCATCGCCTGCAGCTCGGCCTCGCCGATCATGCCCTTCGTCTCCGGCGTGAGCGCCGCGGTGATCGCCACCCAGTCGGACTCGCCGAGCAGCTCGTGCAGCCCTCCGGGGCCGAACATGCGGTCGACGTGGGGGCTCGCGCGCGCCGCGTCCCGGCGCAGACCGAGCACCCGCATGTTCAACCCGCGGGCCTTCTCCGCGAGCTGTTCGCCGATCGCACCGACCCCGATCACGCCCAGCGTCGCGCCATCGAGCTCGCCCAGGCGCCCCCGGCGATCCCACTTGCCGCGGCTCTGGGCCTTGACGAAGAAGTGCAGGCGTCGCGACAGGGCGAACATCAGCGCTAGCACGTGCTCCGCGATCGGGATCGCGTGCACGCCGGACGCGTTGGTCAGGACGATGTCGCTGTCGCGAAACTCCGGCACGCGCATCAACCAGTCCGCGCCGGCGCCGGTCTGCTGCATCCAGCGCAGCCCGGTGAGCCTTCCTAGCCCCCCGCCCGGCAGATAGCCGATCAGCACGTCGACACGCGCCAGCTCCTCGTCGGACAGCTCACCGGCGCCGGCGATCCGCGCTGAGGGTGCGGCGGCCGCGACGCGCGCGAGATGCGTCTCGGAGAGCAGATCGTAGGCGACCAGGATCGTATCGATGGAACGCTCAGGCACGCTCCCTGTCTAGTTCAAAACCCACAGCGCGATCGCGCCAGCCGCAACGCAAAGCCGGCCAATTGCGTCAGCCAGACGGGAGAAAGGGCGAGATCCGTCACGAATCGGGTCGATGGGCGCCACCGCATCGGGAGCGGGGGCGCCCCATCTGGGATGAGAAAAGCGGCGTGATCTCCAGCAGCTGCACCACGGTGCAGAACAAGGGATTGGGCATGAACGGGATGCGATGCGCGAGAATCGCGGTGGCACTGCTGATGGTGCTGTCGCTGGGTTGTGGAGATGACAGCAGCGACGAGGGCGGGCCGGACGGCGGCCCGATGGACGGCACCGACGCGCCTGGCTCGAGCACGCCCCCCGCCTCGGACGATCCGGGCAGCAGTGGCGACTCCACCACGGGAGATGGCGCCGGTGCGGACGCCGGAGCTGGCACCGACAGTCGGGGCGCGTCGGACGCCGGCGTGAGCGGCGGCGACGGCGTCGACATGTCGGGCCTGACCGGCTGCGGTGCAGCCGGTCAGGCCTGCTGCCTGGGTGACGTATGCGACGACGCCGGCTGCTGCGTCGGCGACCAGTGCGTGGCTGCGGGCGAGAGCTGTGGCGAGGGCGCTGGCGAGTGCAGCTCGGGCGCGTGCGCCGAGTGCGGCGGCACCGACCAGGACTGCTGCGACGGCAACTGCCAGTCGGGCTTCGCGTGCACGACGAGCTTCGGGCAGGGCCCGGGCAGCTTCACCAGCGTGTGCGACACCTGCGGCGCCGGAGGGCAGAGCTGCTGCCCGGACCTGGGCTGCAGCGAGGGCGTCTGCGTGACCGACATCTTCAGCAGCTTTGGCGGCGGCGGCGGCACCTGCGAGACCGAGTGCGGCGCGGTCGACCAGGAGTGCTGCGAGGCCGCCGGCGGCGGTGGTGGCTTCCCGGGCGCCGGGGGCGAGTGCGTCAACGGCGTGGACTGCGTCGACGGCACCTGCCAGGGCGATCCCTGCGGCGCCCCGGGCCAGGCCTGCTGCGAGACCGAAAACGGCGGCATGATGGGCGGCTTCCCCGGCGGGGGCGGCTTCCCGGTGCCGGCTTGCCTCGGCGGCGGAGTGGGCTGCGTGGACGGCACCTGCCAGCAGTGCGGCGGCGACGGCCAGGTGTGCTGCGACGACGGCTGCGACGGCTCCATGACCTGCGAGAGCGGCGTCTGCACCGCACCGGCGGACAGCGGCGATCAGGACGGCGATGGCGAGTGTGACGCGGTCGGCGACAGCTGCTGCACGTTCGACATCCAGGGCGGTCCCAGCGTCGACTTCTGCAACGACAACCTGCCGTGCATGGACGGCATATGTGCGGAGGGTCCGGGTGGTCCAGGTGGCCCGGGTGGCGGTCCGGGCAGCATCACCGCGGACTGCGACGAGGCCGGCGAAGACTGTTGCACCTTCGGTGGCGGTGGCGGCGGCTTCGAGGTCTGCGGCAACAACCTTGAGTGCGTCGGCGGCGTCTGCGAGTGAGCCTCGCCGCCAGTACGGGTGGGCGGGCGGCGGCCTCGGAAATCCGGGCCGCCGCTCGTTTTCTTCCAGATCGTCGTGCGCGGACTGGCAGGGCTACATCGACCTGATGGTGGCGGGGCAGCACTGCTTCGGGAACACCGGCAGCATCGATGAGGGCTGCGACTCGCTCTTCTTCGATGACGCCACCACCGGCGTGTACAACGGCCAGGTACAGTGCTTCGATGTACCCGCGGGTGCCTACCCGATTCGCTCGCACGACACGATGGACCACGAATCCGGCAGCGACCTGCACGTCAACTACTGCTCCGGTGGGGCCAGTACCTGCACGCCGGCGGCCGCGATCCCGTCCAGCCTGCGGCGCGTGAGCAACTGAGGCTATGCTCGGGCTTGCTGCCCGCATGACGACCTCCTCCGACGATCGACGCTTCGGCAATCTCATCGACGCGCTGCGCGCGGTGGCGGCCGATCCGGAGACCCAGGAGGCCGCGCTGCCGGAGCTGCGCGCAGTGGCCGAGCAGATCCGGCGCGGTGCGCCCCAGGGCGAGCTGCTCGACGTCACGCTGGCGCGCGAGGGGGTGCTCCCCGCCGAGGTGGGATTTCTGATCCAGCGGATCGACGAGCTCTTCGACCAGCTGGTGGCACTGGAGCCAGAGCGCGCGTTCAGCCGCGACGGACTGCGGGAGCTCGAGGCCTGGAAGCTGATGCGCGGGCTGGCGCGGGAGGCCCTGCAGCAGCTCGGGCTGACCCCACGGCGCGGGCAGTGGTAGGCTGCGCGCGATGGCGCACGTGGTCGAGCTGGCGCGCAGCGGACGCGCGAAGTGCCGGGGCTGCGGGCAGGCGCTACCGAAAGGCGAGCCGCGCGTGGGCGAGAAGCTGCCCAATCCCTTCGCCGACGACGGCGACATGACGCTGTGGTTTCATCCACTGTGCGCAGCCTTCAAGCGGCCCGAGGTCCTGCTCGAAGCCCTCGACACCACGGACGTGGAGGTGCGCGAGTCCGAACGCCTGCGCGCGGAGGCCACCAAGAGCCAGGCCCACCGCAGGCTCCCGCGGATCGATGGCGGCGCGCGGGCGCCCAGCGGACGGGCGCGCTGCCGACACTGCCGCGAGCTGATCGACAAGGGCAGCGTGCGGGTGAGCATCATCTTCTACGAGGAGGGGCGCTTCGACCCCGGCGGGCACGTACACGCGCGGTGCGCGGCCGAGTACTTCGGCACCGGAGAACTCGCAGACCGGGTGCGGCACTTCAGCCCGGAGCTCGACGACGCAGCGCTGGCGGAGCTGCAGGCGGCGCTGGGGTGAGGGAGGCGCGGGGCGTGAGGTTGTGGTTGGCGGCGAGCGTGCTCTCCAGCGCGCTGGGATGCGCGGGCACGGGCGCGGGCACGGGCACGGGCACGGGCACGGGCACG
>JAPPOT010000123.1 GCA_028817855.1 Myxococcales bacterium
CCTCAAGCCGCTTGCGCAGGGGCATCGGCTCGGCCACGGGCGCAGCGATCGCTTCGGCGGGCAGGGCGAGTTCCGGGCCGCCGCCAGCCGGGGAGGGTGGGGCAGCCAGCGCGGGCTCGCTGGCCTCGCCCGCGTAGTAGGCGTCCAGCTCGGCGAGATCCGCGCCCACCATGTCCTGGGTCAGCCAGACGGAGAAGCCGAGGCCGACCAGCGTGAAGGCGAGGAAGATCGAGTAGACCAGCCGCGCCTGCACCGGCAGGCTACGCAGTCGACCGCGGGGCCGCGTGAAGTCCTTCATCGACTGCCCGCCACCGCGCCTGGCCCGCCGCAGACGGCGGCTGCGCTCACCGCGACGCCACCACCGTCTTGCGCTTGAGGACCGTCTCCTCCAACAGCACGCTGGCGCGCTTCACGCCAGCGCACATCGATCGCGAGGAGATGGTGGCGCCGCTGACGGCGTCGATGTCCTTGTTGGGAGCGAAGCCGCTGCCCGCCCGGCGACCCACGAACTGCTTGCGGAAGCGCTGCCCCCGGATGCCGTCACCGTAGGGCTCGCGATAGGCCACGACTTCGACGCGAGTGATCTCGCCGCGCCCGTCGAAGAAGGTCGCAAAGCTGATCAGCTCGTGCTGGCCGCGCTCCTCGTCGAAGAGCGCGTAGCCATCGACTGTGCTGCCGCTGGTGGCGACGTAGAAGGTGTAGTTGGCCTTGGCCAGGCTGCGACCCAGGCGGCGCTCGATGCGGGCGCGCTTGCCCGCGTCCAGCTCCACCTTGACGAAGCTCACGCGCTCGGAGGTGCCGAAGTGCTCCGAGAGGAGCTGCGGCACCGTGTAGAAGGTCTCGGCCTGCGCCGTGCCTCCCACAGCCACCCACAGCAGCGCCGTCGCCGCCAGGGAGATCCAGCGACGCTGTCGCGTACGTGCTGGGGTGCCGTTGTTGATATTGGTTTTCAACATCGTTTTCAGCAGCTCAAGAGTTGTACTCACGGCGCGTCCGAGATCAAGGCCATCAGCACCTCGAATTGCTTCAAAACATCGCGCCGACGCCCAGGTCGAGCTGACCCACGGTGTCGGCATCGCCATCGGGCGTCTTGAGGATGTAGTCACCCTTGAAGACGACCGACGGATGGGGGCGGTAGCTCAGCCCGAAGACGAGCTCGGTGATGCCGAAGGCCTCGTCCACCGCCGTCTCGTCGCGGCCCTCGATTTTCGCCATGGTGTCATAGCGTTCCACGCGCACGAAGGGCAGCAGCTGCTGCTCGGTGGCGGAGGTGAAGAGCAGGTCGTAGGCCAGCTCGCCGTAGGCGCCGTAGAGCTGGGAGCCCACGTCGATCGCGAGGTCGTTGCCGTCCGCGTCTGCGGCGCCGCGCAGCTCGTCGGTCTCGCCGATGCTGAAAAACACAACCGTTCCACGGGCTTCCAGCCCCTGGTAGCGGCCGCGCACGTCGCCGGAGACGCCCAGCACCGGGACATCCAGCTCGAGCTCGCCTCCGTCGGTGTCGAAGAGCTCGGCGTTGGGGCCGGCCTGGCCGTAGTAGCCCGCGACGCCCGCGATCAGGCCGAGGGTGGGCTCGTACTCGAGCCTGCCGGTGACGGCGGGCCCGCTGGCGCTGGCCTCGGCGACCTTCTGGCGCCCGGCGCGGATGCCGTCCCTGGCGCGGAAGCTGCCGGCGTCGAGGCCGCCGGTGACATAGAGCTCATACCGCAGGCCCTCGGAAGGCTCACCGAAGATGCCGACACCGCCTTCCCGCCAGGTGCTCGGGATGATGACCTTGTCCACGTTGGGGCGCTCCACACCGTGGAAGATGGGCGGCTCGTGCCACTGGTTGATGATGCCCATCGGTACGAGCACGATGCCGGCGCGAACGCCCAGGGCATCGCCCGCGAGCAGGTAGTCGACGTAGGCCTGCTCGATGCCAACCTCGCCGGGCTTGCCGTCGCCGACGAGCGCGTGCTCGACCTCGAACTCGGAGTAGAAGCGCAGCTCCGGGCTGAAATTGTGGGTCACGAAGAGCACCAGGCGGTGCATGTCGATCTCAGCGTATTCATCGTCTTCGCCGACGTTCTTCAAGTTGTAGTGAAGTTCTGCGTAGCCCCCGATGCCAGTGCTCTCGGTAGCTGTCCGCTGGTCCTTCAGGCCGCGGCTGAGCACGTCGGGTGAGTCCGCCGGCGTCTCCGCTTCCGCGGTCTCCTCGGGCGGAAGCACGAGGGTGGGGCCGGCCGGAGCAGGCGCCGGCGCGGCGGCAGGGGGCGGCTGGGC
>JAPPOT010000904.1 GCA_028817855.1 Myxococcales bacterium
GCCACGGACTCGGCCACGGACTCGGACTCGGACTCGGACTCGGTCTCGGCCACGGCCACGGCCACCCCACGGCCACGGCCACGGCCCCGGTCACGGTCTCGGTCGCCGCCTCACTTCGGCGTCGGCTTCGTGCCCGGCACGCTCGCGCGCCGCGGCAGCTTGCCCTCGTGGCGAATGTCCTGCCCGCGCACCATGAAGACCACGTGCTCGGCGATGTTCGTCGCGTGATCGCCCATGCGCTCCATCCACTTCAGAATGGAGACCATGTGTGTGCCCTGCTGCACGATGCTCGGATCCTTCTGCATCTCCGCGAGCACCACCCGGAACACCTCACTGTAGAGCTCGTCGACGCGGTCGTCGGCGTCGAGCACCGCCCGCGCGCGCTCCGCGTCGCGCTCGAAGAAGGCCTCGATCGCCATGCGGATCATGCCGCGGACCAGGTCTGACATCTCCTGCAAGCTCTCGGACACGTCGAACTCGGTGAAGGCTCCTCCGTGGTCGATCGTGCGCTCGCACAGGTTCACGGCCAGGTCACCGATCCGCTCCAGGTCGGTGACCATCTTCAGCGCGATGGTGACGAAGCGGAGATCCACCGCCACCGGCTGCCACTTCGCCAGGATCAGGGTGCACAGCTCGTCGATTTCCAGCTCGCGCTGATTGACACGCCGATCCTTGCGAATCGTCTCCTGCGCCAGCTCCACGTCGCCCTGGATGAGCGCGCGGGTGGCGTCGTCGATCATCTCCTCGACCAGCTGGGCGATGCTCAACAGCGACTCGCGCAGCTCGCCCAGGTGCTCCCCGTACTCCCGATCGGTGTGGTGCTTGCTCATCAGCCGAACTTGCCCGTGATGTAGTCTTCCGTGCGGGAGTCCCGCGGCGAGGTAAAGAGCGTGTTGGTCGGCGAGTACTCCACCAAGTCACCCGTCAGCAGGAAGGCCGTGTGGTCGGAGACGCGGGCCGCCTGCTGCATGTTGTGGGTGACGATCACGATCGTGTAGTGCGCCTTGAGCTGATGGATCAGATCCTCGATGCGCGCAGTGGCAATCGGATCCAGCGCCGAGCAGGGCTCGTCCATCAGTAGGACCTCGGGCTCCACAGCCAGCGAGCGGGCGATGCACAGGCGCTGCTGCTGGCCCCCGGATAGCCCGAGGCCCGGCGCATCGAGGCGGTCCTTGACCTCTTCCCAGAGCGCCGCCTGGCCCAGCGCCCGCTCCACGATCTCGTTGGCCTTGGAGCGCTCCAGCGTGCCCGTCAGGCGCAGCCCGGCGAGCACGTTTTCCCGCACCGACATCGACGGGAAGGGATTGGGCTTCTGGAAGACCATCCCCACGCGCCGGCGCAGACGCACCGGGTCCACGTCCGAGGCGTAGACGTTCTCTCCATCGAGCAGCACCTCGCCGGCGCAACTCGCTCCCTGCACCAGCTCGTGCATGCGGTTGAGGATGCGGATGAAGGTCGACTTGCCGCAGCCGCTGGGCCCGATGATGGCGGTCACCGAGCGCTCCTTCATCTCCATGTCGATGCCCTTGAGGACGTGGTTATCGCCGAACCACGCCTGCACGCCCTGGGCCACCATCTTGGCGTTGTCTGAGACTTCAGCCATCGGTCTGATCAGCTCGTCCTTCGCTGCAACCGATTTCGCAGGTAGATGGCGGCAGCATTGAGGGTCAGCATCGTCAGCAGGAGCACGAGGATGCCAGCCGCAGCGTTTACCAGAAAGGCCTCCTGGGGGCGCGAGACCCAGTTGAAGATCTGGATGGGAAGCACCGTGAAGGGCGCATCGATACCGTCGGGCAGGAAGGTCACGTAGGTGAGCGCCCCGACCACGATCAGCGGCGCGGTCTCTCCGATGGCCCTGGAGATCGCCAGGATCGCTCCGGTCAGAATACCGGGATAGGCGGCCGGCAGGACCACCTGGCGAACCGTCTGCCAGCGGGTCGCACCGAGCCCGTAGCTGGCCTCCCGCAGGGTCATCGGCACGGTGCGCAGGGCCTCGCGCGAGACCATGATGATCATCGGCAGCACCAGCAGCGCCATCGTGGCGGCGCCCGCGATCAGCGAGCGGCCCATGCCGAAGACCCGCACGAAGACCCCGAGGCCGAGAAGGCCGTAGATCACCGACGGCACGCCGGCCAGATTGGCGATGTTGACCTCGATCAGCGCCGCCACCCGGCTGCGGCCGCCGTACTCCTCCAGGTAGAGGGCCGCGCCCACGCCGATGGGCAGCGCGATCGCCGCGGTCAGCCCGATCATGTAG
>JAPPOT010000264.1 GCA_028817855.1 Myxococcales bacterium
GCGTGTAGCCGATCCAGTCGTTGCTGCCGCTCGAGTAGCCGTCGTCTCGCGGGAGCTCGTCGTCGATGGTCTTGGCGGCCAGCGGCGAAACGTCCGGCATCACGGTGTTGTCGCCGGACTGCGCCATCGCGGGTGCCGCGCCCTGCTCACCGCTCGCCAGCCCGCGCAGCTCGCGCAGCAATCCGGCCGCCACCGAAGGCAAAGCGCGGCGGTCGGTCGCTGACATCTTGGCATTGGCGCTCGCGACCACATCGCCGCCGGAGCTGTCGAACATCAGCAGCTCGACCGCCACCGCGTCCCCATCGGTGCGGCGCAGGGTGCCGTAGATGACTTGCTGGGCGCCGAGCCCCTTGCCGATGGCCGCGCGGCAGCTGTGGTCGCTGATCTCGCAGTCGTTGGCCATCGTCATCTGCATGAGCGAGGGGCGGTTGGAGCTCAGATCCCACTCCTGGACTTCACCCGCCTCGACATAGACGGCATCGCTGAGGTCCACGGCAAGGCCATCATCCCCGTCCTCACTCACCAGGCTCAGAAGCACCACCGACTGCTGGGCGCTGGCCAAGCCTGCCCAAAGAAGCAGGCACACTGCGCCGACCCATGCCGGCATTCGAATCACACACACTGACAAGGCGAAGCCCCTAACCATTCCGGCAGATTAGCGGCACCTCCCGCCAACTCCTAGCCCCGCCCTGGGAATGCCCAAAACCACAGTTGCACACAGGCGGGAAAGTGTGTTACTCAGTGACTTAATGGGAGATCGGGCGCGTCGGTCCCAGCGTTCCAACCCACATCGCCACCCCGGCGTTGCCCGCATCTTCCGTTTTCCTCCAGCCTCGCACCCGCGGTAGAAGGGCCCCGCGCGCGACCGACGGAATGGCGCGCAGGAGGCAGAATCGATGGCGATCGACATGAGCAGCGTGGGGCACCGCGTGGAGCCCCGCGAGCAGGCCTACGATTGGCGCAATGTCTCGCTCTACGCCCAGGCACTGGGCGCGGGCACCGAAGACCTGGACTTCGTGCTCGACCCCGCGCCCAAGGTGCTGCCGACCTGGGCGGTGATCCCGGCCTTCGAACCGGTCTTCGACGCCATGCACCGGACCGGCGCGGACCTCGTGCAGCTGCTCCACACGTCGCAACGGGTCGAGCTGCGCAAGCCCTTTCCCGCCGCGGGCGTGATGAAGACCAGCGCGGAGATCCGCGGCATCTGGGACATGAAGATCGGCGCCATCGCCTTCGTGGACACCGAGACCGAGGTGGATGGCGAGCTCCACTGCAAGACCACTTGGCAGCTGCTGCTGCGCGGCGAGGGCGGGTTCGGCGGCGAGCGGCCGCCCGGCAGCCTGCGCACCAAGCCGCCCAGGGGAGCCGACCCGGACTTCGAGGTGGAGGTGCCGACCAGCCGCAACCAGGCACTGCTCTATCGGCTGACGGGTGACATCAACCCGATCCACGCCGTGCCGAAGGTGGCCGAGGCCGCCGGCTTCGATCGCCCCATCCTCCACGGCCTGTGCACCTACGGTGTCGGAGCGCGCATCGCGCTACGAGAGCTCGCCGGGGGAAACCCGGCTAGGCTGAAGGCCTTCGAGGCGCGCTTCAGCAAGGTGGTCATGCCGGGCGACACCCTCGTCGTGCGCGGCTATCGGCTGGAGGAAGCGGGCCAGGCTGCCATCACGGTGACGGTAAAGGAGTCGGGCGACGTGGCGATCGGCAACGCGCTGTTCGAGTTCACGCCCTGACGACTACTGCGCGGGCGGGACCTCGCACACGAAGGCCAGCTCGGCGTCGCAGTCCTCGTCGTTCCAGGTGCGGTGAGGTCGTCAGGCAGTCATCGGTGACGCTGGCGGAGTTGGGCTCGCCGTCCGACCAGCTGCTGTAGCCCGCGCCACTGCCGGCGTCTTCGCTCCAGAAGTGGGTTCCGTCGGGCCAGATCCACTCGTCCTCGTCATCGTTATCGCTGCCGCCGAGGAAGACCGGCGCGGAGATCTGCGCCGCGATTGCGTCGTTCTCTTCCTGGCTCGACACCGTGGCCATCGGATATCCGACCGCGGCGCAGGCATCCCACGCATCGGGCCACGGAGTCGCCGTGGCGCACAGGAAGTACAGGCGAGTTCCGGCATCGATCGGCGTGCAATCGCTCGCAGGGAGCTGGGCACAAACGCCGCAGCCGTCGCAACCAACGGTGGGCCAGGGGCTGTAGATGCCGCGCGGCGGGCACACGTTGAGCCCGTTGACGCGGATGCGCCCCACGCCCCCAC
>JAPPOT010000279.1 GCA_028817855.1 Myxococcales bacterium
TCGTCCTCGCCGAAATCCTCGGCGTAGCGCTGCTACGCCTCCGGTTCCGGCTCCGGGCGCGCTCGCTCCTGAACGAACCTCGCAAGATTCCGGGCTGCGCTGACACTTCGAGGTTCTCGGCGTAGCGGCGCTACGCCTCCGGTTCCGGCTCCGGGCGCGCTCGCCCCCGGACGATTCCTCGCCTCCTCGGTCCCTCGCTCTGGCCTCCTCTTTGAGCCGAAGCCACCGATCTGTGCTACTTCGGTGTCTGAAGGGGCCTGCGGAGGAGGAGCGTCGGCGCAATGGATGGACGCGCGGATGGCCGCCAGGCGGGTAGGGTGACGCACAGCAGATCGGCAGCGGCCCGAGTTGCGCTGCTGGTCGCGCTCGGCTGGTGGCTCGCCGGATGCATCGGGCCCGGGCTCGAGCCGCCGGGTCGCGATGACAGCGGCGGCGGCCTGAACACAATGATCTCAAGGCCTTCCGATCCGGGCAGCACCGGCGATGGGGCCGATCCGGACGACGGCCTCGGCAACCCCAACGCCATGCAGCCGGGGAACGCGGGCACCGGGGGCACGGCGGGCAGCATGGGCGCCCCGACGGTGATGCCGCCCCAAGATGGGACTCCCGGTAGCGAGCCGGACCCGACCGCGCCACCGCCCGCGGTCTGCTCGGGGCCGCGGGTGACCCTGGTGGCCCAGCAACCCCTGGAGGACCCCGATGGGGGCCTCGCCAGCGCCGACGCCGGTCCGCCCGATGGGGTTGTGGCCGACGGGGGCGCCCTGGACTGCGAGATCGAGCTACCGACCGAGGGCCTGGACTTCGACCCCGGCAACAGCAGCTTCGAGCGGGTCGACGGCAACGGCGCCCTCCCCGTCCCGGTGGTGGGCGCCGCGGCGGGCTGCGCCGTGCCGGGCCACGGGGTCTACTTCGCGGATACGACGATGCCGACCCACGTCACCCTCTGCCCGGAGACGTGCCAGGCGGTGGCCGAGGGCGCGGGGTTGAGTCTCGTCCTGGGGTGCCAGTAGACGAGATTCTTCATCACATCCTGCGCCGGGCCTCTCCACCGCTGTGAAGGAGAGAGGTCCCGATGCAGCACCGCACGCGCTTGCGCGACTGCATGCGGCGCACTGGAACCGGCCGACGAGCCTGCCGTGGGCGAGCGACGATGGCGCGCGCGTGGCCCGCACCCAGCGGCTGGTGCGCGGCGCGATCGAGCAGCTCGAGGCGCGCATGGGCGACGAGCTTCCGGAAACCGTTGCGCGCGCGGCCCGCCTCCATTGCGAGCAGCTGCCAGCGATCCGCGACGTCGAGGTCGGCGCGCCCCAGACCGTGCTGCACGGCGACCCCACGCCACGCCACTGGGTGATGGGTCGTGACGGCGCGAGCCTGGTGGACTGGCAGGCGATGGGCGTGGGCTCGCCCGGGCGCGACGTCGCGCGGTTGTTGTCGTCGGCATTGCCGGCGGTGCTGCGCATCAGTCAGGAACGCCGCCTGCTGGCCATCTATTGCGCCGCGTTGCGTTGCTTCGGAGTCGAGGACTACTCCGTGAACGAGTGCCTGGCCGACTACCGGCGGGGGCTGCTCGAGGCCGCGGCGCGCACCGTGTTGAGCGCGGCGCGTGCACAGGAGCGCGTCGGGCAGAGCGCGGGCGAAGTCGAGGGCGGGGCGGCCAACCAGCTGGCGCGCATGGAGCTGGCGTTGGTGCAGAACGAGGTGCTTCGTCGGCGCGCTGACGCCCGACCCGGGGCTGGGCCACGCGGCCCTTCCTCCCGTCCGGCAAAGCCGGCCGCGGCCCCCGCGGGGTCGTCGCTTCGCTCCTCCTGCTGCGCTGCTTGATCCGGCGGCTTCTTGTGTGCTTGGCTGCGCTCTCCGCAATGGAGGAGAGCGAGCGATGAAGGAGCTGGTCTATCAACGCCATCTGGTGCAGCGCGTCGAGTGGTACTCCGACAAGGTGGGGTTCATCGACGGGGCCTACCGCGCGACCTACGCCGAGCACCTGGAGCGGGTGAAGCGAACCTGCGGCGCGCTCGCTGCGCTGGGCGTGGGCAAGTCCGATCCCTTCGCGGTGATGGCGCTCAACAGCCACCACTACCTCGAGCTCTACCACGCGGCCTACTGCGGCGGCGGTGTCATCAACCCGCTGAACCTGCGGCTGGCCCCGAAGGAGCTGGAGTACATCCTGAAGGACTCGGGCACCAAGGTGTGCTTCGTCGACGCCTTCTTCGCGGGGGTCATCGCCCAGGTGCGCGAGGCGGCGGGGCTGGAGAAGGTGGTCTTGATCGGCGAGGGCGACGTGCCCCACGACCACACGATCGAGGAGTTGCTCGCGGCCGCGACACCGGTGATGCCGGAGGAGCCCGAGGAGGACGACGCCGTGGTGTTGATGTACACCGGCGGCACCACCGGCCTGCCCAAGGGCGTGCTGCTCGACCAGCGCGCCGAGATGTTGAACCTGCTTCACGCGGTCGCGACCTGGCCACTGACCGAGGACATCGTCTACCTGCATCAGACGCCGATGTTCCACGCGGCATCGATGATCGGGGTGCTGGGTGTGCCGCTGGGCGGGACGTCGGTCTTCATGCCGATCTTCAACCCGACCGACACGCCGCGCTTGATCGCGGAGCACAGGGTCAACATGACGGTGATGGTGCCGACGATGATTGGCATGATGCTCGAGCATCCGGAGCTCGACCCGAGCTTGCTCGCATCGCTGAAGATCCTGACCTACGGCGCCTCGCCCATGCCCCAGCCCCTGCTGGAGCGGCTGCTGGCGCTCTTTCCCGAGATGGACATCTACCAGGGCTACGGCATGACCGAGTCCGCGGCCGTGCTGTCGGCGCTGCTGCCGCAGGACCACCGCGCGGGCGGCGACCTGCTACGTTCGGCGGGTCGGGCGCTGCCCGGAGTGGTGCTGAGCATCCAGGACGAGCAGGGAAACATCCTGAAGCCCGGAGAGACCGGCGAGGTGTGCGCGCGCGGCGGCAACTACATGCGCGGGTACTGGAACAAACAGGAAGCCACCGACGAGGTGTTCCGCGGCGGCTGGTACCACACCGGCGACGCGGGCTACATCGACGAGCGCGGCTACCTCTTCCTGGTCGATCGCGTGAAGGACATGATCGTGACCGGCGGCGAAAACGTCTACTCGGTCGAGGTGGAGAACGCCGTAAGCTCCCACGACGCGGTCGCGGAGGTAGCAGTCATCGGCATCCCGGACGACAAGTGGGGCGAGGCCGTGCACGCCATCGTCGTGCTGCAGGAGGGCAGGAGCGCCACGGAGGATGAGCTCATCGAGCACGCTCGCCAGTCGATCGCGGGCTACAAGGTGCCGAAGTCGGTCGAGTTCCGCACCGAGCCCCTCCCCTTGTCGGGCGTGATGAAGGTCCTCAAGAAAGATCTCCGCGCTCCCTACTGGGAAGGCAAGGAACGCGGAGTGAACTAGACGTTGCATCCAAGAGGAATTCGTCGAGGCTCGCCCAGGAGCGGCTTGCGCCCTCCGACTGGCGACTGAAGCTAGCCACTCGGGTGTTGCTGGGTGTGCATGATCCGCACGCTGTCAGGCATTGGTTGAGGCGCGCCAGGTCTACAGTCCTGTGCGCGCGCTCACGGTCGCGGAGATCCAGAGCATGCTTCCTTTGCGAGCATGCAAGGCCGGGGTTCACTTCTGCCGCTGCGATCGCGCGGAGCCCACACGAGTTGGTGCAGCCGCCCACGAAAACCCCGGGGATCGCGTGCCCCGAGAGTTGGCACGGCGTTCGCTTGTACATCCACCCGAAGGCGCGACGTTGCGGTCCAGCCCCCTTTGAATGGCCCGCCCGTCGGCACGCTTTCGCGTCAGCGCCAGGTTCATTCCCCCCCGGACCTGCGCGACGCGAGGGTGGTAGCTCCCCTTGACGTCACTCCCCCCGGCGTCGGAGCTACCACCCTCTTTGTTTTTAAGCGCCAGCCCCGATAGTTCACCGAGGCGTGCGAAGACCGCGCAAGCGATCGGCTTCCAAGGGCTTTCGGCAAGTGGGGCGCACACGGTGCCTATTCGCGGCCGAGGCGGAAGCGCTGTGGAGTCGAGCGGTTGTGCGAGCGCGTGCGGATCGGTGAGATATCCGGGCTAGCCGCGCGCCTTGCGGCGAACGGTGGAGCGATCCAGCCCCAGCACGCGCGCCGCCTCGGCGTAGTTGTTGTCGGTGTGCTCGAGGACCCGGCGCAGGTACCACTGCTCCACCTCGTCCATCGTCGCACGCAGCTCGGCGATCTCCGGCGGCACGGCCGCCTCCCCCTGACCGCTGCGGCCCGCGGGCGCCAGTTGAGGAACGTGCCCCAACAGCGCGCCGCGCAGGTGGTTCTGCAGCTGGCGGACGTTGCCCTCCCAGCGCTGTCCCCGCGCCGCGCGGCTGCGCAGGAAGCGCTCGACCCGCGCGCGCAGCTCACCCAACCCGTCGCGCCCCTCCAGGTAGCCGTCCACGAAGGCCAGGCCGATCTCCTCGATGTCCTGCGGACGGGCGCGCAGCGGCGGCAAGTGGATCACGCAGTCGGCCAGACGCTGGTACAGGTCGCGCCGGAAGGCGCCGCGTTCGACCATCTCCACGAGCGACTTGTGGGTCGCCGCGATGTAGCGGACATCGACCGGCTCGTCCTTGTCCGACCCCAGCGGGTTGACCTGGTTGGTCTCGATGACGCGCAGCAGCTTCACCTGCGTCGTCTTGGGCAGGTCGCCCACCTCATCGAGGAAGAAGCAACCGCCATGGGCGGAGCGGATGCGCCCGCGCCGCTCCACGTTGGCCCCGGTGAACGCACCCTTGACGTGTCCGAACAGCTCGCTGCCAATAAGCGTCTCGGGCACCGCCGCCGCGTTGAGCGCCGCCCACGGAGCGGCCGTCCCGTCGGCAGCCCCGGGCCGCGCCTCGAGCAGCGCGCGCGCGACGATCTCCTTGCCCGTGCCGGTCTCTCCCTGGATCAGCACGTCGTGGTCGCGCACGACCGACTCGAGCTCGAGCGCATGCCACAGCGAGTCACCGAAACCGGCCTTCCACACCTGCGCGCGCACCTCGCACATCTCCGGCGAGCCGCCCGCCAGCCGGCGCAGCGTGCGGTGGCAGCGCGCCGCAGCCATCACGATGCGCAGGTAGGCGCCGCGCTTGCGCGGCAGCGCGCGCCAGGCTGCGCTCGACAGCGAGCGCTCGGTCAGCACCGCCCGGGGACTGTCCGGGTGGTCGACCGCCTGGCTGTGCCCGAGGGCGAGCACGAAGCGCTCCGCATCCAGCGCCCGGTCCGCCTTGACCAGCTCCGCCACACGCGCCCCGGGGGCCTCGCCCAGCCGCCGGCGGGCGGCCGCCAGACGGGCGGCATCCACATCCAGCGGACTGCGCAGCCACAGCTCCACATCGCGATCGGCCACGGCAGGAAATTACGGTACTCCTCGTTTTTCGCCTAGGCGTAATGCAACTTCCCGCAGCCCTCCGGGCCGCTCACCCGCCGGTCCAGACGCCCCCGGAGCGGGCCGAAGAGTTCCCACCTACCCCTGAGGGTAGGTGCACCGAACCACCGTCGTGTGGCAATAACATATTGAAGTTTGGCGCTTATTCGTGGGCTTGCGCCGAGGAGGAAGACTGACCGGGCGGGCAACAGCCGGCGACGGGAACGAACAAGCAATGGCGGGGGCGAGGGTTCTCTTGGTGGAGGACGACGCGACCGTGGCGCTCGTCGTCTCGACCACCCTGCAGGACGCGGGCTGTCAGGTCACGCACGCTGCCAACGTGCGCGCGGCCACCGAGTTGCTCTCTCACCCCTTCGACGTCGCGGTCCTCGACGTGGGGCTTCCCGACGGCCAGGGCTTCGAGGTGCTCGAGGCCCTGCGCCGCCACGCCTCCCCCTGCAGCGCCGTGATGATGACCGGCGATCCCAACGACACCACGGTGGCCAACAGCATCGCCGCGGGGGTCAGCGAGTTCCTCGCCAAGCCCTTCGACACCGGGCAGCTGGTCGCCGCGGTCGGGCGCGCCCTGGACACCACGCGGCGGTGGCGCGACCGCATGGAGCTGGCCCGCGGGCACGACGACGGCGGCGACGCCGATCGGCCGAGCGAGCCCCGCGCCGTGGTCGGCGCAGTGGATACGCGCGATCTCGAGCCCGCCGTCCGGCGCATGGTCGAGGAGGGCGGCCTAACGGAGCGCGAGCGCGAGATCCTCGAGCTGATCCTCGCCGGTCTGCAGAACAGCGACATCGCCCATTCGCTGTCGATCTCTGCGAACACGGTCAAGTACCACGTGCGCAACATTCTGACGAAGCTCGGCCTCGAGTCGCGCACCGAGCTCTTCCGCTCCCTGCTGCAGCGCTAGCCCGGATCCGCGCTATGCTCTCGGCATGGCTCGTTTGATCGCTTTCTTGCTCCTGTTGTCTCTACTGCCGGCGAGCATGCCCCAGCAGGCGTTCGCCAAGCCCACGGCGAGCGCGCCCAAGACCTTCATGTGGAAGGTTCGCTCGAAGACGGCGACCGTCTACGTGCTCGGCTCGATCCACGTGGCCACCCCAGACGTCTTCCCGCTCGACCCGCGCATCGAGCGCGCCTTCGCAGCCTCCGACACCCTGATCCTCGAGGCACCGCTCGACGCCGAGTCGATGCAGCGCGGCGCCCAGTCGCTGCAGCGGTCCGCGACCTACACGCCCCCGGATCGCCTGGACAAGCACCTGGACCCGGAGACGATGAAGAAGCTCGAGCAGGCGCTCGGCCAGCTGAGCCTGCCGGCGCCCATGTTCCAGATGCTGCGGCCGTGGATGATCTCGATGACGCTCAGCCTCACGCAGCTCGCGAAGCTCGGCTACCGCACCGACCTCGGCATCGACATGCACTTCCACAAGCGCGCCTCGAGCGCCGGGGAGAAGAAGCAGATCGGCGCACTCGAGACGATCGAGGAACAGGTCGCAGTCATGCGCGACATGCCCGAAGCCACGCAGGTGAAGATGCTGCAGCAGACCCTCGACGAGCTGCATCTCACCGAGTCCCTGATGACGAAGACCTTCGCGGCCTGGAAGCGCGGCGACACGCGCGAGCTCGACGCGCTGTTGGTCGAGCCCTCGCGCCGTAGCTACCCGGTCGTGCACAGGCGGCTGCTGCTCGACCGCAACGTGCGCATGGCCAACGGGATCAAGAAGCGCCTCGAGGGCAAGGGGACGGTCTTCGTGGTCGTCGGCAGCGCCCACCTGGTGGGCAAGGGCAGCGTGCTGTCGCTCCTGGACAAGCGAGGCTTCTCGCCCGTTCAACAGTGAGCGGCTGAGCCCACCTACTCGTCGTCGCCCACGTCCGGCCACTCCTTGGGCCGGATCTTCAGCACGGGCTCGTCCGCCGCGGCCGGCGCGGCCTTGGGCGCAGGGGTCGGCTGCGGCTCGCGCTCCTCGAGGTTGCGCGCGCGCCGCTCCACGGCCTTGAGCGCCTCGTCTGCGCTGAGCTCCGCGCCGGGCAGCTCCATCGGCTCGAGCACCGCGTCGACCAGCAGCTCGTCGCCGTTGATCTTCTCGCGCACCACCGCGGGCTCGTGGCCGCTGAGCCGGAAGCGCACCATCACCGAGCGCCCGCGCTTGGCGTGCTCGCTGGTCCAGTCGAAGGTGACCGGCGTCTTGCCGTAGCGCTTGCCACGGATCACGACGGTCGCGCCGTCGGGCACCGAGCGGGCGGTCACCTTGATGGTCGGTGTCTCGCCCTCCCCTTCGGCTCCCCTGGTGTCCTCCTCTGAGATCACCATATCGGGCTCCGGCGGAATCGCTTCGGGCTCGGGCTCCGCCACCGCGACGGGCTCCGGCGGCGCCGGCGGCGGGGCATCCACGAGCTGCCGCTGCTGCGTCATGAAGAAGGCCGCGGCGCCGGCGCCGGCGACCAGCAGCAGGCCGAGGAACACCCACAGGCCGGCGCGACGCCTGGGCGGCTGCGGCGCCTCGCGCACGCGCGTGCCGGAGGGCGTGGGCTCCATGGCGCCCACGCGCAGCTGGGGCGGGGACGCGACGGACTCGGCGGGCTCCTGGGTGGGCGGTGCGATCGAGAGCTGACCGAGCGTGGGCTCGGCGCGCACACCCACCTCGCGCGCCACCGCGCGCAGGGCCTCGATCACCTCCTGCATGCCGCGGAAGCGATCGGTCGGCGCCTTCGCCATGCAGCGCATCACCAGGTGCTCGAGCGACGGCGGCAGCTCCAGCCCGGGCGCGCGCGCGCGGATCGGGTCCGGCGGGTGCTGCAGGTGCGAGACTAGGATGTCCATCGGGTTGCGCGCGTCGAAGGGTACCGAGCCAGTGAGCATCTGGTAGAGCATCACGCCGAGCGCGTAGATGTCGGTGCGCCCGTCCACCGTCTCCTGGCGGATCGCCTCGGGCGCCATGTACTTGGGCGAGCCCGGCACGACGTTCGGGTTGGTGTCGTCGGCCGGCACACTCAGGCGCTTGGCCAGGCCGAAGTCGAGCACCTTGGCGTGCTCGTCGCCGTCGTCGGTCTTGGTGATGATGACGTTGGCTGGCTTGAGATCGCGATGGATGACGCCCTGGGCGTGGGCCTCGCGCAGGGAGCGGCAGATCTGCATCGCGACCGCGACCGTGTGCGCGGGCGAGAGCTTGCCGCGCTCCTTGATGATGCGGTCGAGGGCGTGCCCCTTGAGCAGCTCCATCGCGATGAAGAAGATGTCGTCGTCGCGGCCGTAGTCGAAGACCGTGACGGTGTGCGGACTCTTGAGCTTCGCGAGGATCGAGGCCTCGTGGAAGAAGCGCTTCTGGAACTCGGCCTCGTTCTCGCCATGGGTGCTCGCGCCCAGCACCTTGAGGGCGATGGCACGGCCGAGGGGGATCTGCTGGGCCTCGTAGACCTTGCCCATGCCGCCCTGCCCGATCAGGGTGTGCACGCGATAGCGGCCGCTGACGGTGCGTCCAATCAGCGCATCTGGCTCCCCCATGGGCCCGCTCGCCCCTTGTCCTTGCTGTGTCACGGATAACCCACCTTTAGGGTATCACCGGACTCTCTAGCCCGTCATTGGGCGCCGGTCTACCCCGGGTCAGTGCCGGGTGGGATCGTGGCCGATAGGGACCGGCCCGCGCCAGTTCCGGGCCAAGCCGCATACTTCACCGAGGCGTGCCAAGATCGTGCAGGCGGTGGGCTTCGCAGGGCTCTCTGTGGGTGGGGCGCATGTTCCTGCGAGGACGTAGGCCGCCCCTGGGCGAACCTCGCCCGATTCACGCGTGGAAGAACCAGTCCATGAGCTCGACCGAGAAGTAGAGGTCCCCCTCCACCTCCATGTCGCGGTCCTGGTAGGCCTCGTTGTAGTGCCGCAGGCCGCTCACCGTCTCGAGCAGGGTGCGCAGTGACATCACCAGCGTCGTTCGCGGGGGGGCGGCGTCGCATAACGCATCGACCACGCAGCGGCCGCTCTGGATCCACAGACGCATGCGCACCTCGCCCTGGGGCGTGTCGACGCGGTAGTGCACCACCGCGCTCTGACTGCCGGCGGCGCGCGGCAGGAAGGTGGCGCACATGCCCTGCAGCACGCGCTCGACCAGCTGCTGTGCCGAGCCCGCTTCCTCGACCAGCTCGGCATCGCTGTGGGCCTCGACGTACTCGCGCAGGGCAGCGCGCTCCTCGCCCATCGTCGCTCGCTGCTGCTCGGTGAGCTGCTGCTCGACGATCTCCCAGTAGCTCGGCACCTGGGCGCGACGCAGGAAGGTCATGTTGGTGGCGATGTTGACGTCGGCGAGCATCTCCGCGAAGGCGCGCCGGTCACCGGCGCGACCGACGATGATCTGCTCGAGGGCCCACAGCCAGTGGTTGATCTGCAGGTCGGCGAGCATGCGGATCTCCGGCAGCCGCTTGCCGTCGACACCCTGGCGCACCGCGACCTCCCACAGCTCGGCCGCGAGCTCGTCGCTGAGCGCCTGGATCGCCGGGCGCACCGCCTCGCCGATCGGGGAGCTGTCGAGACGGTGGGCGACCACCAGCTCGAGCACTGGCCGTTGCTCCAGCCAGCGCTCGATCGACGCCTCGTAGTAGCTCGCCAGCTCGCGCCGGTCGGCCATCGCGCGGCGCAGCAGCTCGCGCCGCAGCTCGCGCTCGACCGGGCCGAGCGCCCGCAGGGCCTGCTGGGTCACGGCCGCCAGGCACGCATCCACGTCCTTGAAGTGCTGGTAGAAGAGGGAGTGGTGGACGCCCACGCGGCGCGCCACCGCGCTCACGCTGACCGCACCGACGCCCTGCTGGCGCAGGATCTCCATCGCCGCACCGAGCAAGCGCTCGCGCGTGCGCGCGCGGCGACCGTCGCGCCGCGTCCTGCCCGTTCCACTCGCGGAACCCTCCACCAGAGGGACCATGCCACGCTTTCCGAGCGATCGCTAAGACAGTCTGTTACCAACCATAAACTATTGAAAATAGTATCTAAATCTACTTCTAGATAGCGCTTAATCACATAGCGTTATCAAATGGAAGCAAGGCCCCATCACTTGGCGGCCGGCCACCCGGCGTCGGACGCGAAGCGCGCGCAACGCAAGCTGCGCTGCGCGAGGGCACGTGGGCCGGCTATCGATCGAGCGTGTTCCCACGCCGCGCGGGGGCCCAACGCCGGGCCACCTCGAGCCCGACGACAACGTCGTGACGCGGATGGCCGAGCTGCACGCCGGCCAGGCGCTCCACTGGCACGGCGGCGAGCTGGTCGCGCCAGGACACTCCGCGTCGGTCACAAGGTCGGACGGACGCGTGGGCATCGCAACCCCGTGGTCGTGCCTTGTGAGCGCGCAGCCCGAGCCACCCCAAGGGATCGCGGGGTCGCACCGCGGCGGCCCGCTGCGGCTAGCAAGATCGTGAGTTCATGAAGAAACCGGGCTAGGATTGGGCCCGCTCGGCACGGCACGTGGGAGGGTGTTGCGGACGTCGTTCCCTCCTCCACCGACGGTGTCCAGTCGGCCATGCAGCGCCCGGGCATGACCTGCGCGTGTGACCCATGACCGAACCCTTCAAGATCGAGACCCCGAGCAACGACGCCGAGGAGTTCGCGGTGCAATACCGCGAGCACATCTGTCCGCAAGGCGTCTTCGTCCGCACCGGCGAGCCGCTCGAGGTCGGCACCACGCTGCGCTTCGAATACCTGCTAGCGGACGGCAGCGTCGCCCTGGCCGGTGAGGGGCGCGTCGCCTGGGCGCGTGCGGCGGCGAGCGATGCCGGCCCCGCGGGCATGGGCATCGAGGTGGCGGAGCTGGACATGGGCAAGGAGCTCGTGGCCAAAGCGGCCGAGCACCGCTGGGGCGAGCCCTCGCTGTACGAGCGCGGCGCGGCCGAACCACCGGCGGCAACCGACGCGACGGACGAGGCCGCGGCGAGCGCCGCCGCACCGGCAACCGGGGCATTCGACGGCGGAGCCCATGGC
>JAPPOT010000046.1 GCA_028817855.1 Myxococcales bacterium
CCGGCTGGGTCGGTCCCCCCCGGGGGGGCGGGGGGGGCCCCCTTGGTTTGCGCGGTGGGGGCGGGAGGGTCGCGTGACCCTCTCTAGGGTCGGGCGAAGCCCGACGGACAGTAAGCTGCTCCTGGGCGAACCTCGGCGGTTCCCTATCTCTTGCCTCGACCTACTACTCGCCGAACTGCCAGCAGGTGTTGGTTGCGCCGATCAGGCTCAGCACGCCGTTGTCGAGGGCGCCGGCCGGGTGCGAGAAGGCGAACTGGTAGCACATCTCCTCGTTGGTCGACTCGCCGAAGGCGACGTTGATCCCCGTGTCGTTGAAGAAGGTGCAGGTCGCCTTGATCTTGTCGTTGGGCTGCAGCACCAGCGCCGGCTCCATCATGTAGTGGACCTGCCAGTTGAAGTCGAAGGGCTGGTCGAAGACGGTCTCCCACGTCGAGCTGCCGGCGCGCTGCACCTCGGAGCGCATGTTGATCCCGAGGGTGTGCAGGTGCGGCAGGAAGCCGACGATGGTGATCGGGCCGGGTGAGTCGTTGATGCAGGTGCCGAAGAACTCCTGCATGCCCGGGCCCATGCCGGCCAGGCCGTTGAAGTTCTCCGTGCCCAGCCAGGTCAGCCCGCCGATGTTCGGCCGCGCGTTCGCCGGTACGGTGCAGAACTGGACCTTGGTACCGTCGTCCTGGGGTACGCCGGTGGTGTTGTAGAGGTGCCACTGGACCATGATGTGGCCCGAGTCCGGCAGCTGCAGGCCCATGTCTTCGGGCAGCACGAAGTTGCATCCGCCCACGGCCCAGCCGCCGATCAGGTTGGCGTTGGCCCCCAACGTGGTGCCGAGCACGTTGCGGTTGACGGTGCCGTGGGGCTGGGTCGTCGTGTAGTCGAAGGCCAGCCAGTGGTGGAGCACCTGGAGGTTGTCGAAGTCCGCGCCGAAGCGCGTGGCGGTGGTGCCCGCCGGCCAGGGCACGTCGTAGATGAACTCGTGGTAGCTCTCGCCCGGCTGCACGGAGAACTTGGTGGTGTCGGTAGGTGAGCTCACCCCGTGCACCGGGAACTCGTAGCAGGTCTCGCCCGGCAAGGCCGTGAGCGGGACGTAGGCGTCCTCGCCGGCGCACTCGCTGCCGGCGGTCGCCGGGTTGTTGTTGGTATCCCCGGGATTGTCGTCGCCGGGGACGTCGGGGACGTTCTCGCCCGGGCACACCACGTCGGGCGACGCGGCGGTGGCGCCCGCCAGCAGCCACGCATCGAGCGTGGCCAGATCCTGTTCGGACATCGTGCCGCCCTGGGGCATCTCGCCGTTGTTGATGCGGATCTGGGCCACTTCGTAGACCTTCGTCGCTGGATCGCCGAGCGTGCTCGGTCCGTAGAGCGGGGAGTCCCGGTGCCAGTCCTCGTGCGTCACGAGCTTGATCGCGCCGCCGATGGGATTGGCGCCGTGGCACTGGCCGCAGTTGTTGGCGACCACGCTGGCGACCTCGCATGGCACACCGCCCGCCGGGGCTGCCACGTCCGGGCGACCGGTGTCGTTCGGGTCGTTCACCTGCGGGATCGGGTCGCCCGTGTCCGGATCGATCACCGGCGGTTGGTTGGCGCCACCCTGCCCGGCAGCGTCATTCACCCCCGGGAAGACGGTGTTGCTCTCCCGGGGTGTCGTCATGTCGCTGCTGCCACAGGCAGATGCGAGGAGCGCGACTGCAGCGAGCAGCGCGACGTTTGGAGAAAGTTGACCCGACCACGACCTCATCATAGGCGACCTCCACGAAACCCAGATGCAAACGACCTCTCTCAGCCCCCCGGAAACCCCGACCGTGTGATGCACCGCACCAGGAGCGCTGTACCCACTACGTACATACCGTGTCGTATGCGTTCCGTCGTCAGCTCACAGGGCGTCGAGGAACGCGCATTGAGATGGATCAACGCAGAGACCCCCAGAGGCCCCACAGCTCGCATTACGTAACGTTTCGCTATTGGTAATTGATGCTGCGCAAGGGTGTGCGCCGCGCTGGGTGGGCGCGCGTGGATCGCGCTGGTAGGTTCTTCATCGACGCGAACGAGGGGCAGCGCGGAACGCGTCGAAGACTCCCGGGGTCCTCCTGAGGTTCTGACCCGATCGCAGGAGGGCCCCGCGACCTCCTATCGCGCATCGCTGACGATGCGCGATAGCTCGCGCCTTCGGCGCTCGGGTTTCAGGCGCACTCGGAGCGGCCGGGTGCCATGCCGCCCAGGAGCTCGTCGACTGTGGCGTTGATCATGCCCTCGGAGACGTTGCCGTAGAGCATCGCGCGGCCCTCGTCGAAGACGTACGTGGGCGAGCCCTGGATGCCGAGCCGATCCCGCTCGGCTTCGTCCTCCCACAGCGCGGCCAGCGCTCGCCCATCGTCGAGGGCGGCCTCCAGGGGCGCGCGCGGGATGTTGCACTGCTCGGCCAGCGCCAGCTGGGCCCCACGCTCGGTGATGTTGAGATCATCGACGAAGAACGCGTGGCGCAGGGCGATCTGAAAGCGCGCGGTGCAGTCCGGGGCCACATGCCCGGCCTGCTCCGCGAGGGCGACCGCCTTGATGGCCGCTCCGGGCGACCAGGAGGAGGCGTCGCGCGCGGCCCGCCAGCACGCGCCGCTCACCGCGTCGTGCCCGAAGCGCCGTGCGATGTCCGCGGTCTTCTGCACGCGACCCTCGACCCCATCGGTTGACCACGGCCCCTGCTCGAAGCGCTGGCGCAGCGAGCCGAAGACCGGGACCACGCGGTAGCGGACCCGAAGCGCCTCGCCGTGGCGCGCGAGCAGGCGATCGAGCTTGTCCTGGGCCACGAAGGCCCAGATGCAGAGGGGATCGGACCAGTGGCTGAAGTCGATCGAGGTTCGCCCGTCCATTGCGATCAGGTACGCGCCCTCGGGGCTGCGACCAGCTACTCGAATCCGATGCCGATGGCGCCGTTGATGATCTGATCGTCGACCAGGGTGTCCTGGTAGACGCCGCCCTCGATGAGGAACGTGGTCTCATCGCCGATGGCGACGCCGAGGGTGCCGCCCACGCTGTGGCCGACGTTGTCGTCGACGAAGCGCAGCACGTACTTCGGCGTGAGGTAGACCGCGAAGCTCTCGTTGGCGCGGTAGCCCAGGTGCATCGGCGTGTAGAGGTCGAAGAGGATCGTGCTGTCGTCGTTGACGCTGATCTCGAGGGGGACGCTCAAGTCCAGGCCTGGAGAGAAGATGAAGCCGGGCTGGTCGCGCTCGCCGACGAGCATGTACTTGCCACCCACGGTCGTGCCGAGTGGCAGCCAGGTCAGGCCGTGGATCTCCAGCCGATCGGTGATGCCGTAGCGCAGCCATAGGGCGAGCGCGGGCACGCCGAAGTCTTCGCGGCTCGTGCTGGTGTCGGTCACCGTCGTGCCGTCGGGCGCCGTGCTCGTCGAGGTGGTCTCGATCTCCAGCGTGTAGTTGTTGTAGGTGCCACCAAAGCCGATCTCCGCGGCGCGCTCGGGCACGGTCTCGGGTGTCTGCAGCGTGGAGTAGTTGGCGCAGCCGTCCAGCAGCGCGAGCGCCGCGATCAGAGTCAGTCCCTTCCGCGTCCCCATGGATCCCCCTCGATGGCTGGTTCCGTGCTCCGACGCGCGTCCCCGCGCGCCTATTCACCAGAATGCCATGAAGCCTATCCGGGCTCGGCCTGCGTTGTCAGGTTCGCGCGCGGCGCCACTCGAGCGGTGTCTGCCCGTACCAGCGGCGGAAGGCGCGGTCGAAGGCCTGGACCGTGGAGAAGCCGAGCAGGTAGGCGATCTCGCTGACGGCCCGCGCCTCGTCCTGCAGGTAGCGCGCCGCCAGCCCCCGGCGGGTCTCGTCTACCAGCTCGCGGAAGGTGGTCCCCTCGGTCTTGAGGTGCCTGCGCAGCGTGCGCACCGGCGTCTGCAGTCGATCCGCCACCGTGATCGCGGAGCACTCGCCGCGCGGTAGGAGCTCCACGATCAGGCCCTGAACGCGCTCGCGTGCGGTCGGGGCCTGCGCCTCGTCCTGCAGCTGGCGCTCGACCATGCGCTCGAGCGTGCGGCTGAGCGCGGTGTCGCCGTGCAGCATCGGTGTGTTCATCGTGTCGCGTGGAACGGTCAGGGCGTTGTCCGCGGCGTCGAAGCGCAGGGCGCACTTGAAGACACGCTCGTAGTGCTCGGTGGTGGGCGGGCGTGGAAAAGCAAACTCCGCGCCGAGGGGTGCGACTCGCTCGCCCGTGAAGCGCGCCGCGAGTCGTGTCATGCAGGCCAGCGCGTAGGCGGCGACGGCGTGGGGGTGCTGGCACAGCCCTTCGGCGCTGAAGGTGATGCGCAGCTGCCCCGGCTCGGGCAGGCTCTGCCAGCGCGCGCCGTCCGCGATCAGCGGCATGTAGCGCATCAACGCATCAAAGCCCTCCGCCACCGTCGCCTGGTGGCGCACCACGTACTCGGGCACGTCGAGCGAGTCGTCCACCAGGAAGAGGGCCGCTACGGGGGCGATCGCGCGCTTCGCGTCGTAGCTGGGCAGCAGGTCCCACAGTCGGTCGATCGTCGCCCAGGGCACGCGTGCGCTGCCATCGTCGAGGGTGCGGGCGTCCAGGCCCGCCCGCTCGAAGGCGTCGCGCGGCACGGAGCCGCCGGTGTACTTGTTGAGTGCCAGGAAGGGGCGCACGAAGCGCACCGCGACACCACCGACCCCGCGTGTGCTGCTACTGGGCGTGGTCATTCCACCCACGCCCCAGCATGCCCGATGGGCGCGGTGGGAAAAGGACTGCGCAGGCCAGCGGCGCAACCGGTTCCCCATTCGTGAGCTTCCGCTCGGTGCAATTTAGCCAAAGGGGCCACATTACTTGGTCCTCGTGCGTCGACGGATCGTCCTTCGCCATCGGCGATCGGGCCGAGGTGCGTACGTCGGTGCTGAAGGGTGCGAAAGGGCCGGCCGCGTATCGATGCGGCCGCGGTGCAGGGCCACCAGGGTTGGAACGTCGGAGGCTGCCCCTATGAATTGGGGGATCGGCCGTCGGAGGTGAGGATGCGTATTCGAAAGGCAAAGCTGCGCGTGGAGCTGTGCGCGGCGCTCATGGGGCTCTCCTTGGCGGTGCTGGGTTGCGCCGACCAGGGCGAGGGCAGTGACAGCGGCGGCATCATGGTGCCACCACAGGACACGATGGTCGATCCGGACACCGGCGAGCGGCTGCCGCCTGGCACTACGATCGATCCGGACACGGGTCTCCCAACGCGGAGCGGTGGTGACGACGGCGCGGCGGGCTCCGATGCGCCGGATGCCGAGGGCGACGAGCCCGGGACGCAGCTGGGGACACCGATTCCCTGCGGCGTCGCCAACGTGGTGGCCGACAACTGCGGCCGTTGTCACGGCCAGAACCCGATGGGTGGTGCGATCCGGTTGGTGAGTCACGAGGACTGGCATCGCGTCTCCCCGGTCTACGGCCCCGACACCCTGGGCGATACCAGCAAGCTCGTCCACGAGGTGGCGCAGATCCGCATCAACAATGGCGAGATGCCGCAGGGTGAGCCCATGTCACCCGAGGATCTTGCGACACTCGACGAGTGGCTGCTCGCGGGCGCAGGCGCCGGCACCGATGAGGACGCCGCGTGCGCGCCGCCGGTGATCGATCCGGGCGATGACGACCTGCGGCCAGTGGGTGGTCTGCCGGACGAGTGCGGCGGTGACGACGCCTACGAGCCGCTCGTCGCGCTGCCCGGCGAGACTTGCTACGACTTCCAGGTTCACGGGATCAGCTCGCCGACCGACACGAGCAAGTTCAACGTTGCACCCGGCGAGAGCTACCACGAGCTGATCTACGACGTGCCGTGGCCGGCCGGAACGGTGGCCACGCGTTTCGGCGCCGACTTCGACAACCTCCAGGTGCTGCACCACTGGCTGGCGTTCGACTACACGACGCCCCAGCCCCACGGCACGGTCAACGTCAACGTGACGGGCACCACCCTGGGCGCGGCCGCACAGCTGATCGGCGGCTGGGCGGTGGGCGGCTGCAACTTCGTGTTGCCAGAGGAGATGGGGCTGAAGCTACCGAATCCCGGGGGCAGCAAGATCATGGTGCAGTGGCACATGTTCAACAGCACCGGCGTCTCGCAGCCCGACGGCACCAAGGTGCAGTTCTGCACGACCACGCCCGACGGGCGTCCGAATATCGGCGGCCTGACCTGGCTCGGCACCGAGAACTTCAACGGCGTGTTGGGCATGCCCGCCGGCGAGCACGAGTTCAGCGGCACCTGCATCAACGACTCGGGCGGCCCGATCACGATCGTCGGCTTCCTGCCGCACCTGCATACGATCGGCACGAACATGCGCTCCGAGGTGATGCGCGCGGGTACCAGCACCTGGGAGACGGTCTTCGACCAGCCCTTCCAGTTCGACTACCAGGTCCACTACATGATGGATCCATTCCTGGTGCTCGAGCCGAACGACCAGATCAAGTCGACATGCACCTTCTTCAACGACACCGGTGTCAACGTCGCCTTCGGCCAGTCGACCAACCAGGAGATGTGCTACCAGTTCGCCTTCTCCTACCCGGCCGGGGCGCTCGACAACGGCGTGCTGTCATTGATCGGCGCGACGAACACCTGCTGGCAATTCGGCGAGTAGCGCGCGGGCGACCGCTTCTGAACGGCGGCCGGTTCTGCTAGTACACGCGACCCATGCGGGCTGCGGTGTTCGACAGCTTTGGTGGCGAGATTCGTGTGGAGCGGGTGGCCGATCCGGTGCCGAAGCCGGATGGCGTCGTGCTGCGCGTGCTCGCCTCCGGTGTCTGCCGCAGCGACTGGCACGCCTGGCAGGGACACGACCCGATGGTGCGGCTGCCCCACGTCCCGGGCCACGAGCTGGCCGGGGAGGTGGTGGCGGCGGGTGCCGAGGTGCGGCGACTGCGCGAGGGTATGCGCGTGACGGTGCCCTTCGTCAGCGGCTGTGGGACGTGCCCCACGTGCGCACGTGGCGATCCCCAGGTCTGCGACCGGCAGTACCAGCCAGGCTTCAGCGGTTGGGGTTCCTTCGCGGAGCTCGTCGCGCTGCGCTACGCCGACCTGAACGTGGTCGAGCTGCCCGAGGGGCTTGACCCGGTCCAGGCCGCCACGCTCGGCTGCCGCTTCGGCACGAGCTACCGGGCGGTCGTGGAGCTCGGGCGCCTGGGTGCCGGTGAGTGGATCGCGGTCTTCGGTTGCGGTGGCGTCGGGCTCTCGGCGCTGTGCCTTGCGCGGGCCCTGGGCGCACGCGCGATCGGGGTGGACATCGATCGCGAGCGGCTCGCCCTGGCGCGGCAGCTCGGCGCGGAGCACGTGATCGATGCGCGCGGCGGAGACCCCTGCGATGCAATCGCGGAGCTGACCGGCGGCGGCGCCCAGGTGGCGATGGATGCGCTGGGCGATCCCGTCACCCTCGTGCAGAGCGTCTCGTGCCTGGCCAAGCGCGGTCGCCACTTGCAGGTCGGGCTGCTGCTCGAGGACGCCGCCCGCGCCCCGATGCCGATGGACCGCGTGATCGCCCGCGAGCTGGAGATCTACGGGTGCCACGGCATCAAGGCCAGCTCCTATCCGGCGCTGCTCGCGATGGTGGGGGGTGGGCGCGTGGATCTGGAGCCGCTGATCGGGCGGCGCGTCGCGCTCGAGGAGGTGCCGCATGAGCTCGCGCAGATGAGCGACCACAGCGCGCCTTCCGGGATTGCGGTGATCGATCGCTTCTAGGGACACCCCCTAGACCGCGGAAATTCCCGGCGGGGCGCTCGCGCAGTACGATCGCCCCGTGGGCGATGCGCACGACAGCGGGGGAGGGCGCCATCCCGTGGCCCCGGCGCGCGCGTGGCACCACGTCTTGGTCTTCGCGCTGCCCGCGCTGCTCGCGACCCTCGCCGTCGTTCAGGGCACGCGCGACGATGGCCGCTACAGCCTTGCGCCCTTCCAATACGTCATCTTCTTCCAGCCCCAGTACTACCGGGAGCTCGACGATGGTCGGCTTCAGTACTACGCGCCCCAGGGGGAGCTGCGCGACTACGGCCTCAAGAAGCTGCGCCCGGACACGCTCGCGCGTTGCTGGTTCTACAACCGCGGGAGTCTCGAGCGCACGATGCGCGAGTACCTCGCCTATTTGCACGACACGCACGGCGGGCCCTTCGTGGCCCGCGTCGACTATCGCGTGGGGCGGGAGGGTGCGCTGCGACGCATGACCCTGCGGCATCCGGTGGTGGAGCCGTGACCGCGCGACCGGTCAGCGCCTACCAGCGCTTCTTCTTCGAGCTGCGCTCGCGCGAGAGCCTGTGCCTGGTCCGTCTGTTCACCGGCCTGGTGCTGTGCGTGAAGCTGACCCACCTCTACGGCCTGTGGCGCGTCGAGCGGCTGTCGATCAGCCTGCCCCACCGGCGTTTTCCGCGCCCCGAGGACTACCTGCTCGAGGGCTTCCGACTGCCAGTGCCGGGCTTCGAGTGGCTGCCCGCGCCGAGCTACCAGGGGTACCTCTGGCTCGAGAACGCGCTGCTCGCGCTGGCGGCGCTGGTGATGCTCGGTCTCTTCACGCGCGTGGTCGTGCCCGCGCTGGCGCTGCTGCTCAGCTACTGGCTGCTGTTGAGCGAGTGGTTCTACACGCACCACATGACGACCTTCGTGCTCGTGCTGTGGGTCCTGGCCTTCAGCCGCTGCGACGAGCACTTCAGCCTGGATGCCGCGCGGCGTGGCGATGCGGCGGTCCGGCCCGCGCGCGTCATCCTGCCGGTGCGTCAGCTGCAGCTGCTCGTGACCGCCGTCTACTTCCAGGCGTCCTTCGGGGCGAAGATGAACGCCGGCTGGATCACCGGGCAGGTGATGGCGGACCTGGAGCATGCCGTCGTGCTCAACGGCTACCTGGCGGGCGGCGTCCTGGCCGTGCTGCCCGCCAAGCTGCTCGGCTTCCTGACGGTGGTAGTCGAGACGGCCCTGGTGTTCGGCCTCTGGCTGCCGCGGGCGCGGCGCTGGTGCATCTTCGCGGGGGTGCTGCTGCACGCCGGCATCGACATGCTGATGAACGTGGGCACCTTCAGTTACCAGATGTTCGCGCTCTACATCGCCTTCGTCACCCCGGAAGGTGGGCGCACGCGCGTGGCGCTGGCGCCGGGCGTTTGGGCGCGCCTGCTGCGTGCGCTGGACTGGCTGGGCCGCTTCACGCTCGAGGCGCCGCGGGCCGATCGACGCCTGCAGGTCACGCTCGACGATGGCCGCGTGTTGCACGAGCTGGAGGCGCTGCGCGAGGTGCTGACGCGCACGCCCCTCACCTTCGTGCCGGGCTGTCTGCTCTACCTGCCGGTCTTCCGTGACGTGGCGGTGGTGCTCTGGCCGCGCGGATCGGCGGACACCTGAAGGCGCGCTTGTGGTGGCCCGCGGCGCGGCGTAGAAGGGGCCATGGCCGAGCTGAAGGTGACGACCGGCGGCGTGGAGCTGCACGTGGAGGTGGACGGGCCCGAGGGCGGTACGCCGCTCGCGCTGATCAACCCGGCGCGCAGCAACCTCGGGGTTCACACGCCGATCATGGAGCGCTTGGCGCGCGAGCACCGGGTCGTTCGTCACGACTGGCGTGGCACCGGTCGCTCCAGCGGTGGCGAGCGCGCGGACTACAGCTTCCCGCAGTACGCGGACGACTTGGCGGCGGTGCTCGATGCGGTCGGTGCGCAGACTGCGGTCATCTGTGGGTGCGCCTACGGTGCGCGCACCGCGGCGCGCTTCGCCCTGCGCCACCCGCAGCGCACCTTGCTGCTCGCGCTCTTCGACGTCTCGCTCGATCAGCCGGTGGACCAGCGACTCCAGCGCGACCTGATGCTCGAGGCGCGACGGCTGCGCGAAGAGGCGGGCATCGGCAGCCCGGAGCTCGATCGAGGATGGTTCGCGCACACGCACGAACGCGAGGCCCTGCGCTCGCTCACGGCGCACAACGATCAGCCCGATCCCACGCCGGAGCTCGCGGAGCTCTCCGCTCCAACGCTCGTGGCGTGCGGCGTCCAGGACGCCAACCTGGAAGAGGCGCGCCGCATCGCCGCCCTGATGCCGGACGCGGAGCTGCACGAGATGCCGATGACCAGCCACCCGGCGGTCATGAGCCGGCCGGACCTGATGGCGGATCTGCTGCTCGACTTCATCCGCCGACGCGGCTGATATCCCGAAATTGCATTGAAAAACCAGGGCGATCCTTCAAAGAGTCAGTCTTGACTGTTTTTGGCTCGCTGCTAGCTTGAGCCACCGTGGCGGTGACGAAGAGGAGATCGAAGTCGTGACGCTTCCCCAGATGCTCGGCCGGCTGCCCCTGCCGGTGGTCGGCGCACCCATGTTCATTCTCTCGGGCCCGGAGCTGGTGATCGCCCAGTGCAAGGCTGGGGTCGTCGGCTCCTTCCCGGCCCTCAACGCCCGGCCCCAGAGCCTGCTCGACGAGTGGCTCCATCAGATCCGTGAAGCCCTCGACGCCCACGATCGGGCCCACCCCGATCGCCCGAGCGCGCCCTTCGCGGTCAACCAGATCGCGCACCGCAGCAACGCCCGGCTCGAGGAGGACCTCGAGACCTGCGTGAAGCAACGCGTGCCGATCGTGATCACGTCCCTGGGTGCGCGCGAGGAAGTGAACGAGGCGGTGCACGGCTACGGCGGTCTGGTGCTGCACGACGTGATCAACGACCGCTTCGCACGCAAGGCCATCGACAAGGGGGCCGACGGCCTGATCGCCGTCGCGGCCGGTGCCGGCGGGCACGCCGGGACGACCTCCCCCTTTGCCCTGATCCAGGAGATCCGCCAGTGGTTCGACGGACCGCTCTTGCTCAGCGGCTCGATCGCCACCGGCCGTGCGGTGCTCGCGGCCCAGGCCATGGGAGCGGACATGGCCTACGTGGGCTCGGCCTTCATCGCGACCGACGAAGCCCGGGCGCAGCCGGAGTACAAGCAGATGGTGGTGGACAGCTGCGCCAGCGACATCGTCTACAGCAACTTCTTCAGCGGCGTGCACGGAAACTACCTGGCGCCGTCGATCGCGCGCGCCGGCCTCGACCCCGGGAACCTGCCGGATGCGGACCCCAGCAAGATGAGCTTCGGCCAGGGCGGCGGGAGCGAGCGGCCGAAGGCCTGGCGCGACGTGTGGGGCTGTGGCCAGGGCGTGGGGGTGGTCGAGGAGGTCGTGCCCGCGGGTGCGCTGGTCGCACGGCTGCAGCGCGAGTACGATGCCGCGCGCGCCGCCCTGGCGCCGCGTTCGCAGTCGTCTTCCCAGCCGGAGTTGCGCGCATGATCGAGCTCGAGCGAAAGGGTGATCTCTTCACCCTCACCCTGTGCGATGGCGACAACCGCTTCACCCTCGAGTTCCTCGAGGCGCTCGGAGGGAAGC
>JAPPOT010000183.1:0-3853 GCA_028817855.1 Myxococcales bacterium
CGATCGTGGGCGCGTGTCTGCACCTCTTGAGCCAGGGCTGCGTCGGCCAGCTGGATCGCGCTCACCCACATGCGGTAGGTGTCGAAGAGCTCCGGGCGACGCAGCTCCTGCGGGATCACGAACTCGAAGATCGCGCCGACCGACAGGGCGTCCTGCACGTCCTGAAAGGGCGTGGTGTGAGTGAACGTCAGCTCGCCGTTTGGACACACGGGTCGTGTCCACTGGTGGTCGATGGGCTCGTTGTCCTCGTTGATGGGATCGAAGCCGTCCGGCATCGAGTCCGCCCAGAAAGCGAGCTCGGCCGGCCCTTCCGGCAGCAGCTTCGGCACCGTCAGCTCCAGGTCCGGGTCGTCGAGCGAGGCCAGTACCATCATCGCCTCGATGTTGCGCTCGTCTTCCACGGTCACCGCAAAGAACAGGTCCTGGTTGACGTGCGGCGTGAGCCCGGCGAAGCGCAGCTGCAGGTCCGTCCCCCGCTCCAGCTGCCCGCGCGGATCGCAGGCGTCCCCGTCCTGGTCCAGATCATCGAGGTCCGAGACCGTGGCAGTGCAAGCCGCCCCGACCGAGACGAGCAGTGCGATCAGCAGATGAGGCACGACATTCTCAGAAGCCAAAGCGCACCTCCGCCCCGCATCCGCGCGGGGAGCAACCCGCCGTCACCGGCAGCTCTTCCAGCTCGGGATACTCGTCTGGCAGCGCAAACGCCAACACGAGTCCGGTGGCCGTGATCACCGCGCCGCCGATCCACAGCGCATCCGCCACGGTGGCGCGGGTCTGGATCGAGCTGCGCCGCGACTCCAGCTCGACGCTGGGAGCGCAGTGGGAGCCCTGCACGAGCGGGGCCACGGCGCCGTCCGTGCGTGGGTCCGCCACGCACTGCTCGCGCAAGTCGCTGGCATCGCCCTCGGCCATCACGCCGAGCACCACGCCGGTCCCGGTCACCGCCACACCGGCGCCAAAGAGGAGCCACGGCCACAGGGGGCGCTCCGGCCTGAGCTGCGCACGCCGCTCGGCTTCCTGCGCCCGGCGCTCGGCGGCCGCGCGCTCGCGCTCCGCGCGCTCGGACTCGGCTTGCTGACGCGCGGCCTCCTCCTGCGCCTGCGCGACCTCGGCCTCGAGCGCTGCAAGCCGCGCCGTCAGGTGCTCGCGGTCGGGGATGTCCTGCACCGCCGCCAGATAGCCCCGGAGCGCGCGCGCCGCGTTCGCCGCGTCCTGCGCATCCCGGTAGGCGAGGTAGACGTTGTAGAGCAGCGCGCCGCGACCGCTGAGCCCGTAGGCGACCTCGAACTCCTTGGCCGCCTCCGCGAAGCGCCCCTGCTCGTAGTACTCGCGGCCGAGCCTGAAGTGCCCGCGGGCCTTGAGGTCGGTCATGTCTTCGTCCGTCACGCTCGACTGCGCCATCGACTCGGTCGGCGCCGGCGTGGCCTGCTCCGGCGCGCTCTGCGCCTGCGCCGCCGACGTGCACCACAGCGCAATGCACGTCAGCAAGGGGAAGCACGGCCCCAGCCGCCGCGCCTCCAGTGTGCCTATCCACATGTAAAGTACTCCTGTCACGAAGGGGCGACCCGATCCGCCCCACAAGCGTCTACGCACGAAGACGCCAAACGGCTCTTCCCGACCCCCAAGAAAATGCGGCTGGCAGCGCACTGCTGGGGCGATCATGTGCGCCCGATGGGCACACCTCCCCACGCAAGCCGCAGACGGCCGCACCCGATCGCCGGCTGGCGACGTACGCCGAGCGCTCACTACCGGCTCCAGCACCCACGCGAGCACCATGACCGCGATCGTGCCGCCCACCGTCACGCTCGCTGGTTAGTAGCGCCTGACGCGCGCCATCCGGCCGGTCCCCCGTCCCGCAGAGTTAGCACGGCCACTCGACACGGCGAGCTGCGCGCCTACGTGCTCCTCGAGGGACCCATGGCAGCAGATTTGCGCGACTACTGGTCGGACGAGCTCTTGGCCGGGCTGAAGCGAGACCCGGCCGACGTGCTTCGGGACGTGCAGGGCGGCGCCCTGACCGCCGAGGAAGCCAAGTGGCACTGTGGGGTGGTGCTGACCGGCGAGCCGGGCGAGCTGCGGGTGGACGCGGGGGCGACCGAGGAGCTGCGCGCCCAGATCCGCGTGGCGGGCGCGGCGCCGGGTGGGGCCTGAGGCCCGCGCTGGTCAAGCGACCCCGCGTGCTTACCTGCCCACGGTAGGAGTCTGGCATGCAAATCGGACAGCTCTGCAATCGCCGGGTGGTGGTCGCCCGCCGGATGGAATCGGCGGCGGAGATCGCGCGCCTGATGCGCGACGAGCACGTGGGCAGCGTGGTGCTGGTCGACGAGCGCGACGGCCAGCGCGTGCCGGTGGGCATCGTGACCGACCGGGACCTGGTCCTGACCGTGGTGGCCGACAACCGCGCCTGCGAGGCGACGCCGATCGGCAAGGTCATGAGCGAGGACCTCTACTGCGCCACCGAGGAGCAGGACGTCTACGAGGTGCTCGAGCAGATGCGCGCTCGAGGGATCCGGCGCGTGCCCGTCGTCGATGGCAGCCGCACCCTGCAGGGCATCTTCAGCTTCGACGACATGGTCGAGTGGACCAGCGCCCAGCTCGCCGAGATGACCCGCCTGATCCAGCGCGAGCAGCGCCGCGAGCGCGACGCATCCGAGTAGTCCAGGGCGTGCGCCGCCCGCGCCATCCGTGTACCCTCCGCCGGCCCCACGAAGCTGCGGGCACGGGAGGTTTCGATGGGCGGGTACGCGCGAGGTATGCAGGTGATCGGGCTGCTGGGGGCGCTGGTGGCGACGGTGGCGTTGGCAGGCTGCGGTGACGACAGTGACGACGCGATGGCCGGGGACTCCGGTGATGGAGACGGCGACTCCGGTGATGGAGATGGCGACTCCGGTGATGGAGGCGACGGCGATGGCACGGTCGCCGATGCGGGCAGCGGCGACGGGGACTCCACGGGCGACGGGGACGGCGCTGGCGACGCCGGCTCGAGCTCGGGCTTCGGCTTCACCGACGCGCTCACGATGGGCGAGACGATCCCGGACACGCACAAGTGCGAGAGCCCGATCGTGGGCGGCGGCATGGGCGACAACCTCTCGCCCGCCCTCGCCTGGCAGGGTGCGCCCGAGGGCACCGAGAGCCTCGCGCTCGTGCTCTTCGACACGCGCTACAGCGTCTTCCACTGGGCCCTGTGGGACATCCCCGCCAGCGTCAACGAGCTGCCCGAAGGCATCGCCCCGGGCTTCGAGGTGAGCGACCCGCCCGGCGCCCGCCAGGGGGCGGCCTTCATGGGCGACGCCAACACCTACTTCGGCCCCTGCAGCAGCGCCTCTCCCCTGGCCGGCGTCTACGAGTTCCGCCTCTACGCCCTCGACGTCGCGAGCCTCGAGCTCGAGGCCGACGCCACCGCCGCCGATGTGCAGGCCGCGATCGACGCCGCGACGATCGAGATGATCGCGTGGGAGGGGACACCGGAGTAGGCCGCGACCGTGCCCGTGCCCAGCGCGATGACCTACGGCCGGCGGAGGTGATTGCCGCCGCCGGTCTGTCTTGCTAGCGGCGCAAGCCCCAGAGCAGTCTGCGTACGCGGTCGAAGGCCCCGGCGAGGGTTTGACGCCTCCGAGCACGGCGGTACCGTCGCGCTCCCCGAACGCACAAGCGCCGCTTCCCCAAGCCGATCAAGAAGCAAGTTGCGAGCAGAGCGAGCAACGAGCGTCGCATCAAGAAGCAAGTTGCGAGCAAAGCGAGCAACGAGCGTCGCCCACCAACGGCACCCGCGACCCAGTCCGACACCGAGACCGGGCCCGAGTCCGTGCCCCGAGTCCGAGTCCGAGTCCGAGACCGAGACCGAGACCGAGAC
>JAPPOT010000183.1:3863-11320 GCA_028817855.1 Myxococcales bacterium
TATCACGAGCCCTGCCGCTTCCGTTTTCCGAGGCCGAGCCCGAGCCCGAGTCCGAGTCCGAGTCCGTGTCCGTGACCGAGTCCGAGTCCGAGTCCGAGACCGAGACCGCGACGCGAACGATGGAACGAGCGGCACCACCCGCCCAAGCCCCCTCGAATCGTCGAGGTTCGCCCAGGAGCGAGCGGGCACGCGGGCCCGAACCTCGACGATTCCCTATCCGTGAATGAATCCCCTCAAGGGCCCCATACTCTGACCAGGAAGGTGCTGCTCGTCCCTCGGCTCCAGCCGCAGGCGTAGACGTTCAGCTCGTCGTCGATCGCCACGCCGTAGCCTTCCTCGGTGTCCATCGCCTGGTCGTAGGTGCGCGTCCAGATCGCACTCAGCTCGTTGTTCCAGCGCCGCACCCAGAGGTTCGAGCTCTCGCCGCTGGCGTGCTGATGACCCACACCCACCACCGCCCCGGTCTCGTCGGTGGCGAGCGCATGGAGGGCCGAGACGTTCAGCAGCCGCGGCGACTGCGTGGTGTTGCCGTCCATGTCGTACTTCTGGATCCAGCCGTCGTTGTCACCCGGATCGTTGCGCCGCCCCAGCACGAAGACGTTGCCCTGGCCGTCGGTCGCCACCGCTCGAGCCTCGGCCCAATTGGTGGAGCCGCCGTCGTACTCCGCGGTCCAGAGCGTGCCGCCATCCGGGTCGTACTTGCGCACCCAGGCCCGCGCCGCGGTCTCGGTGCCCTGCTCCTCGATCGTCCCCACCACGATCACCGAGCCGCCGCTGTCCACGGCCACGGCGTTGCCGACGTCGTTGTAGCTGCCGGTGCTGTTGTACATGCGCGTCCACAGCACGGTTCCGTCGGGCGCGTACTTGCGCGTCCAGATGTCTCGCTCGGCAAAGGTCTCCGAGGTGAAGCCGGTGACCACGATGTTGTCCTGGTGGTCGACGTCGACACCGTTGGCCCAGGCCTCGCTGCCCGCGTCGACGACATCGGTGAACACCACGGTCTGGCCATCCGCGCTGTACTTGCGCACCCAGATGCGGCAGTCCTCCGTGACCCCGCCATCGCAGCTGCTGCCGGCCGTCACCACCGCACCCTCCGAGTCCACCGCCACGCCGCGACCCTCGGCGCCATTGAAGTACTGGTACTCCGTGAAGCCCGAGTGGTGCGCGTTCGACCAGTCGATGGTCAGGTCCGCGTTGAGCTTGGCGACCCAGTGGGAGCAGCCCTCGCCGCCGGTCGTCGAGGTGCACCCATACCCGCTCACCGCGAGGTCGCCATCCGGGCCCACGTCCATGTCCCGCAGCGTGCCGTTGGCAAACAACGGATCGGCCCCGAACAACGCGTCGAAGGTGGCGCCGGTGCGGGAGCAGCCCTCGCCCTCGTCGCTGTAGCCGTCGCAGTCCTGGTCCATCGCGTCGCAGACCTCCTGGACCACCGGCTCGACCGCGTCCAGGCACAGCCCCCAGTCGCCCCCGTCGCAGGTCTGGGTGCCGAGCTCGCACAGACCGACGTCGCTGCCGCATGCGCGCATCACCGCCTCGTCGCTGGTGCCGTCGCAGTCGTTGTCGAGGTCGTCGCACTCCTCCTCGGCCGGCCCGACCTGCCCCTCGCAGGCGCCCCAGGTTCCATCGCTGCAGCTCTGGACGCCCAGCTCGCACTCGCCCTCGTCGCTGCCGCAGTCGCGCTCCTCCTCCCCGCTGCAGCTGCAGCCCTCGTCGACGCTGCCGTCGCAGTCCTCGTCCTCGCTGCCATCGCAGGCTTCCTCGGGGCAGCTCGGTTCGTCGTCCATGCCCGCATCGGAGGTCGCAGCATCGGGCATGTCCGCACCCGCGTCGATGCTGCCGGTGCCGCCATCGGCTCCCGGGGACGGGCCGTCCGCCGGGGGTAGCAGCCTCACCGTTTCCGCTGGATCGCTGCTAGAGCTGCCCAGCTCCTCGGGCCCGATCCAGGCCGGGACGCAGCCACCCTCGTGGCAGGTCTCGTCATCGTCGCTCGAGCAGGCAGCGTCGAGCTCGAGGCAAGAGTCCTCCAACATCAACCGGATCCAGCGCAGCTCGCCGCTCACGTAGGTGCTGACCAGGGACGCCGCGACGATCGCCTCGCCGCCCATGCGTGCGCGCGCCGTGACCTTGAAGACGCGGTCGGCGTCCCCATCCTTCGGCTTGAGCGCAACCTTGATCGGCCACGTGCGCCCTTCCAGATCGGTGGTCTCGTCGAACACCACCTCGCCCGAGACATTGCGCTCCGCCCTACCCTCCACGACGATCTGCAGCCGCTCGGCCCGCGCGCGGACCTCGTCCTCGGCGTCCACCAGCACCACGACCTGCGTCGGCGTGCTGGTACAGCCCGCGAGCGCGAGCCCCAGCAGCAGCGATGGTATACGGCCAGCCCAGGCGCCCATCATCACTCCAGCTCGAGCGTGGCGATCACGCCGCCCACGTCGCCGCCTACGGGGTCCTCTTCGCCGGACGCCGCCACCACGATCGTGGTCGTGACGAGCACCGCCCCCAATCCGATGGCGCCCCAGAACCACCATTCCTCGGTGACGCTTCCGTCACGCACCGGGGCCTCGGGATAGTCCGCCGTCGCCTCGGCCGGGCCGGGGCGCGTGCTTGCCGCCGCGGCCGCCTCGGCTTCGGCCGCCCGCTCCTGCTCGGACTCGCGCAGGAAGCGAATGCGCTCGCGCACGTAGCCCCCGTTGCTCGCGTCCGGCTGGAGCTCCAGATAGCGCTCGTAGGCGGCCAGCGCCTCGGCGTCGCGCCGTGAGCGCTCGGCGGCCATGCCGATGTTGAAGAGCAGCACCGGCTTGTCGCTCAGCTCGTAGGACAGGCGAAAGTTCTCGTAGGCGTTGTCGAAGTGACCGCCATCGTAGGCGACGCGCCCGGCCTCGAAGAGCTGCTTGGCCTTCGCATCCTTGGCCGCCTGTTCCTCGGCGCTGAGCGCGGGCACGGGCGCGGGCTGCGCTTGCTGCGCACCGGCAGCGGCCGCCGGCAGCAGTACCAGCACGAGCACGCCGAAGCAGGCCAGCGTTCCCCTCATGGGCCGCATTCTTACCAAGCGCCCGGGCCGCCGTCGAGGACCCCGGTCCCGTGAGGTGTAGGTGCTTTCGTGCTAAGCCGCCGAAAGCCCCCGTGACGCCCCCGATCCCCTTCGACAACAGCTACGCGAGCCTGCCCGAGCGCTTCTACGCCCGCTTGCGGCCGGTGCCGGTGCGCGCGCCCGCGACGATCCGCGTCAACGGCCCGCTGGCCGACTACCTCGGCATCGACCGCGCGGCCCTCGAGGGCGACGACGGCGCCGCCCTGACGACCGGCAATCGCCTTCCGGAGGGCGCCGAGCCGATCGCGATGGCCTACGCCGGCCACCAGTTCGGGCAGTTCAATCCCCAGCTGGGCGACGGCCGAGCGATCCTGCTCGGCGAGGTCGTGGCGCGCGACGGCGTACGGCACGACCTGCACCTCAAGGGCTCCGGCATCACCCCCTACTCCCGCGGCGGCGATGGGCGCTCCCCCCTGGGGCCGGTGCTGCGCGAGTACATCGTCAGCGAGGCGATGCACGCGCTCGGGATCCCGACCACCCGCTCGCTGATGGCCGCCACGACCGGCGAGAGGGTCTTGCGCGAGACACCCCTGCCGGGCGCGGTGCTCCTGCGTGTGGCACGCAGCCACATCCGCGTCGGCACCTTCGAGCTCTTCGCCTCGCGCGGCGACGTGGAGGGGCTGCGCATCCTGCTCGACCACGCCCTGGCCCGCCACTACCCAGAGCACGTCGACGCGCCGGTCCCTGCAATCGCCTTTCTACGGGCCGTGGGCGAGCGGCAGGCCGCGCTGATCGCGCGCTGGCAGCTGCTCGGCTTCATCCACGGCGTGATGAACACCGACAACATGCTGGTGTGCGGAGACACCATCGACTACGGCCCCTGCGCCTTCCTCGACGCCTACGACCCGGCCAAGGTCTTCAGCTCGATCGACCAATTCGGCCGCTACGCCTACCGCAACCAGGCGCCGATCGCGCGCTGGAACCTGGCCGCGCTGGCGCGCGCCCTGATCGCGCTCTTCGGCGAGGACGAGCCCGCCATCGAGCGCACCGCCGAGCAGGCCCAGGCGATCATCGACGCCTTCCCCGAGCAACACGCCCAGGCCCATCGCAAGGGCCTGCGTCACAAGCTCGGCCTCTCGACCGACGAGGACGGGGACGAGGCGCTCGCCAGCGAGCTGCTCCAGCACATGCACGAGAGGGGCGCCGACTTCACCCTCACCTTCCGCCACCTGACCGACCTGGCGACCGAGACACCAGCGCAGCACGCGGTCTCCGCCTTGCTCGCCGTGCCCCCGACCGACGCCTGGCTGGAGCGCTGGCGCGCCCGCCTCGCGCGCGACCCGCGCCACCCCACCGAGCGCGCCGACGACATGCGCGCGGTGAACCCCGCCCTGATCCCACGCAACCATCGGATCGAGGCCGCCATCCGCGCCGCGGAGGATCAGGGCGACCTCGCGCCATTCCACCAGCTCGTCGACGCGCTCGAGGATCCGTCCCGCTACGACCCGAGCCGCGCATCGTTTGCACGGCCACCCCGCCCCGAGGAGCGCGTCGCGCGCACCTTCTGCGGCACCTGATCCGTCCGCACACGCGCGGTGTGACTCCCCTCCGGACCACGGCGTGGGACAGGAAGGGTCTTGGGGGAATTCATGCGCAGCGTCCACGCAAGCCGCATGCCAGCAGCAAAAGCCCGCAACTTTCTGCGCGGCCTTGTTTCGCCCCCGCAACAACGGCGTGTCGTGAGCGCCCACCACCTCGATGGGGCATATGCAACGCCGCGGACATCGACTACGTCCTGCTGCAGTTCGCGGAGCACACCTTGAGTCGCCCCTCTCCCAGTCCAAGCTCGCCCACTCTGGTCGGTCACGCCCCGCCCGCCCGGCGTCCCCCGCCGCAAGACCGTCAGCCGGATGATCTCGCGGGCGCCACCCTCGCCGACCGCTACATCCTCGCGCGCAAGATCGGCGTCGGCGCGACCGCCACCGTCTACCGCGGCTGGGACACGAAGAGACGGCGGGACATCGCGGTCAAGGTCATGCACCCCCACCACGGGTGGAACCCGCGGGTGGTCGACACCTTCGTGCACGAGATCCGCGCGGCCGCACGCATGGTGCACCCGAACTTGGTGCAGCTCCACGGCGCCGGCCAGGACGACGAGGGGCACACCTTCATCGTGATGGAGCTGGTCCGCGGCAAGACCCTGGAGCGCCTGCTCGAGGACGGCATGCCGTCGATCGACTGGAGCATCGACGTCGTGATGCAGGTGCTCGACGCGCTCGATGCGGCCCACGACGCCGGCATCGTGCACCGGGACGCCAAGCCCGCCAACGTGCTGATCGAGGGCGACCTCGAGACCCTCCCGCCACGCGCGCGGCTGTGCGACTTCGGCGTGGCGCGCATCCGCCAGCTGGGCGTGGACGGCAGCGTGCCACCCGAAACGACGCACGGACACGTCTGGGGCACGCCGGCGTACATGGCGCCCGAGCAGGCCGAAGGCCGAGCCGTCGGGCCGGAAGCCGACATCTACGCCTGCTCGATCATGCTCTACCAGCTGGTCACAGGCGCGCTGCCCTTCGACGCGGACGACCCCGAGGAGATCGCCGACCGCCAGGTCCACTGCGAGCCGCTGCCGCCGCGACAGCTCCGCCCCGACCTCGACCCGGCGCTGGAAGCGATCATCCTGCGCGGCCTGGCCAAGGCGCCGGAGGCACGCTTCCGCAACGCCCAGGCGATGCGCTCGGCGCTCTTCCAGCTCGGCCGCGACGCGCACGGGCGCAAGGACACAGCGCCCACCATTCGCTTCCAGCGCACCTCCGCGACCGATGCGCTCTTCGGCACCGAGCGTGTGCCCGCACCGCTCGAGACCGATCCACCCTACGCCTCGGTCAACCCCCGCTGGACGCTCGGAGTCGGCATCGCGATCGCGGTCGGCACAATCGCCTGGCTAGTGCTGGCGGCACTGTAGACGCCCGCACCCGCGGGCCAGCGCGGGTGACCAAAGGCAACCAGGCGAGGCCGGAGTGTTCAGGGCGGGACCCCGTCCGTGCCTTGTGCACGCCTGCCATCGCGGAGATGCTGCGATCATGATCCCACGTCGCAAGCTCTTCGGTAATCCAGATCGCGCCAGCGTTCGCATCTCGCCCGACGGCAGCAAGCTCGCCTTCCTCGCGCCGCTGGACGGAGTGCTCAACGTCTTCGTCTCGCGGCTCGACGATCCGGATGGCGCAGCCCCCGTCACCGGCGACGCAAAGCGCGGCATCCGCTTCTTCTTCTGGGGCAGCACGGGCGAGCACGTGCTCTATATCCAGGACCAGGACGGCGACGAGGACTGGCACGTCTACAGCGTGAGCCTCGACAGCGGCGAGATCCTCGACCTCACGCCGGGCCAGAAGCTCTCCGCGCGCATCGTGCGCGCCTCCCACAAGCACCCCCACGCGCTGGTCGTCGCAACCAACGACCGCGTGCCCCAGCTGCACGATCTCCACCGCGTCGACATCCGCAGCGGCGAGCGCACGCTGCTGCAGCAGAACGACGGCGGCTTCCTCAGCATGGTGTGCGACGACGACCTCGCCGTGCGCCTGGCCACGCGCATGGAGGCCGACGGGGGCACCTCGTTCCACCGGCCCGACGGCGACGGTGGCTTCGTGGAGGTGACCCGCGCCGGCCAGCAGGACATGATCCGGCCTGCCGGCTTCGATGAGGACAACGCGCGCCTCTACGTGCTCGACAGCCGCGGGCGCGACACCGCCGCGCTCACGCTCATGGACCTGGAGACCGGCGAGCAGGAACCCATCTTCGCGACCGACGAGGCCGACATCTCCTCGGTCGTGCGACACCCCACGGAGCGCACCCTGCTCGCGGTGAGCTGGATGCACGCGCGCCAGCGCCGCCACGTCTTCGACGCCGGCGTCGCCGCCGACCTCGAGCACCTCGAGCAGGGCCTGGAGCGCGGCGACCTGCAGATCGCGAGCGCCGACAACGCCAACCGCCAGTGGATCGTCACCCACACCCGCGACGACGGCCCCGTCGCCTACCACCACTACGACCGCGACACCAAGCGCGCGCGCTTCCTCTTCGACAACCGCGCCGACCTGCGCGACACGGCCCTCGCACCGATGCACCCCGTCACGATCACGAGCCGCGACGACCTGCCGCTCGTCAGCTACCTCACCCTGCCCCCCAGCAGCACGGGCGCCAGCGACGACCGCCCCGACCAGCCCCTGCCGATGGTGCTCGCCGTGCACGGCGGGCCGTGGACCCGCGACGTCTGGGGCTTCAACTCCCTGCACCAGATGCTCGCCGACCGCGGCTACGCGGCCCTCTCCGTCAACTTCCGCGGCTCGGCCGGCTTCGGCAAGGCCTTCCTCAACGCGGGCGACTTCGAGTGGGGCGCGAGCATGCACGACGACCTGATCGACGC
>JAPPOT010000797.1 GCA_028817855.1 Myxococcales bacterium
CTACATGGGGGTGCGGCTGGGCGGAGAGGATCGCACCGCCGCGGTGGTGGCGCTGGAGGATGGCGGCGGGGAGCTGGTGCGCCTGCGCTCGGCCCTGGTGGAGCAGCTTGGACGCGGATTGTCGGCCTGCTAGCAGGCCGGTGCAAGAGTGCTTTCGATACGGGGCGCCGCGAGTCGGAGTCACACTCAGCGTCCGAGGTTGGGAGATGGGTCTTAGAGCAGAATGCCGGCGACGCAGGCGGTCATGAGGGCCGCGAGGGTCCCGCCGATCATGGCGCGGAAGCCGAGCAAGGCGACGTCGGCGCGGCGCTGGGGGGCGATGCCGGCGATGCCGCCGATCTGGATGGCGATCGAGCCGAAGTTGGCGAAGCCGCACAGGGCGTAGCTCGCGATGGTGATCGAGCGCGGGCTCTGAAGGCGGCCCTCGCCCATCGCCTCGGACATGTGGAGGTAGGCGACAAACTCGTTGAGCACGATCTTCTCGCCCAGGAGCTCGCCGACGATAGCGCAGTCGGCGGGGGCGATGCCGATGAGAAAGGCGATCGGCCACATCAGCACGCCGAGCACGCGCTGCATCGACCAGGCGGTCCAGATGGGCGCGTCGAGGCCGGCGGTCGCGCGGGCCTGCTCCACGCAGGAGGCGAAGGCGGCGGCGCCCTCGGGCGCGTCGCAGCCTGCGGGGATGGCGGTGCCGCGCTCGCCCAGCGCGGCGCGCACCAGCTCCCAACTGGCCTGGTTCCTGAGCAGGGCGGGCAGCTCGAAGAGATAGTTGATCAGCGCGACCAGGCCGAGGAAGGCGAGCAGCATGGCACCGACGTTGAGCGCGAGCATCATGCCGTCGCGCGCACCGACCGTGGCGGCGTCGAGCAGGTTGGCGGACCGCTCGGGCTCGGCCGCAGTGACGGTCCCGGCGGTCTCGCTCGGCTCGGTCTCGGGCAGCATGACCTTGGCGACGACCAGCGCGGCGGGCGCGCTCATCACGCTGGCGGCGATCAGGTGCCCCGCGATGTCGGGAAAGGCACCGCGCAGCATGCCGACGTAGGCCGCCATCACGCCGCCGGCCACGGTCGCGAAGCCGCCGACCATGACGGCGTTGAGCTCCGAGCGCGTGAGGCCCCCGACGAAGGGGCGGATGACCAGCGGCGCCTCGGTCTGGCCGACGAAGACGTTGGCGGCCGCCGACAGGCTCTCGGAGCCAGAGCAGCCCATGGTCCGTTGCATCAGGCGCGCCATCCCGCGCACCAGGGGCTGGACCGCGCCCAGGTGGTAGAGCACGGCCATCAGCGAGGAGAAGAAGATGATCGTCGGCAGGACGTTGAGGGCGAGCGAGAACTCCTTGTCCACGTAGGCGCCGAAGACGAAGCGCGTGCCCTCCTCGGTGAAGCCGAGCAGGGTCACCATGACGGTGTTGAGGAGGTCGAAGAGTGCCAGCCCCGGCGTCGTCTTGAGCACCAGCAGGCCGAAGATCAGCTGCAGCCCGAGGCCCCAGCCGATCACGCGCCAGGGGATGCGGCTGCGGTGGGTCGACAGGGCCCAGGCGAGCGCGACCATCGAGATCAGGCCGAGCGCTGAGATGGCGCGCTGCCAGAGGGGAACGTCCACGGCCGGGAGCCTACCAGAAGCGAAGGGCGCCAGACCGACTCAGTCGGCGTAGTAGAGCACCTCGACGGGCGTGCCATCGGCGACTCGCAGCGAGCGCGAGACCACCCACGCCGTGCCGAACAGGGACTCCAGCGCGAGGACGCCGAGCAGGACGGCCACGCTCATGCTGAGGTTCACCTTGGGACCGCGGATCTGGGCGACGGCGAAGCCGCACAGCGACAGCAGGGTGAAGGCCAGGCCCCAGGTGGCGGAAAGGCGCGCGATGGGCTGCAGTGGGCCGAGGCTCTCGGGTGGCAGGAAGAGCTCGAGGGTGAGGAAGGAGAGCCCGCCGAGCGCGATGCCCATCAGCACCGAGCTCGCCATCAAGTTCGCGCTCTTGGCCGCGCGCGCGCCCTGGAAGACGCGCGAGACGATCATCACGCCCAGCACAAGCATGACCACCGCGACCACGCGCCCATCGACGCCGGTGCTCGACTGCACGAGGGAGACGTCGACGGCGAAGATCATCGGCGCCATCAGCGACGCGAGCAGCACCCACAGGGCGAGGGCACCGATCATGGGCATCGGCAGGCCCTCGGGCGCGCCCACGGGCCGACGACGGCGGCGGCGCTCGCGACGGCGCGCGAGGGTCTCC
>JAPPOT010000274.1 GCA_028817855.1 Myxococcales bacterium
AGGCGCATCGCTGGCCTCAGTGGGTGCCGGATACGCCCAGGTCGGTCAATAGCTCGAGCGCGATCGCCTTGCGCGAACACTCCGCGGGCCCGTCGCCCGACGCGTCGGGCGAGCCGGTCACCGGACCGACGCAGGTGGGGCAGCCGTCATCGCACTGGCACCCCTCGCACAGCGCCCGCGCGCGCCGCAGCAGCTCCTCGCGCGCCTCGAACAGCCGCGGCGACAGACCGATGCCACCCGGCACCCGGTCGTAGAGGAAGATCGTCGGGTCGAACCCCGGACCGCCCGATCCGCCACCACCGCCTTTGCCAGGCACACCGTCCGGCTCGCTCTTGTCGCCGATCGTGTGGCCCAGGTCCGCCGGATCTGACATCAGCCCGATGCTCGCCACCGTGTGCAGCGCATGGGCGATCCCGCGCAGGGCGTCGACCACCGCCGGCCGATCGACGCGCTGCCGCTGCACCACCACCTCGGGGACGGTCAGCCAGAAGGAGGTGGTGTGCATCTGCATCTCGGGCAGGCGCACGTCGCCATACCCGACGTTCTCGTGGGTGTGGTACTTGATCTTCTTGTAGCCGACGACCTTCTCCACGACGCTCACCTCGCCGTGCTCGCAGACCGCTTCGGACAGGGGCGCGCCCCGCTCCTGCTCGAGCACGCTGACGTTGACGTGGGTCATGGCGTCGGTGAAGTAGTCGGAGCCGACCTTACGCACGAAGGCCTTGTGGTTGTCGTAGTCCAGGCGCTCGACCTGGTACTGCTCGCCCTCGTGTTGGTAGATGGCCTGCTCGTGCAGCATCGTGTGGGTCGAGCGGAAGTCCATCTCCGCCAGCGTGCGCTCGCGCGCCGGGTCGCTCTGGTCGACTACCACGAAGTTGTCCCAGCCGACGCTGCGTAGCGAGACGTGGGTAGCGGGGTAGGCGTCGCTCGCCCAGTGATAGACCGTCTTGTCCTCGCCGCCCTCGGAGTGCGGGCTGGTCACCGGATGCAGGAGGCGGTGGTCGCTCAGGAAGTCGAGCGCATCCTGCACCACCTCCGGGGGCACGTCGCCGAAGGCCTCGCCGCGCTCGAACGGCAGCTCGAAGGCGCCGCACTTCACGTGCTGCACCAGGATCTCGGGATTGTCCGGATCGATGCGCGCGTGCTCCACCGGCGTGCCCATCAGATAGCCGCTGTCGCGCGCGACGTATTGATCGAGCGGCGCGCTCGACGTCACCAGCAGCGACAGGCTCTCGCCGCCGCGCCGGCCCCCGCGCCCGAAGCGCTGCCACAGCCCCGCGAGGGTGCCCGGGTAGCCCGCGCAAACCACAGCGTCGAGCGAGCCGATGTCGATGCCGAGCTCGAGCGCGTTGGTGGCCACCACGCACGAGAGCTCGCCATCGCGCAGCGAGCGCTCGATGCTGCGGCGCAGCTCGGGCAGGTAGCCGCCGCGGTAGGCCGCGACACGCTCCGGCGGGATCTTGTCCTTGGCCAGACGCTCGCGCAGGTACTTGAGCATCACCTCCACGTTGTTGCGGCTCTGCCCGAAGACCAGCGTGGTCACGCCGCTCTGCACCAGGTCGCTGGTCAAACGCACGGCGGCCTTCACGTAACTCTGGCGAATGCCGAGCTCGGCGTTGACCACCGGCGGGTTGTAGACCATCACGCGCCGCGGACCGACCGCCGCACCACTCTCGTCCACCAGCGCGGCCTCGCGCCCGAGGATGCGCGAGGCGTGCTCGGCCGGGTTGCCGATCGTGGCCGAGGCCATCAGGAATACCGGATCGCTGCCATGGAAGCGCGCGATGCGCTGCAGGCGACGCAGCACGTTGCTCAGGTGCGAGCCGAACACGCCGCGGTAGGTGTGCAGCTCGTCGACCACGATGTAGCGCAGGTTGGCGAAGAGCCGCGCCCAGTTGGTGTGGTGGGGCAGGATGCCGGCGTGGAGCATGTCCGGATTGGTGATCAGCACGCCGCTGCGCTGACGCGCCGCGCGCCGCGCGTCGCCGGGCGTGTCCCCGTCGTAGGTGACCGCACCGTGGCAGAGGCCGGCGTCGCGCATCAGCGCGCGGACGGCGGTCTCCTGATCGCGCGACAGGGCCTTGGTGGGGAAGAGGTAGATCGCACGCGCTTCCGGATCCTGGCTGAGCGCGTCGAGGACCGGCAGGTTGTAGCAGAGGCTCTTGCCCGAGGCGGTCGGCGTGGCGATCACCACGTCGCGGCCCGCGCTGGCCAAGTCGTAGGCCTCGGCCTGGTGCGAGTAGAGCTGGCGGATCCCGCGCACCGACAGCGCGTTGCGGATCGCATTGCCGAGCGACTCGGGCAGGGGCACGTGCACCGCCTCGCGTGCCGGCAGCTGCTCGTGCAGCGCGACGTTGCGCCAGATGCGGCCCTCGGCCTGCCAGGCCGAGATCAGCGACTTCAGCCCTTGCGGCCGGCGCCAGGGGCGCTTTGCCTGGGCGGCGAAAGATCCTTTTGGTTCAGTCACTTGCGGCATGGGGCGACCACTGTACGGATGGGCAGAATTGAAATCAAGTTCAGTGCACCCGCCAGGGTGTCGTGGCCGCGCCGCACAGCTGCTCGCGGTGCGGATGGCGAGGAGCCTGTGCATCCCGACATTCGAGCGGCTGTTCTGGCTCGGCGCCACGAGCTGCGCCGCTATTGCCGCGGGCCGGTCCGCCCACCCGACCAGATATTTGTCCTTGCGAAATAGTTTCCTTTGGTTAAGGATATTGCCATGGCACGCAAGGCGCAGCAGGAGCTGGTGCACGCGGCGATCGCCCAGCTGCAGCGACTGACCGACCTCTTCCAGCAGCGGCGGCAGGAGCTGGCGCGGCGCGTGGGGTTGACCGAGCAGCAGTGGCGCGTGCTCGAGGAGATCTCCACCGAGCACTTCATGCCCTCGATGTTCGCGCGCCAGAGCGAGAGCTCACCGGCCGCCGTCTCCAAGATCCTGCGCCAGCTGCTCGACAAGGAGCTGGTGCGCGTCTCGGTCTCGGAGGACGACGGGCGCCAGCGCCAGTACGGCCTCAGCGAAGCGGGCGAGCGCGTGATGAAGGAGCTGCGCGCCTACCGCGCCCGCGCCATCGAGCGCATCTGGAGCAACCTTCCCGCCGACCAGCTCGGCCAGTTCAACGAGCTGGCCCGCGAGCTGGTCGCGCGCATCGAAACCTATTCGGACGAGGAGTGAGCCATGGGAAAGAGCCTCTACGAGAAAGTCTTCGACAAGCACGTGGTGCGCACGCTCGACTCGGGCCAGCACCAGCTGCTCATGGGACTGCACCTGATCCACGAGGTGACGTCGCCGCAGGCCTTCGCGATGCTGCGCGAGCGCGGGCTCTCGGTGCTGCACCCGGAGCGCACCTTCGCGACCTGCGATCACATCATCCCGACCAAGAGCCAGCTGCGCCCCTTCGCGGATGATCTGGCCGAGCAGATGCTGGTCGAGCTCGAGCGCAACTGCCAGGAGCACGGCATCCGCTACCTCTCGCCCGACGACGGTGAGCAGGGCGTGGTGCATGTGGTGGGGCCGGAGCTGGGCCTGACCCAGCCGGGCATGACGGTCTGCTGCGGCGACTCCCACACCTCGACCCACGGAGCCTTCGGCGCGATCGCATTCGGCATCGGCACCTCCCAGGTGCGCGACGTGCTCGCGACCCAGACGCTGGCGATGGCCAAGCTCAAGGTGCGGCGCATCCAGGTGGACGGGCAGCTGCGCCCGGGCGTCTACGCCAAGGACGTGGCGCTCTACGTCATCAACCAGCTCGGCGTGCAGGGCGGCGTGGGCTACGCCTACGAGTACGCCGGCACGGTCTTCGACGGTTTCTCGATGGAGGAACGCATGACCGTCTGCAACATGTCGATCGAGGGCGGCGCGCGCTGCGGCTACGTCAATCCCGACGAGACGACCTACGCGTACATCAAGGGCCGCCAGTACGCCCCCACGGGCGACGCCTGGGACGCGGCGGTTGGGTACTGGGAGTCGATGAAGTCCGACGCCGACGCGGCCTACGACGACGTGGCCAGGATCGCCGCCGAGGACATCGAGCCGGTGGTGACCTGGGGAATCACGCCCGCCCAGTCGACCCCGGTCGGTGGCAAGGTCCCAGAGCCCCGCGACTTCGGCGACAACGAACGCAAGGTGGTCGAGGAGGCCTACGCCTACATGGACTTCGAGCCGGGCAGCCCGATCGCGGGCAAGAAGGTGGACGTGGCCTTCATCGGTTCGTGCACCAACGGCCGCTTCTCGGACTTCGAGGAAGTGGTCAAGCACCTGCGGGCCAGCGGCAAGAAGGTGGCCGAGGGCGTCCGCGCGCTGGTCGTGCCCGGCTCCCAGAAGGTGCGCGAGCGTCTGCTCGAGGCCGGCTACGACAAGGTCTTCGAACAAGCCGGCTTCGAGTTTCGCGAAGCGGGCTGCTCGATGTGCCTGGCCATGAACCCGGACAAGCTCCAGGGGCGCGAGCTGTGCGCCTCGTCGTCGAACCGCAACTTCAAGGGCCGCCAGGGCTCGCCCACGGGCCGGACCTTGCTGATGTCGCCCGTCATGGTGGCCGCCGCCGCGGTCGCCGGCGAGGTGGCCGACGCCCGCCAGGTCTTCTCCATCTCCTGAAAGCGAGGTCTCCCATGTCCGATCCCAAGCGAACCACGATCGCCGGCAAGGCCGTCACGATCACAGGCAACGACATCGACACCGATCGCATCATCCCCGCGCGCTTCCTGCGCTGCGTCACCTTCGACGGCCTCGGCGAGCACGCCTTCGAGGACGACCGCAAGCAGCTATCGGAGGGCGGCGAGCAGCACCCCTTCGACGATCCGGCCCGCGCGGCATCGCGCGTGCTGGTGGTCAACGCGAACTTCGGCTGCGGCTCCTCGCGCGAGCACGCGCCCCAGGCGCTGATGCGCTGGAACGACGGCATCTCCGCCATCGTGGGCGAGAGCTTCGCCGAGATCTTCTTCGGCAACTGTGTCGCGCTCGGCATCCCCTGCGTGACCGCGAGCCCCGAGGACGTGCGCACGCTGCAGGTCGCCGTTGCGGCCGATGCGGGTCTCGAGGTCACCGTCGACCTGGAGGCCAAGCAAGCCCGCTTCGGCGACCATAGCATCGCGGTGGACATGCCCGGAGGTGCCCGTGGCCAGCTCTTGAGCGGGCGCTGGGACTCGACGGCCGAGCTGCTCGACGGCAAGGGCGCGGTCAGCGATGTCGCCAAGGGCCTGCCCTACTTCGCGCACTGGAAGTAGCCCATCGCGGCCGGCGTCCTTGGGGATCGCGCCAAGGCACGCTTGCACGTCGAGAGGCCCATCGCGCACCCGGCGCAAGCCCGAAGAGCGCGGAATGGCCACAGTCAAGAGAACAAGGTAGGCATGCGGCCGCGGCTCCAGTAGCGGACGACCGATCATGGCCTTGCTCGATCTGCTCGGGCGGCGCTGGATCCTGCGCATCCTCTGGGAGCTGCGCAAGGCCCGCCTGACCTTCCGCGCCCTGCGGGCCGCGGGCGACGACATCAGCCCGAGCGTGCTCAACGCACGCCTGGCGGACCTCGCGAGGCTGGCATCGTCGACTCCGCGGAGGACGGCCAGACCCTGAGCCCACTCGGCCTCGAGCTGCTGGAGGCCCTGCCCCCGTCCTGGATAAGGCCGTCGACAAGTTCCAGCGCGCGCAGGCCACCGGCAGCAGCGCCGGCGTGATGCAGATGTTCAGCCAGTGCCGCGGCCGGCGTCGGGGCCCGGCCCCGAGCTGGCGGGCTAGGGCTTGCCCTCACCGAGGGAGAGGCCACCGTCCACGGCGACCACCGTGCCGGTCATGTAGTCGGCGTCGAGCAGGTGAAGGACGCTCTCGGCCACGTCGGCGGGCGTGCCGAGCCGCCCGCGCGGATGCAGCGCGCGCAGGGCTGCGAGCTGGGCGTCGATGCGACTGCGGGCGTCCTTGGGCGTCGGAGTCGCTTCGCCGGCGCGCGTGCGCACGACCCGGACCATGTCGGTGTCGATCACGCCCGGCGCGACCGCGTTGACGCGGACATTCGCAGGACCGAGCTCCAGTGCGAGCGTGCGCGTGGCGGCCTCGAGGCCGCCCTTGGAGGCGGCGTAGGCCGTGGTCATCGGCACGGGACGCGTGGCCAGGGTGCTGCTGACGAGCACGATCGAGCCACCGCCCGCACGCTGCATGTGCCGGGCGGCGCGCTGGGCGAGCAGCACCGGTGCGACCAGGTTCACCGCCAGCTGGCGCTCGAGCGCATCGCGCGTGATGGCGCCGACCTCGGCGTACTCGACGATGCCGGCGCAACTGACCAGCGCGTCGAGTCCGCCCAGCGCATCGGCCGCGCGATCGACCAGCGCCCGGGGCTCATCCTTGGCGAGGTCGGCGGGCAGCACCACGTGTTGCCCACCCGCGACCAGCCCTTCCAGCGCGGCGCGATCGCGCGCGACGACGGCGAGGCGATCACCGCGCTCGAGCAGGGCCTCGGCCACGGCGCGACCGATGCCGCGGCTGGCGCCGGTGACCAGGACATGTCTGCATGCCGACGCCTCACTCATGATCGCGTGCGCGTTGGCATCTCAGCCCTGGGCACTGGCGGCGTCCTCGGCGACGGGGACCTCGTCCTCCTCGATGAAGGGCGGCGAGTCCACGCACAGGATCGTCTGATGGCGCGAGGTGGGGTTGTCGTAGCGGTGTGGCAGGCGGTGGGGCCAGCGCTCGATCGAGCCGAGTGGGGCAGGCTCGCCCTGCCGTAGCAGGCCCGTGGAGATCACCATCTCCGACTCCCGCATCACGCGGTGCTCGTGCAGCGGAATACCGCGCCCGGGCGCCACGTTGAGGCGATAGATCCCGGCGTCGCGCGTCTCGTGGATCACGTCCACCACCCCGAAGGGCTTGTCCTCTTGCTCGATCTGCACCCAGCTCGCCTCGCGCTCAACGGTCAGCTTCGGCACCACCGTGCCGCCCAGGGCCGTCGGCTTCTCCAGGCTGAGGCGGACGCGATCGATCTGAGCGCGGCGCTCACCGAGCGCGGGCGGCGCCAGCAGGTAGCGGCACAGGGCGTGGGCCGCGGTCTCGAGCATGCGGAAGCGACAGCTCTTGAGCAGGAAGTGCACCTGCTCGATCACCTCGCCGTAGTGCACGCTGTGGGAGAGCTTCTCGCTGTGCGCCGAGGGCTCGGTGTCGAGCGCCAGGTCCAGCTCCACGCGCAACGGCTGGGGCGTGTCGCGTTCGTGGGGATAGACGCCGACAACGCAGTCCAGCTCGAGCCCGCGCAGGCTGATCCAGTCTCGGTTTGCGCCGCCCATGCCGCGGCAGCATAGCTCAGGGACCAAGGCATTCCAAAGGGACTAGGTCTCCTAGATCGCATTCCAATTGGAATAGAATTGCGTGCTCGCGACTTTGCAGCGGGGGGTTCGGTGCTACATTCCGCGCCGCTATGAACTCGAATGGCAGTTCCACGCCCGAGGCGTTCCGTCCCGTGCCGCGCACGGGCGTCATCTACGTGATGACGGAAGCGGAGCGGCTCGGCTTCCGCATGCACCACGAGGATTGGTGCAACCTGGGTCAGGGCCAGCCCGACACCGGCGAGCTGCCAGGCGCGCCGCCCCGCATCGACGACGTACGCATCGGCGCCTTCGACCAGGACTACGCACCGATCGCCGGGCTGTGGGAGCTGCGCGAGGCCATCGCCGACCTCTACAACAACATGCTGCGGCGCGGGCTGCCGTCGCAGTACACCGCGGAGAACGTGTGCATCTCGGGCGGCGGGCGCGTGTCGCTGATGCGCGCCTGCGCCGCGGTCAGCCAGATCAACCTGGGCCACTTCCTGCCCGACTACACGGCCTACGAGGAGCTGCTCGACATCTTCCGGCGCTTCACGCCGATCCCGATCCTGCTCGACCCGGAGCGCGGCTACCGCTTCACGACCGAGCAGCTGCGCCGGGAGATCCTGGGTCGCGGCCTGGGCGCGCTGCTGATGAGCAATCCCTGCAACCCGACCGGCAAGCTGGTGGGCGGCGAGGACCTGTCGGACTGGGTCGGGATCGCGCGCGAGCTGGACTGCACGCTGATGGTCGATGAGTTCTACTCGCACTACATCTGGAGCGGCGACAATCAGATCGAGAGCGCCGCGCGCTACGTGGAGGACGTGGACCGGGACCCGGTCGTGATCTTCGACGGGCTGACCAAGAACTGGCGCTACCCGGGTTGGCGCGTGACCTGGTCGATCGGACCCAAGAAGGTGATCGAGGCGATCACCAGCGCCGGCTCGTTCCTCGACGGCGGCGCCTCGGCGCCGATGCAGCGCGCGGCGGTGGAGCTGCTCGACCCGAAGATCGTGCAGGCCGAGACCCAGGCCCTGCACACGGCCTTCAAGGAAAAGCGCGACCTGCTGGTGGCGGGCCTTCGTGAGCTGGGCGTGCGCTTCGACTGCGAGCCCGAGGGCACCTTCTACGCATGGGGCGACCTGAGCGCTCTGCCGGAGTCGGTCAACACCGGCATGTCCTTCTTCAAGGCAGCCCTCGAGAAGAAGGTGATCACGGTGCCGGGCACCTTCTTCGACGTGGACCCGGGCCAGCGCCGCATCGGCCGCCCTTCCCGCTTCCGCCACCACACCCGCTTCTCCTACGGCCCAGACAAGGCGACGATGGAGCGGGCGCTGGAGCGGATGCGCGAGATCGTCGACAGCGCACCTTAGGCTCTGTCGTCGGGTCTCCGACCCGACCCGGGTTCCCCCGAGTAGCAGAGCCGCTCGGGGCCCCCTTCCCGCGGGGTCGTCGCTACGCTTCCATGAGGAGGCCCTCCGAGGTCAAGGAGAATCGGGGGATTGTCCGGGCGCCCTTCGGGGCTGGGAGCTCGAGCGGCCGAGGTCGAGCAGCTTCCGCCATGCTTCCATTCGCACTCGTCGAGGCGGAGCACGGCTCCGCGGTGCAGGAGGGGGTCCGGCTCGTCGGGTGCTGCAATCTCCGTGAGCGGGTTCGGGTCGAGGACCCGTCCCAGAGCGAAGCGCGCAGTCACCCGGACGAGACGGAAGCTGTTGGACCGCAGGGGCTCGAGCGCCCGATGCCTGGAGACGGCGTGGGGAGCGCGGCCTTCGCTGCTCAGACAGCGTCGAGCTGTGGACCTGGGTGACGCAAGGGCTGGTAGACCTCGCCAGTGCTCCACAGCTGGTGCATCAGCACCGCAAGCTTGCGGGCTACCGCGATCACCGCTCGTTTCTTGGCGTTCTTGCCCCCACGCTCCTGGATCCGCAGACCGTAGCGACGCAAGTCGCTGTCCTGGCCGAAGGGCCCCAGCATCCGCTGCGCACAGTTGACCAGCAGTTTGCGGACGTAGCCGTCGCCAGCCTTGCTGATACGCAGCTGCGGGTCCTGGCTGCCGCTCTGAGATTGCTTGGGGACCAGACCCAGGTACGCCCCCACCTGACGGCTGTGGGTAAAGCGCGACGGCTCCTCCAGCGTGTGTACGAAGGCCAGAGCCGTCAGCGCCCCGACGCCATGGATCGTCAGGATCGCTTTCACCTGCGGGCAGCAGCTCGCGAGTTGTTCGATCTTCTTCGTAGGCTCGAACCTGCTCGTTGAGCGCTTCGAGCGCCGAAAGCAACGGCTGCAACGATTCGAGCAGGGGCGGCGGCAGCGCTCGGCGAGCGTGCCCCACGAAGGCTGGGCTGTGGCAGCTCTTCACCCGCACCCCAGCGGCCTTGCTCACTCAACGGACGTGATTGATCAGCTGCGTGCGAGCCTTCACCAGCTGGTCGCGGCTGTGCATCATCGAGCGCTTGTTGTGCGCTGCGTCGGAGCGATGCCGGACAGGCGCCAGCAGCTGGCGATCGGCTCGCGCCAATCGCGCCAGCTTCTCGGCGTCCAGTCGATCGTTCTTGCGGTGGCCCTGGTAGATCAGCCGCACCTGCCGAGCATTGGCCACGATCACCTCCAGAGCGCACACGTGGCTGTGTTTGTCGCCCAGGTCGCATCCGATCGTCTTCGTGATAATGCTCTTCATGGCCATTCCTCCGGTGAGTGCGCTTCAGGTGCAATGATGCCCCTTGCACCCCGTGGGGAATGGCCTCCTCATCCCATCTCCTGCTCCGGGTGCTGAAGGGGAGTTGGGTGCCACATGTCGCTGCGTCGGGCCCCTGGGCCCGACCTACTTCGTCGAGGGATCAAGATCGGGTCCGCGCGGTCCCAGGTGGGGCTCGTTGAGTCGTGGGCCGACGTCTCAGGGGCTCCAGCTCCAGCTCCGGCTCGGAATCGGAATCGGTGCCGGGCTCGGGAGTCGGTGTCGGGTCGGGATTGGGCCGCTGAATCCCGGGGCTTCCTCCCCCGTCGAATCCTCGAGGAGTCGTCATGGGTCGCACTTTTTCTCACGTTTTGGCGCTGTCCGGGTTCGTGCTCGGGGGGTGCAGTGTTCACACCAGCACCACTCACGTGCAAAGCGCGCGGGACCACAGGCCAAGGCCCAGCTACGTGGTCACCCACGGCTGGGAAGGTCACCGGGGCGAGGGCTCGAGGGCGCGGGCAGAGGCGGGGAGCGCGACGGTGGTCTACGCGGCCCCCGGAAGCCGTGCTGCCCGCGGCGACCGCGCGCGCAAGCCCCGGGCGATGCACCCGTGGAAGCCCACAGCGACGCGCGCTGGTACCGCGCCTCGAAGCGGGCACGGGCGTGTGGTCCCGAGCGACCGCGCGCACGCGAACCCGCGGCCGACCGTCTCCACCAAGAAGCCGACGCTCGCGAAGAAGCCCAGACCACGCAAGCAGGGGTCCAGCTTGGAGCCCACGCGAGCAACCGCCAAGAAGCCGAAGCCCGCCAAGAAGGCACCTTCGAAGAAAGCGAGCATCGCAGGCAAGCCCAAGCCCACCAAGAAGGCCTCGGCGAAGAAAGGCACGCTGGCGCGCAAGCCCGAGCCCACCAAGAAGGCGCCCGCGAATGAGCCCACGGTGGCCGGCAAGAAGCCGAAGCCGGGCGAGAAGGCGTCCGGAACGCCGAAGACGCAGCCGAGCAGCAAGCCCTCCCCGACCGGCTCACGCATGGCGTCGATCGAGCTTCCGGAGAGCGAGCGCGACCGTTGGAAGGTCGGCGACAAGCCCAGGGGGCGTGAAGGCTGGGTCCAGAGTCTCAAGCCAAAGCGTGAGCAACGCGTCGAGAAGCTGGGTGACACCAAGAAGCCGGCCAAGAAGAAGCCAAAGCCGAACGAACGCATGAAGCTCTCCGCCCATTAGGCGTTGACCTGTCCGGCGCCGTGGCCGTTCCCGTCCGCCCCCGCTCGAGCGCCTGTTGGGCTGAGGCGTCGCTCCCCGGGACAGGGTCGTCACGCGCGGCCTTTGACCCGATCGCCTGCTCTG
>JAPPOT010000124.1 GCA_028817855.1 Myxococcales bacterium
CACAAGGCGATCATGCTCGACTACCTGGATCAGCGCGGCGAAGCCGACCGCGCCACGGAGGTAGTGGGGCTGACGCGCAGCTATTCGCGCATCGCCAGTGGCGTGGCGGCAATCGCTGGCGGCGTGGTGATCTTCGCCTACGGCGCTTACGTGCCCCTCTTCCACCTTTCGGCGGCGGCCGCGGTGCTGGGCTGGCTGCTGATGCTGGGTTACCCGCGCAACCTCGAGGGCGAGCAGCAGCGGGCCGGCGGGGCCCACGCGGCGCAGCCGAGCTTCGGGGAGCGCCTGCGTACGCTCGGCGTGCGGCCGCGGGTGGCGGGGCTGCTGATCCAGTCGATCCTCTTCGAGAGTCAGGTCAAGCTGGTGCGCAAGTACTACCTGCAGCCGTTCCTGAAGCAGGGGCTCGCCGCCGTGGGTCTGCCGGTGCTCGGCGCCGGTGCGCTCGCGATCGGCGTGGTCGAGCTGGTCGCCGACTTGCTCGGCGCTGCGGGCGCGCGCGCGAGCACGCGACTGGAGCGCGCGGGCGGGGGCCGCCCTCCAGCCCTGCGGCTCGCCTACCTGGCGGCCCTGGCCGCAGCCATCGTGATCGCCGCGAGCGCCTACTTGGGCACCCTCTGGCCCGGCGTCATCGCCGCCGTCTTCGCCTGGGTGCTGCAGAACGCCCGGCGCCCGATCTTCGTCGCCGCCTTCGGCGAGCACATGGACAAGGCCCAGCGCGCCACGAGCATCTCGCTCGAGAGCCTCGCCCGCACGGTCACGCTCTCGGCGCTGCTGCCGATCTGCGGCGTCCTGGCGGACCGGGTCGGCCTGTGGGCGGCCTTCGCGCTGGTGACCGGACTGCTCGCACTGGGCCTCGCGGCGCGGCAGCCGGTCTCCGCGGCACAGCCGGGCTAGCACGGACGGTGCTCAAAGGCAGACGCGGTCGCGGCCTGCGCCCTTGGCGCGGTACACGGCCTTGTCCGCCGCGTCGAGGAAGGCCTCGGCATCGGCCTCAGCCGAGAGCGCACCGAGCTCGGTCACACCGATCGACGCCGTCACGCCCGGCAGATGCTCGCCGCGCAGGCCGCTGATCGCCGTCGCTGCCACCGCCGCCCGCAAACGCTCGGCGACGTCGCGGGCATTGTCGATCGAAGCGCCCGGAAGAAGCACGACGAACTCCTCGCCACCGTAGCGTGCGATCATGTCCGTGGGGCGCAGCGCACCGCGCAGACCGTCCGCAACCGCACGCAGGGCGTGGTCGCCGGCCACGTGGCCGTGGCGATCATTGAAGGGCTTGAAGTGATCGACGTCGATGACGAGCAGCGATAGCGGCGTTTCGTCGGCACGTGAGCGCTCCATCTGGCGCCCCAACATCTTGTCGAGCCAGTGCCGGTTGAAGAGGCCGGTGAGCGCATCGACACTCGCCACGAAGCGGTAGTGCTCCAGCTCCCCGCGGCTGCGCTGGATGATCCGATTGCCGCCGCGCAATCGGCGCGCGAGGGTGCGCAACAGATTGCTGGCGACGGCGTGGGAGCTGTCGGTGACGATCCAGAGCAGGTCCTCGTCCATCGCCACCACGCGCGCAGCCGTCGCGGCTACCACGAACGCGGACGCGGGCTCGCGATCGATCATCGAGATCTCGCCCACCGTGGCGCCGGCCTCGAGGGTGGTGATCGCTTCACCATCGGGCGCCTCCAGATGCACACCGAGACTTCCCGAGAGCAGGAGAAACACCCGGCCCGCATGGGTGCCGCGCTCGATCAGCACCTCGCCGGGTGAGAGGGTGTGGACGGGGCAGCTGCGCACGACGGGCTCGAGGGCGCGGACGTCCGCGCTTGCAAAGAGCTCCAGCTGCTCGAGCTCCTCCAGGGTGATCGGTTGCTCGGACATGGGCGCTCCATGCTAGCGCGGGCATGTCACTCCGTGGGCGCCACGGCAGACCCGCGGCGCTATGGAGCCAATGTGCGCCCATTCCACACAGCGGTGCGTCATTTCCTTCTCCCCAAGATGGTGTGTAGGTTTTAGACTTGGGTTCCGGTTCCGTGGTTCAAGTTGGGGGGAGGTCCCAGTCCATGAAGCAGCCGCTTGGTCTCTCGAGCCTCGTTGTACTTCTTTCTCTTCTTCTTTCCGCCACCGCCTGCGACACCGACACGACGGTCGGCGATCCCGACGACGACGCCGGGGGCGCTGACATCGATGCCGGGAGCGACGAAGACGGCACCGGCGACGGCGACGGAGACACCGGCGACGGCGA
>JAPPOT010000074.1 GCA_028817855.1 Myxococcales bacterium
CCTGCACCGCCTCGAAGAACTTGTTGGGCAGGCAGCGCTCGTGGTTGAAGGTCGTGGGCTCGAGCAGGAAGATCTCCATGTCGTAGGCGTTGAGCGCAGCCGGCAGCTCCGCCATCGGCACGGGCTCGTGGAAGAACACGTTGCCGTCCTGCGCGGCGTAGCGCCGCAGCCAGTCGCGGTAGGCAGGATCGGCGGGCGTGAGCAGGAAGTGCAGCTCGAAGCGCTCACCCAGCTCGCGCACCACGTCGACCATCGTCTCGAGCTTGCGGTTGGGCAGCGCGCCGCCGTGGTGCACGAGCCGGATCGGCCAGCTCACGGGTGCGGGCTCGAGCTCGGGCGCGTGGGCGGGCAGGTTCAGCACCAGCTCGCTGTCGACGCCGAACTCCTCGGCGTAGCGCTCGGCGAGCCCCGGCGAGACGGTCATCATCGCGGCGACGCGCGGCAGGTGGCGGCGCAGCAGTGCGGCCTTGAAGGGGCGCACCAAGGTCCGGAAGAAGCGATCGGGGCCCTGGCCCGGCGCGTACTCGTGAGCGTCGTAGAGCACCGGTGCGCCACCCGGGTGCTCCACCGCGAGCGGCAACGTGTCCAGGTCGTTGGCCAGGATCAGATCGGCGTGCACACTCGAGAGCGCAGCCCGGGCGCCGCGCACCGCGGGATCCGCCAGGTAGAAGGCGCGGTGCTGGCGCGCTGCCAGCAACCCCGCGAGGCCGTACTTGCTGTAGCGGTTCCAGTGCTGTGAGAGGGGCTGGAGCTGAATGAAGCGCGCGACCTGTTGCGCGGGCGCCCCGGTGCCGGCGCAGACCAGCTCGTGGTCCTCGGCGAGGAAGCGGATTTGCTTGCTGACGCGCGGATCGCTGGCCAGGTCCGAGAAGGAGACGACGAGGATCGTGGCGCGCGCCATCGGCCGGATCCTATCAGGGCGCGACGCCGAGCAGCTCGCGGTAGAGCGCCTCCACCTGGGCGGCGACCACGGCGGCGGCGTGGCGGGCGCCAACGGCAGCGCGTGCGCGCTGACCCAGCTCGGCGCGGGCCGCGGGGGAGGTGACGAGCTCGCGCACCGCCCGGGCCACGCCGGCGGTGTCGTCCGGCTCGAGGACCCGACCGGCTTCGCCGTCGCGGACGGTATCGGAGCCACGCGCGCCGGGCAGGGTCGCGACCACGGGCAGGCCGAGCATGGCGGCCTCGAAGGCGGTGCGGCCGATCCCCCCCAGCTGCTCGCCGAAGAGGCAGAGGGCGATGTCGAGGGCGGCGTAGACCGCGGGCAGATCCTCGTGATGGCCGACCAGGTGGAAGCGGCCCTCCAGCCCGCGCTCGCGCGCCGCCGCGCGCAGCGCTTCGGCCTGGCCGCCCTCCGGCGGATCTGCGCCCACCAGCACGAAGTGCAGCTCGGGGTGGTCGGCGCAGAGCTCCTGCGCCAGATCGAGCACCCGCCAGACGCCCTTGTAGGCATGCAGGGTGGCGACCTGGCCCACCACGCAGGCGTCTGCGGGGATGCCCCACCGGGCTCGCAGCCGAGCCCGGTCCTCCGGTGTGCCCGCGCGATCGAAGTGCACCGGGTTGTGGATCACGCGGCAACGCGACCGGCAGAGCGGCGACAGGGAGGCCTGCACCTCGGCATCGATCGCGACGAAGGCGACACGCGGGCGCGCGGCCAGCTGGTCGAGTAGGCGGGCCGCGGCGCGTACGGGATCGACCCGCCCGCGCACGTGCACCACCACCGGCAGCCCAAGCAGGCTGGCGGACAGCGCGTAGGCGGCCTGGGTGCTCTCGTTGGCGTGCACGAGCTCGATGTCCCAGCGCCGCCGCAGGCGCGCGATCGTGCCGGGCGCGATCGCCGACTTGATGCCATGCGCGACGATCTGATGGGGCGGCAGCCGGCCACCCGCCAGGGTGGTCATCGCCTGCGGCATCGCGCGGTCGCGATAGACGCGCGCCGGATCCAGCTCGAACAGCCCCGACAGCGGCAAGCGAAAGTGCGCCAACAGATGCGCCTCGACCGCCGGCGACAGGTGCCGCAGCAGCGTCGCCAGACTGATGTCCGACCCACTGATGCTCCGCGAGTGATTGACGTAGAGAACGCGCACCGAGGGCCCGCGACGATTGTACAGCGGAGGGCGCGCAACGCCGAGACCGAGACCGAGACCGAGCCCGAGACCGAGACCGAGACCGAGGCCGAGTCCGCAACCGAGGCGGCAACCCGCCCGCGCGCGAAGCGTGTCCCTCGCGCGGCAG
>JAPPOT010000180.1:0-1507 GCA_028817855.1 Myxococcales bacterium
CCCCAGCAGCGAGCCCCACCCCTACCGCTGCCTCCGCGGAGCCGACCGAAGCGGAGCGCAAGCGGGCGCGCGACTCCTACGCGGACGGGCAGGCCCACTTCGCCGAGGGGCGCTACGCGGAGGCACTCGACGCCTTCACGCGCGCCCACGCGAACGTACGCAACCCGATCGTGCGCATTTCCATCGGCGAGTGTCTGATGCGGCTGGCGCGCTTCGAAGAGGCCCACGAGGCCTTTGGCCTGTACCTCCAGGAGCGCCCGGACGCCTCCGATCGGGCCTCCGTCGAGGCCAAGCTGGCGGAGATCGCCGCCATGACCGGGACGCTTGCGGTGGCGAGCACGCCAGCCGGCGCCAAGGTCATCATCAACGGTCAGGATACGGGCCAGGTGACGCCCGCTGAGCTGGCGCTCACGCGCGGGGACCACACGCTCGAGCTCCGGCTTGAGGGCCACGAGCCGCTGAGCGAGGAGCTCAGCATTCGCGTCGGCGCGCGTGAAGAGATCGCGGCGCAACTCGAGGCTGCGGCGCCCCCGCCGCCCCCCCCGCCGGCTGCTACCGAGGATACCGACGGGCCGGTCGAGCCCGCCGAGCCTCCGACCACCGCCCTGTGGGTGACCAGCGTGGTCGGCGCCGCCGGGCTGGTGGGTGGCACCGTGCTCGGCTTCATGGCGCTGGCGGAGCGCAGCGATTTCGACGCCAATCCGACCGAGGCCTCGGCCGACCGTGGCGAGCGCCTGGCGCTCTTCGCCGACGTGTCCTTCGGCATCGGCGCGATGGCGATCATCACCGGCGCGGTGCTCTACCTGACGGTGGACGAGAGCGGTGAGCGCGCGCCCGAGGGCGAGGATCCGGAGGCGGCCGACCAGGCCCGCCTGGAGGTTGCGCCCCTGGTCGGACCCGATGCCGCCGGCGTCATCACGCGGATTACGTTCTGAGACTCGCCATGCCGCGCATCCCCCCGCTCCTCGCCCTGCTGCTCGTCGCCGGCCTCTCAGGCTGCGAGCTGGTGGCCGACTTCGACCGCGACAAGATCCCTGTCGACCGCCCGGACGGCGGCGGCGCCATGGACGCCTCGATGGAGGACGCCGCCGCGCCCCCCGAGGAAGACGCCGCCGCACCCGAGGACGCCGGCAACGGCTCCGACGACCCCATCGACTCCGACGCCGGAGACGACGACGCCGGCAACGAAGACGCCGGCCAGTAGAAGCGACGACGACTGCCGCGGTCGGCGTTGCGGCACATCGCGTGCCCCTGTTCAGGCGACGGCCCACTTGAGGCCGTCGGTGACAGGAGTTGATTCCTCAACGAAGTAGGTCGGGCCCCCGGCCCGACGCAGTGACAAGCCGCACCCAACAGAAAGCGCACCACCCGGAGGAGGAGCGAAGCGACGACGACCCCGCGGGAAGGGGGGCCCCGGCGGGCTCTGCCGGACGGGGGGAAGGGTCGCGTGACCCTTCCCCGGGTCGGGTCGCAGACCCGACGACTAAAGAGCTACGCGCGAGGGCTT
>JAPPOT010000180.1:1517-11276 GCA_028817855.1 Myxococcales bacterium
TGCCTGCGCCTTCTTCCTCGAGCGCGAGCGCAGCGCGCGCAGCAGCATGACCTCGCTCGCGGCGGTCATGCCGTGACCCAGGTAGGGGTCGGCGTTCAGCAGGCTGCGCAGCAGCCAGCTGGACTTGCGCAGGTCGAAGCGGGCCCAGCCCGACATCATCGTCGCGCGCTTGCCGACCTGCTTCGTCTCGAAGTGCCAGCGTCCTCCGCGCAGGGCGCCGTCGGTCGCCTCGATCGCGACCACCGGGTTCTCGTCCCGCAGGCGCATGGTGCCGGACACCCCGACCAGCGGCAGGTCGATGTCCCAGTCGAACGTGGTCACTCCGTTCTCCGAGGACACCACGGTCGCGTCGCTGCCCGGCATCAGGGCTGAGCCGAAGGCGTTGGCATCGAGCATGACCTCGCGGATCAGCTCCGGCTTGCGATGGATCAGCCCGAAGATCGCGATCTGGTCGAGCTCGTCTCCGCGCATGTGGTGCAGCACCAGGTCGCCCCGGCGCAGCAGCGGCAGCACGGCCTTCTCGTCGATTGCCGGCTTGTGCAGTCGCACGCGCTTGCTCCCCGCGTTCGGCGGCCGGTAGCCCGCGCGCCGCTCGGCCTCGCGCCGCAGGCTCAGCACCATCGCGTAGGCCATGGACATGTTGGCAGAGCGGTTGATGCTACGCGCAGCGCGCGCGATCTTGCGCGCCACGTAGTTGGCCTTGCGCAGGTCGAGGCGCATGGAGAGCACGAGCATGCTGTGGCCCGCGCCGTGGGGCAGCACGCGCATCGACATCCGGCCGCTGCCCAGATCCCCGTGCTGGCTGTCGATCGTGACGCGGTAGCCGCGGTCCGCGCGTGAGGGCGGCGGCTCGTAGATGCGCATGGCGTTGCGCCCCGACAGCTCGAGTAGGGCCATGCGCCAGTGCCAGTCGTAGAGCACGGTGTCGGCGCGGCGTTCCACCAGCTCGACCTTGTCGAGCGTGCGCATGAAGCGCGGATAGCCGGCTGGATTGCGCATCAGCTTCATCAGGTCGGCGGGCCGCGCGTGCACGACGGTGGCCACGGTGATCGCGGGCAGCTCATCGCCTTCCGTGTCGGCGAACTCGACCAGCGTCACCGGGCCGGTCGCCATGTAGGGCTCGAGCAGCTTCAGATCCGCGCGGCTGAGCCCGCGCAGGCGGTCGGTCTTGGCGTCGTACTTCGCGGGCGGCTGCGCGTCCGCAGGGGTGGGTGCGAGGAGCACAAGCGCCAAGAGCGCGCCGAATGCCGGGAAAAGACGGGGCATCGTGGTTTGGACGCGGTGCGCCCACAAAAATTCAAGTGCAGATCGCTGCGCCGCGCAATCCGGAACCGTCCTGGGGCAAAAAATCACCTGCGCGGCGCGCCCCCAGGGGCGGCTGGGCCGTTTGGCTTGACCGCCGCGCGGGGCTCGCCGTAGATGTCCTCAGGGCGTGCCAGCGGGGCACGCCGGAAAGCGCGAGGAGCCCATGAAGATCTTCATCGATTCCGCGGACATCGGGGAAATCCGGGAAGCGGCAGAGATGGGCGTGATCGACGGTGTTACCACCAATCCGAGCCTGGTGGCCAAGACCGGCCGCAAGTTCGAGGAGGTGCTGCAGGACATCTGCGACGTGGTCGACGGTCCGATCAGCGCGGAGGTCATCGCGACCGACGCCGAGGGCATCGTGGCCGAAGGCAAGAAGCTCGCCGCCATGCACCCGAACATCGTGGTCAAGGTTCCCCTGATCGCCGACGGGATCAAGGCCGTGCGCGCGCTCTCCCAGGAGGGCATCAAGACCAACGTCACGCTCTGCTTCAGCGCGCCCCAGGGGCTGCTCGCCGCGAAGGCCGGCGCGACCTACATCAGCCCGTTCCTCGGCCGGGTCGACGACATCGGCGGCGACGGTCTGGAGCTGGTCGCCCAGCTGGTCACGATCTACGGCAACTACGACTTCGACACCGAGGTGCTGGCGGCCAGCATCCGCCATCCGGTGCATCTGGTGCGCTGCGCCGAGATGGGCGCGGACGTCGCGACGATCCCGCACAAGGTTATCCTGCAGCTGCTCAAGCATCCGCTGACCGACATCGGACTCGAGCGCTTCTTGGAAGACGCCAAGAAGATCCCTGGGTAGGGCGGCCTTGGCCCGCTCCCCCCAGCCGGCCCGACCCCGCGTCCTGGTCATCTACAAGAAGTCCGCGTACCAGATCTACGTGCGCGAGCGCAGTCATGCGCGCGTCGCTGCCCTGCTCGAGGCCGAGGACCCCGCCGTGGCGCGCCTGATGGCCGCCCATCGGGAGCACGAGGCCACGATCGAGGTCACGCGTGCGGCGCTGAAGGCGCTGAGGGTCAAGGCGGTCTTCCGCCGGCGCAGCGACCCGAGCTCGAAGGAGGTCTTCGACCTGGTGGTGACCCTCGGCGGCGACGGCACCCTGCTGGCCGCCTCGCACATGGTCGGCCCCAATGCCGGGGTGCTCGCGATCAACTCGGCCCCCGAGGACAGCGTGGGCTACTTCTGCGCCGCCACGCGCGAAGACTTGGCCGACGTGCTGGCCGAAGCGCTCGCCGGCAAGCTGCAGGAGACCCGGCTCACCCGCATGCGCATCGCGATCGACGATCAGGTAGTGTCCTCGCGGGTGCTCAACGACGTGCTCTTCAGCCACAAGACCCCGGCCGCGACCACGCGCTACGCGATCGAGCTCGATGGCGTGAGCGAGGTCCACAAGTCGAGCGGCGTCTGGATCGCGACGGCAGCCGGCTCCACCGCGGCGATCCGCTCCGCCGGCGGCAAGCAGCAGCCGATCACCTCCAAGCGGCTGCAGTACCTCGTGCGCGAGTGCTACGCCCCATCCGATGCGCAGCTGTTGCGCGGCTTCATCGCGCCCGGAGAGCGGCTGGCGATCCAGAGCCACATCCGCGCCGGCTGCGCCTACCTGGATGGGCCACACATGATCCATCCGATCGACATCGGCTCGACGATGACGATGGAGCGCTCGGACGAGCCCCTTTCCCTGCTCGGTTTCCGCCGCCACGGCTGAGCGGGAGCGCACTTGTGAGCCCGGATGTTCCGCCGATCGGCGCCGCGGGGGTACCATGGCCCCCGATGCTCGCGCGCATCCACTCGTTGCTGGGCGTGCTGCTGCTGGGCGGCTTCCTGGTGCACCATCTGCTGAGCCTGGGGCCGGTGACCGGCGGTGCCGGTGCCTGGTTGATCGCGCACCCCGAGGCGGGCAGCGGTGGTGGCCTGACCGCAGTCGTGGTCGTCGTGCTTCTCCTGCACGGAGCGCTCGGGATCGCGCGGCGTCGCAGGGCGCCTGCGGACGGTGCCACCGGTGCAGGGCTGGGCCGGCTGCAGCTGGTGACGGGCCTGCTTGCGCTTCTCTTCGTGCTGTATCACCTCGGGCAGGTGTGGGCGCATGTAACCACCGGCGATCGGCCCGCTCACGCGGCGGCCTACGACAGCTACGCCGCGCTGTGGCGGACGCTGGGCAGCCCCCTGGACCTCGGCATCTACATCGTCGGCATCAGCGCGCTGTGTTTTCACTTGGGGCACGGCCTGGCGCGGCTGCCGGCAACCTGGGGCCTGTCGCTCGGTTTTTCAGCCACGGCGCATCGCGATCTGCTCGCGCGCGTCTTCGGTGGGCTGATCGGGATCGCCCTGTGGCTGGGCTTCCTTCAGATCCTGGGTCACTTTGCCCTCGGCGAGCCGCTGCTTCCCGGTGGGCCCAACCCGCTTCACGACCTCGCGGCGCCCGACGCGCGAAGGTGACGCGCCCGCGACCTCTGACTAAACTAGCGCCATGCTTCGGATAGCGGCCGTGGCCCACAACACCTTCCGCGAGGCGGTGCGCGACCGCGTGCTCTACGGGGTGCTCGGGATCGCGACCGCGGTGCTCGTCTTCACCCTGGTGCTGGCCGAGGTCTCGCTCGATCAGGAGCGCCGCATCGTGCTGGACGTGGGGCTGGCATCGATCTCCATGTTCTCGGTGTTGGTGGCGGTCTTCCTAGGTTCCTCGTTGCTCTACAAGGAGATCGAGCGCAAGACGCTCTACGTCATCCTGCCCAAGCCGATCCGGCGCTACGAGTTCCTGCTCGGCAAGTACTTCGGGATCGTGATCACCGCCTTCGTGTTCATCGCCGTGATGGGCGCGGTCCAGCTGCTGGTCACCTCGGTCCAAGCCGAGGCCAACCCGCTCTACGTGGTCGGTGCGGCCGTCGGCCTGCCCGCCTTGCTCGGGCTGTGGGTCTGGAAGGCGCGCGACCGCACCGCCGTCGTGCTGCCATGGTCCCTATTTGCGCTCCTGGTCGCCGCCATGGTGCTGCGTACGACCGATGTCGTGCTGGCGCCGATCATGGCGGCGCTGGTGTTGAGCATGGGCGAGGTCCTGGTCTTGACCGCCGTCGCGCTCTTCTTCTCCGCCTTCTCCACGCCCTTCCTGACGGCCCTCTTCGCCTTCGGTGTCTGGATGGTGGGGCGCAGCGCCGACACGATGGTCACGATGAAGAGCGACAGCATCCCGGAGGCGGTCAAAGCGGTGCTGCGCCAGCTGGTGGGGGTGTGGCCCAACTTCAACCTCTTCGTGCCGGGGCGCCACACCCTCGAGCACGCCCTCACCGAGGGTGCCGGTCCGCTCACCTACGTCGTCAACAATATGCTCTACGCCATCGCCTACTCGTTCGTGGTGCTCGTGGTGGCATCCCTCATCTTTCAGCGCCGGGATTTTCTGTGAGCGTGCTGTCGCCAGTCCTGACGCGCCGGGTGCTGAGGGTCGCCGCCGTGGTGGGGGTGTTGCTGGTCGCCTTCACGATTCGCGTCGTCACCTCGGCGGCATCCGAGCTCGCCGAAGGCGACGCCTTGCGCGAGGCCGGCGACAAGGAAGGGGCGCTCGTGCACTACCGGCGCGCGGCACGCTGGTATGCGCCCGGCAGCCCCTATCACGTGACCGCGCTCAATCACCTGGGCGAGATGGCGGAAGCGGCCGAGCGCGACGGCGACACCGAGCTGGCCCTGGCCGCCTACCGCGCCATCCGCGCCGCGATCATGTCGGCGCGCTCGTTCTACGTGCCCGAGCGCGACCGGCTCGAGGCGGCCAATGCACGAATCGCTGACCTCATGTCGTCCCAGCCGCCTCCACCGATGGACGCCGACAAGCCGCGCGATCAGCTGAGGCAGGAGCACCTGGCGTTGCTGCGCGAGATTCCGGGGCCCCACGTGGGCTGGACGCTCCTGCTCCTGCTCGGCTTCGCCGCCTGGGTCGGGGGCGCCTTCGCGTTCACCATGCGCGCCATCGACGAGGAGGACCGCTGGGTGAAGGTCGAGGCGCTGCGCTGGGGCGCCACGATCGTGGTCGGCTTCGGGCTCTTCGTGCTCGGGATGGTGATGGCCTGAGCCCGTGGGCCCCGAATAATCCGTGCACTCGGGTGTTGTGCTCTCCAACAGACCTTGAAGCCGGCCCATCCGTGGGCTAGGAGGCCCCCGTGGACAGCATCCGCATCGTAGGAGGCGAGGCCCTCAAGGGCACCGTGAAGGTGAGCGGCTCGAAGAACGCCGCCCTGCCGATCCTGTGCTCGGCGCTCTTGCCCCAGGGAGAGAGCACCTTCCGCAACGTGCCCGACCTGCGCGACATCGGCACGACCGCCAAGCTGCTGACGCACCTGGGGCTCGAGGTCGAGGTCGCGCCGCCCGTCGTGAAGGTCCGCAGCAACGGGCCCGCCAACACGGAGGCGCCCTACGACGTGGTGCGCCAGATGCGCGCGTCGGTGCTGGTGCTGGGCCCGCTGGTCGCGCGCCACGGTCACGCCCGCGTCTCCCTGCCTGGCGGCTGCGCGATCGGCGCCCGTCCCATCGACCAGCACCTCAAGGGACTCGAGGCGATGGGCGCCAAGATCTCGCTCGACCACGGCTACGTGGATGCCAGCGTGCCCTCCGGCCGCCTGCGCGGTGCCGACATTCGCTTCGACATGGTCACGGTCACCGGCACGGAGAACCTGATGTGCGCGGCCGTGCTCGCCAAGGGGCGCACCACCCTGACCAATGCGGCACGTGAGCCCGAGGTCGAGGAGCTCGCGCGCGTCCTCAACAAGATGGGCGCCAGCGTGGAGGGCGCCGGCACCGACACCATCGTGATCGAGGGCAAGGACGCGCTCCACCCGGTCGATCACGCGATCATCGCCGACCGCATCGAGGCCGGCACCTTCATGGTCGCGGCCGCCGCGACCGGAGGCGATGCCCTAGTGGACGGCGTGACGCTCGACCAGCTCACCGCGGTCGGCCAGAAGCTGCGCCAGGCCGGCGTGCACGTGGAGCGGGAGGGCTCGGGCGTACGGGTGGCGGGCAAACCGCCATTCGTTCCCACCGACGTGACCACTGCGCCCTATCCCGGCTTCCCGACCGACATGCAGGCGCAGTTCATGACGCTGATGTGCCTGGCCGAGGGGCGCAGCGTGATCACCGAGATGATCTTCGAGAACCGCTTCATGCACGTCAGCGAGCTGGTGCGCATGGGCGCGAGCATCGACGTGGACGGTCGCTCGGCCACCGTCACCGGTCCGAGCGAGCTCCAGGGCGCCAACGTGATGGCCACGGACCTGCGCGCCAGCGCGTCTCTGGTTGTCGCCGGGCTGGTCGCCACCGGTGAGACGAACGTGCTGCGCGTCTACCACATCGACCGCGGCTACGAGCACATCGAGACCAAGCTCGCGGGCCTCGGTGCTACGATCGAGCGGGTAAAGGGTGATGGTTAGCACCCATCTCACAACCTCCTCGTGGCGCCTTTCGGGCGGGACAGCCCCGCCCGCGCCATCACCTCACGCTCAACAATGCCCGTGCATTGCCTCGGTTCGCCGACGCCCCGCTCGGCGCCGTCGCGCACCAAGATCCATCCGCGGGAGGCTCTGAGATGGGTTCTAGCAGGAAGAACAAGACCGCGAGTGCGATGGAGCCGCGACTGGTGATGGCCGTCCCCAAAGGGCGCGTGCTCAAGTCCCTCGCCAAGCGCCTCGCCGGGGCCGGTGTGGACGCGCGCACGCTGCTGGCGGATGACCGCACGCTGGTGCGCGATGACCCCAAGAGCGGCATCCGCTTCCTGTTGCTCAAGCCCGACGATGTGCCCACGTATGTGGAGTACGGTGCCGCCGACATCGGCGTCGTGGGCCGCGACATCATCATGGAGCGGGAGTACGACCTCTACGCGCCGCTCGATCTCGGCATCGGTGTTTGCCGGATGGCCGTGGCGGGCAAGCCGGGGCCGCGGCCCGAGGGTGTGACCCTGCGGGTGGCGACGAAGTTTCAGAACATTGCCCGGCGCTACTTCCTGGGCCAGGGACAGCAGGTGGACGTGGTCTACGTGCAGAGCTCGGTCGAGCTGGCGCCGATCACCGGCCTCGCACACGTGATCGTGGACCTGGTCGAGAGCGGGGAGACCCTGCGCCAGAACGGGCTCGTGGAGCAGGAGCTCATCTGCGACATCTCGTCGGTCGTGATCGCGAACCGCGTCGCGCTCAAGCTCAAGCGCGAGGTGATCACGCCGCTGCTGACCGCCCTCGAGCCCGACTGAGGCAAGCCCGGGGCGGAGCAGCGCCGGCGGCTACTTCTTGCTCGCCTTGACGGGTGAGAGCAGCGTGGTGGGGCCCTCCAGCGCCAGCATCGGCCGCAGCTTGCGGAAGGTCCGGCGGCCGATGCCCTTCACCCGCATGATGTCCTCGATCCGCTTGAAGCGCTTCATGCGATCGCGCAGGGCGATGATCGCCTGGGCACGGCTTGGACCGATGCCGGGCAGGCGCGTCAGCTCCGTCTCGGTGGCCTGATTGAGATTCACGACGCCGGCCTTGCTTGCGCTCGCCTGGGCGGTCGTCGCGCTCCGCGTAGCGGGGCGCGGCCCGTCGGCCTGTGCGGGAAGCGCGCAGAAGAGGGCGGCGGCCAGGGCAGCCAGCAGGCCTGCCCGGCGAGGGCGGCGATTCGGGGTGGGGGTGGACATGTGGATTCTCCTGTGGACCGCGTCATTGCGGTGCCCGCATGCAGAGCACAGCGCGTGCCGGCGTGGCGCCACGCGCTTTCGGTGACTTGCGCGCGCGATCGCGGCGGGATCGCCGCGCGCCGCCGGCGGCCGCCGGTTCCTACTTGTGCCTGCGCTCCCGGGCTGGCAGCCTTTTCGCCTCGTTTATCGCCCTGAGGAGGCCCATGAAGATCACCCTCTCCAAAGACTCGCCCGTGAACGCCAACGTGGACCTCTTGGTGGTCGGCGTGTCCAGCAAGCGGCCTGCCCAGGATCCGCTGGTGCGCAAGCTCGATCGTGCGGTGGGTGGTGCGCTGGTGACGGCGATGAAGGACGAGGAGTTCAAGGGCAAGGCCGGGCAGACCTTGCGGCTGCCGGGCAGCGGCCGGTTGAAGGCCAAGAAGCTCATGCTCGTCGGCCTCGGGGACGGCTCCCCGAGCGCGGCCACCTTGCGGCTCTACGCGGTCAAGGCGGCGCGCGCAGCGGCCGAGAAGGGGTCTCTGGGTCTTCACGCGCTCGATGGCAGTGAGGACACGCTCGCCGTGCTCGGCGAGGGCGTCACGACCGGGGCCTACAAGTACACGCGCTACTTCACCGGCGCGCGCAAGCCCAAGAAGCAGCTCGGCCGCGTGGCGATCCTGGTTGGAGGCCGCCCCACCGCCGCGCAGCGCCGCGCCATCGCCTCGGGGCTGGCGCTGGCCGACAGCGTCAACCTCGCGCGCGATCTCGTGAACACGCCGGCCAACGACCTCACGGCGACCAACCTCGCCGACATCGCCCAGGCGGAGGCCAAGGAAGCCGGCATCGGCTGCAAGATCTACGACAAGCGGGCGATCAAGAAGCTCGGCATGCCGCTGCTGCTTGCCGTCAACCAGGGCAGCCACGAGGAGCCGCGCTTCATCCACATGACCTACAAGCCGAAGGGGGTGAAGAAGCCGCCGCGGGTGGTCTTCGTGGGCAAGGGCCTGACCTTCGACTCCGGCGGTCTGTGCCTCAAGCCTGCCGCCGCCATGCTCGACATGAAGATCGACATGGCCGGCTCGGCGACGACCATCGGCACGGTGCTGGCCGCCGCGCGCCTGCGTCTACCGATCGAGGTGCACGCGCTGGTCGGCTCCACCGACAACATGAACGGCTCCAACGCCTACCGCCCCGGCGACGTCTTCCCGTCCCGCAACGGCAAGACGGTCGAGATCATCAATACCGACGCCGAGGGGCGCCTGGTGCTGGCCGATGCGCTCGCCTTCGCTACCGAGCTCAAGCCGGACTACGTGATCGATCACGCGACCCTCACCGGGGCTTGCCTCGTCGCCCTGGGTGCGTATCGCGCTGCCATGTTTGCCAACGACGAAGAGCTGCTCGCCGACTACCAGGCCGCCGCCGAGCGCTCCGGCGAGGACTTCTGGAACCTCCCGCTCGACGACGATCTCAAGGACCAGCTCAAGAGCTCGATCGCGGACCTCAAGCATACCGGTGCGCGCTACGGCGGCACCATCACCGCTGCGCTCTTCCTCCGGGAGTTCGTGGGCGACTGCAAGTGGGCCCACCTCGATATCGCCGGCCCCTCCTACCTCGAGCGCATCCATGGCATCCACCCCAAAGGCGGCACCGGCTTCGGCGTCGTGACCGCCATCGAGTTCCTCCGCGGCCTCACCTGACCCCACGCTTCGATCGAGTTCCTCCGCCGCCTCACCTGAGCGCACGCGTTGAAGCTGCCAAGGGCGGAGTCGGAGGAGATGCGTTCACGGGCTCGCGCCCTTGCACCGCGAGAGGGGCGGAGGAGGAG
>JAPPOT010000393.1 GCA_028817855.1 Myxococcales bacterium
ATAGCGCTCCGGAGGGTTGTCCGGGAGGGATTCCGGCTGGGTGGCTGGCGTGTCGGTCATCGGCTCTCTCCGAAGCACTGTGCCACGTCTCGTGCGCCGAGTAAGTGCAAAGGCGCAACGGGGCCGACGATCGGCCGGACCGTACGTTCGGGTCATCGAGCAGTGGGTGGTGTTGCCTGGCCGGGTGCCACGAGGCGATGCAAGTGCGCTCAACCAGCGTGGTCCCATCGTGCATCACGATGTCGGCCGTTGTATGGTGCCGCCATGCGAGATGCATGTGCTTTGTTGTGTGCGCTCGTCCTTGGGGGGATGCGTGGCGTACGCCCGCTCCACCTGGGCCGTGCCGGGTGACGAGGAGGAGCTGGGTCATTTTGGCCGGAGCGGCTTCTTCCACGCGGGTCTGCGGTACTCCGTGCGCTATCTGCATGCTCCACAGAAGCAGCTGATGAGCGCGAACTGGATCCTCGACAATTTCTACGAGGACAAGCGTGGCAAGACGCGGCCCAAGACGTCGAGCGACTACATCACGACCATCGCCTTCGACACGGATGGCGATGGCAAAACGGATCTGAAGGAGATCGTTCCGAAGTACGACTTGCGTTTCCTGAACCGGCACACGAGCGCGGTTGTCTGGCACAGCACGTTCCCACTGTCGCAGACGCTGGCGGATACGGAGCTCTCCTTGCGGGGTGAGCTGGCAGGCACGGATGAGGAAGGGTGCGTGCGTCATGTTGCGGGAGGGATGACCCCGCCGAGTGGAGCGGGTAGCCTGATCCACATCGTCCGCCGGTAGGAGCGGCCTCGGCACCCGCGTGGGTGGTGCGTTCCGGCGATACTGGCGGCGAACCGCGAATCTGCTAGGTCTCGGGGGCGAGGAGCGGAAGGAGGCGTGGTGACGGAGCCGACCAAGGACGAGTTGCTGCAGACCGAGCCGGGGACGTTCGATACCGAATCGCTGAGCTTCGAGGGGCTGCGCGGGGACCGCAGCAAGCATCTGGATCGGGGCGCGCTGGTCGATGGGATCGCGGCGTTGCCGGCGCCGCCCAGGGACGAGGGCCGGTTGGAGCTGTTGGTCGCCCGGGGTCCGGCGGGCGAGCGCGTGCTGCCCACGGACGTGGAGTTGACGGTGGAGGGCGGCCTGCCGGGGGATCGCTGGGCCGGTGACGACCGCTACGGCCCGCGCTACCAGCTCGCCACGACCCGCGCCGACCTCGCGCGCCTGATCGCGAACGGTCAGCCGCTGGAGCTGCACGGGGACAACCTCTACGTGGACCTGGATCTCTCGACCCAAAACCTGCCGGCCGGGACCCGGGTGCGGTTGGGCAAGGCGCTGCTGCGCGTGACCGAGCAGCCCCACAACGGTTGCAAGAAGTGGGTTCAGCGCTTTGGTCTGGATGCGATGCAGCTCAACCTGCACCCGGACTTCAGGGCCATGCGCATTCGCGGCATCTACTTCCAGGTGGTGGAGCCCGGGATCGTTCGCGTGGGCGACACCATCACCGTGCTCGAGCGCCCACCCGCCTGACCCGTGACGCCGCCGCTCTGGTAGGGTAGGCGGCATGTCGATGTTCGGAGTGGGTTCCGGGCCGTTGCGACACGCCGCCCTCGCGTGTGTCTGCATGCTGTGGGCGCTGTCCGCCTGTGGCGACGACGGTGAGGCCGACGATCGGCGCCCCGTCGGTGGTGATGGGGGCGTGGACGCCGGGCTCGATGCCGGCGCCATGGCCTCGGATGCCCCGCCGGGCGTGGTCGTGCGCGAGCTCGAGGGCGGGGGCGGCATCTTCCTGGGCGAGGCGATGGCGCCCGAGCTGCCGGATGGCTGGGTCGAGCAGGAGCTGTCCATCGCGGCTGAAGCGGTGTCCTACGAGGCGGAAGGCATGCTGCCGGCGGATGGGTTCTTCGAGCTGACGGCTGCAGACCGCGCCGACTACCGCACGCGCGTCGTGGTCAGGCGCCCGCCCGCTGCGGAGTTCGGCGGCACGGTCGTGGTCGAGTGGCTCAACGTCAGTGGAGGCGTCGATGCCAACCCCGACTACGCGTTCCTGAAGGAGGAGCTGCTGCGCAGCGGTGTGGTCTGGGTGGGGGTGTCGGCGCAGCACATCGGTGTCGAGGGCGGGCCGGTGTTGGTTTCCACGCCCGCGAGCGAGGCGGCGGGTGCGGGCATGGGGCTCAAGGCGCGCGACCCGGAGCGCTACGGCGAGCTCGCCCATCCCGGCGATGCCTTCGCCTACGACATCTACACCCAGGTTGCCCGCGCGCTGCGCGGCGAGGGTGCCGAGGCGTTGCTCGGCGGGCTGGAGGCCGAGCGCATCCTGGCGGTGGGGGAGTCCCAGTCGGCCTACATGCTGACCACCTATGCCAACGGCGTGCAGCCGCTCGAGCGCGCGTACGACGGCTTCCTGATCCACAGTCGCGGTGGGGGGCGCGCACCGCTCGGCGAGGTCGACAGCGGGATCAACCTGGTCAGTGGGATCACCGCGCCCGCCACCCGGATCCGCACCGATCTCGAGGCCCCGGTCCTGATCCTGCAGACCGAGACCGACATGCTCTTCACGCTCAACTACTTTCCTGCGCGTCAGCCGGACAGCGATCGGCTGCGCACCTGGGAAGTGGCCGGCACGGCCCACGCGGATGCCTTCTTGCTGGGTGCGATGGCGGAAGCCCAGGGCTGTCCCGAGCCGATCAACGCTGGCCCTCTCCACTTCGTCGCCAAGGCCGCGCTGCGCCACCTCGATCGCTGGGTCGCGCTGGGCGAGGCGCCGCCCGCGGGCACGCCGCTCGAGGTCGACGGCATGCCGCCCGCCCTGTCACGCGACGCGGACGGCATCGCCCTGGGCGGCATCCGCACGCCCCACGTCGATGCGCCGGTCGACGTGCTCTCGGGCGCGCCGCCGGGTGGCTCGATCGCGTGCAGCCTGTTCGGCTCGACGCTGCCGCTCGGGCCCGAGCGCCTGGCGGAGCTCTATGCGAGCCGGGAGGACTACCTGGCCGCGTACGACGAGGCGGCGGGCGCCGTGATCGACGCCGGCTTCGTGCTCGAGGAGGACCGCGAGGCGCTGCTCGCGGATGCGGATCCAGAGCGCGCTGCGCCCTGACCGGGCGTTAGCCCGACGAGGGAGTCGCCGTTGCGGCCAGGGCCGACGAATTCCTGGCGCCGGTCGTCGCTGGCCTCCACAGTAGCAAGCGATGACCGATACGCCATTCAAACATGCGGCCGTGCTGGGAAGCGGCATGGCGGGGCTGGTGAGCGCGCGCGTGCTGTCGGAGCTCTTCGAGCGCGTCACCTTGATCGAGAAGGACGAGGTGCCGGCCGAGCCCGGCATTCGTCGGGGCGTTCCCCAGGGGGCGCACTTCCACGCGTTGATTCCGGGTGGCCTGGAGATCATGAGCGAGCTGCTGCCGGGCGTGAAGGAAGACCTGCGCGCGGCCGGCTCGCTGCTGCCTGCACCGACGCAGTTCTACTTCTACCTGCCGCAGGGCAAGTCCTACGCGATGGGGCGCTACACCCCCGAGCCGCCCCCCGACACCGGCGAGCGCGAGACCTACGTCCAGACGCGCGCGCTGCTCGAGCACACCGTGCGCAAGCACGTGGAGGCGATCGACAACGTGCACACGCGCTACGGCAGCAAGGTCTCCGGCATAACCTCGAGTGAGGGCCGGGTGACCGGTGTCACCTTCGAGGGCGGTGACGAGCTGGCGGCCGATCTGGTGATCGATGCGCTGGGCAAGGGCGGCAAGACGCTGCAATGGTGTGAGGAGCTGGGCTTCGCGCGTCCTGCCGAGGACGTGGTCAACTGCGACTTCGCCTACACGACCACGTTCATGCGCCCTAAGGATCCGGCCGCCTTCGCGGACGTGGGCTTCTTCGTCTCCGCGGAGAAGACGGAGACGCAGCCGCCCCGCGGCGGCGCCCTGGTGCGGATGGAGGACGGCACCTGGCTGGCCTCGGTGGGCGGCCGCTACGGCGACTATCCACCGCGCGACATCGAGGGGTGGCGTGCTTTCGTCAACAGCACCGGCAACGAGCACTTCATGCGTCTGGTCGCCAGCGCCGAGCCGGTCAGCGAGCTGGCGCACTTCCGCTTCCCCCGCGGCGTGCGGCGCCGCTTCGAGCAGCTGGAGGCCTTTCCGGAGGGCCTGCTGCCGATCGGCGACTCGATCTGCCACTACAACCCGCTCTACGGTCAGGGCATGTCCGCCGCCAGTCGTCAGGCGATCGCGTTGCGCGCGGCGTTGCGCTCGGCGGCGGAGAACGGCTCCGGGCTCGATGGGCTCTGGCGCCGGTTTCTGCCGGAGGCCTACCAGGAGACCCGAGCGCCCTGGCTGTTCGCCTGCCTTGCGGACTTTCGCGACGAGCGCTGCACCGGCGACTTTCCGAGTGACGAGGCCGAGGCGCTGGGCACTTTCCTCATGGTGCTGCGCTCCTTCGGCACCGACGACACCGAGGCCTCGGAGATGGCCATGCGGATCGCCTCGCTCAAGGGGCGCCTCGACGAGCTCGAGCAGTCGCCCTGGCCGGAGCGCTTTGCGGCCAGTCAGGCCGAGGCGGCGAAGAGCTGAGCGACGCGCTGGCGATTGGCCGCGTTGGCCAACGAATAAGGGCAGCTTGTAGTTGCGGTACTCAGGTGGCCGGGGTGAGCTTCCGCGCTCACCTGGAGCGCCCATGCCGAAGACCCCGATGATCCCCACACGTGCTCTGCGTGGGGCCGCGCCAATCGCGGCTCTGCTGCCGATCGCCCTCATCGCTTGCGGCGATCACCGCGGCTCCGACGATGCGGACTCGCCTCGCGAGACCACGGAGGTGAGCGGGGCCGTACAAGTCGGGTCCGGCGTGCACGTCGCGGAGGACGAGGCGACGTTGCGCACCGAGGAGTTCACGGTCGAGCCCGGCGAGGAAACCTACCTCTGCTACGCGGCAAGCGTTCCCGAGGACCTCGTGATCGACGGGTTCAGCTCGGCACCGCGCTGACCTTCGAGGTGGGCGATTCGGAGGACTCGATGGCGATGGTCTATGAGCGCGATCCCTACGACTTCGACGCGCAGTACGTCGACCCCTTCGAGCTGACGCTGCAGCCGGGCGACCTCACCCGCCTGCGCTGCAGCTACTTCAATCCCCACGACGGGGAGGTCGGCTTCGGCGAGAGCTCCCTCGATGAAATGTGCTTCATGATGGGCTTCACACGCGGCGAGCACGCCATCGGGGGATGCACCCTGGGCGAGTCGGGAGGCGACTTCGCGCCCACCGCATGTGCCGGGATCGAGCCGGCCGAGAGTGGCGTCGGGGCGCCCTGCACGGCCGATGGCATGGAGTGCGCCGACGGCCTGCGCTGCACCGCGGGGCTGAGCGGCGACGGTGACGAGGGCATCTGCATCGGGCTCGGCTGCGAGAGCAGCGACGAGTGTGGCGAGGGCGTGAGCTGTTGCACCCCGGAGCTGGGCGGAGGCGTGATCAACATCTGCATGCCCGAGGCCTGTCGCCCGACGAGCTGCGCGCCGATCGACTGAGCGGGGGCGCGGCTGCGACGACATTTCTCGACGGCCCGCTGGGCTCGCGGCGGGTTGTGCGGTAATGCGAAACGATGCCCACCGACTCCGGCGGCGCGACACGGCGGACCGAGAACGTCCGCACACGCGGGCGCGCGGCCCGTGTGGTCGAGCGCGTGATGGGCGCGACCCTAGTGGAGCTGGGCCGGGTCGGATATGCCGCCCTGCGTGTGGATGAGGTGGCGGCGCGCGCCGACGTGAACAAGACGACCGTCTACCGGCGCTGGCCGACCAAGGCCCAGCTGGTGGCCGCCGCGCTCGAGGGGCAGCTGCAGGACCGCCCTCCGATCGACACCGGCAGCGTGCGGGGCGATCTGCGCGCCTCCATGTTGGAGGTGCTGGAGCTCAGCCCCAGCGCCCAGGGCCTGGTCCGGGTGGTGTTGGCCGAGCGCACGGAGCCGGAGGTGGAGTCCATCACGCGTCGCCTGCGCGAGCAGCAGCGGCGCGCCCGGATCGAGATGGTGAAGCGTGGCATCGCGCGCGGCGAGCTTCCCGAGGGTACCGATCCGGGTCTGCTGGTCGATCTGGTCTCTGCGCCCCTGCAGCGCGCGCTCATCTTCGAGGAGACGCTCTCGCGGCGTGAGGTCGGTCGCATCCTCGACGTGATTCTCGCCGGCGCCGCCGCCTGCGCGACTCCGCGGCGCCGGCGCGGTGCGAAGCGGTCGTAGCGCGTTCCGTTCCGCCGGTGGCGCGTTACCAATCGATCGGAAGGGGGAAGCTTCCGCCGCCCGTTGGCGAGACCGCGGTCTCGACGGCCGGCCACGATCGGTGCTCGAGCAATGGCAAGCTCAGCACGGAGCCGTCCTCGCCGCCCAGGTGCAGGTCGTAGATCCCACCGGGCAGGGTCTCCCGCATCGGCGCGGTGGGGTAACAGCCAACGGGGGGTGCGATCACACCGAGGCAGCTGTCGCCGGGCGGGTGCGTCGAGATGCGCACGACGATCGCGTGTCCGGGCTCGATCGACCAGACGGTGGGGCCGAGGGGCACATCGAGCTGCGTCCGCTCCCCCGGCGTCATCGGCTGCTCCCCCTCGAGCTTCAGGAACGGGCGGGTCGGCAGCCCCTGGTCGTCGGCCCAGGACTTGTCGGGATCGGTCTCGCGCAGGGTGCCGATCACGCTGCCAAAGGCGATCTGGGCGAGCGTGCCGTCGGGCGCGCGGTCGAAGACCTGCAGGAAGAGCTGCGCGTTGGTGTTGGACGAGCTCACCTGGAGGCGGGCCGAGAGCGGGCCCGCCAGCATCGCGCCCTCGGCAAAGGGCTCGCTCGCGTACTCGATGCTGTTCTCCGGCAGCTCCTGCGGCACCCACTCCAGCACGTCGTGTGCCTCGTCGTCGTCCGCGCTGGACGAGAGGCGGCCGCCGGCGGACAGGTGCAGCGGCGTGTAGCTCTCCACGAGCGGATAGCAGCGCGCGTTGATCCAGCGCTCGGTGCCCCCCAGCTCCGCGAAGTGGAGCGGGGTTCGCGTGTCCGTGGCCAGGCCCGTCTCGATGCCCTTGATCCACGTGTCGAACCACTGCAGCTCGATGCCCAGGTCGAGACCGCTGCCGTGGCCCCAGTCGCCGAGGATGACCTGGTACTTGCCGCTCACCTCCTGGCCCGCCTCGATCGGCGCGTTCGCCGGACGACCGGCGGCGACGTTCTGCAGCACCGTATAGAGGTCGAGGGAGCCGAGGGCGCCCGGCTCGTGCCACCCGGACCAGAGCAGGGTCGGGATGTCCGCCTGGGCGATGGCTGGCGCGCGCGCGGCGCGGTCCCGCTCTTGCCAGTAGTCCCGGTAGTACGCGGTGTCGTCACCCATCGCCGAGTCGGGCACGAGGAAGTTTGCGGTGATGCTCGGCACGCCGTTGTCGAAGACCGTGTCGCGGTAGAAGTCGCCCGATGCGCAGGCCGGAATCATCGCCTTGACCGGGGAGTCCGGACCGAGCCGCGTGGCCGTCTCGAGCTGGTTGATCCCGAGCTGCGAGCAGCCCTGCAGGCCCACTTGGCCATCGGATCCGTCGAGCTGCGCGGCCCACTCCACCAGCTCGGCGCCGTCGTCTGCCTCGCGCGGTGAGAACAGGTCGTGCACGCCGCCGCCCGAGCGCGAGGTGCCGCGTACGTCCACGCTGGCGTAGATGTAGCCGTGGGTCACGAAGAGCTCGCCGTACTGCGCGCCGAATACGGGGCCGTACGGGTTCTGGGTGAGGATCACGGGAAAGGGGCCGGGGGCACGCGCGCCGGTCGCGAGGTCGGTCGGGTAGCCGACGTCGCCGACCAACACGACGCCGTCGCTCATCTCGATCTGCACGTTGGCTTCGACCGTGATGCCATGGGTCGCATCGGGCACCGACCACGTTCCGCCCGGGTACGGGGTCCTCGGGCCGCTCGGAGTCTCGCGCGCGGGCTCCAGGCAATCGGCGAAGGCCGGGTCCCCCATGTCGGGCGCGCCGTCCGGGGTGTCCATCGCGTCCGTCGCACCGCCGCTTCCGCTGGCACCGTCCGTCGGGCCGTCGGTCGCGGCCCCGTCGCCGCTACCGGGAGTCGCGCTCGAGCCAGGTGCGTCGGCGTTGTCGTCAGGCAGCGACCCCGCGGCTTGCGGAGCGTCAGGACCGTCGTTCGGCACGAGCGACGGGGCATCGCCTCCGTTCTTGCTCGAGCACGCGCCCGCCGAGAGCAGGCAGAGCACCGCGACACCAGGACCTCGCAACGCCATCGATCACCTCCAGGGCGCTCCCACCCCTTCAGCTATCCGGCGCGGCGCTCGAATGCAACTAGACGTTGCCTTTATTTCGTGGCTGCGAGCGAAGGCCCACGTCCATGACGGACGGGACGGACCCTGCGCCCGCATGGGCTGTGTCGCGCCGTGCGCAGTGGCCGGCTTGGTCGCGCAGGTGGCTCGTATGGACAGGGGGAACGTTGTGGGGGTGCGCTAGGTTTTGGATGTTGGCGCTGTCTACTGACGGCTGGGATGAGGAGTCTGCGAATGGGTGACCTCGTGCGGGTGGGGCTGCTGGCCCTGGTTCTTGGAGTGCTGCTGGCGTGTGGCAGCGAGTCGTCGAGCCCGCAGGAGGCGGACGGCGAAGCGGGCAGCGGCGCGGACGCGCCGGGCGATGGCGACGGCCCCGCCGCGGGTGCGCCCGATGTGCTGCCGTGCGACGTGGCGGAGGTGGTGGTGAACAACTGCCTGCGCTGCCACGGGGACGAGCCGATCGGTGGGGCGATCAAGCTCGTCACCCACGAGGACTGGCATCGTGCCTCCCCGCTCTACGACCCGGACAAGATGGTCTACGAGGTCGCCCAGATCCGCATCAACAATGGCGAGATGCCGCAGGGCGCCACCATGTCCGAGTCCGACCTGGAGGTGCTCGACGCCTGGCTCGAGGCAGGCGCGGCGGCCGGCGTCGAGGACGACGTGGAGTGCGTCGCCGCGCTACCCGATCCACCTGTGGCAACGGGCAGCCCGGCCGACCGCGACGCGGACGACTCGTGCAACCGGGAGGGCGCCAACGACCCGATCGTGCCGCGCGACGACGAGACCTGCTACGAGTTCCTCACCCACGGCCAGAGCGGCGTGGATGACACCTCCAAGTTCCAGGTGCCCCAGGGCGAGTCCTACCACGAGATCTACTACGACGTGCCGTGGGAGAGCACCGACCTGATGACGCGCTTCGGCGGCGACCTCGACAACCTCGAGGTGCTGCACCACTACCTGATCTTCACCAGCAACAACACGCGCCAGGTGCCGGGAGACGTGGCGCGCAACGTGCCCGGCACCACGCTCGGCACGCAGGCCACCTTGATCGGTGGCTGGGCGGTGGGCGGCTGCGGGCAGGAGCTTCCGGAGGACGTGGGGGGCGAGCTGCCCGCGTCCGAGCTGGTGATGATCCAGTGGCACATGTTCAACACCACCGGCGCCGAGGCCGAGGACGGCAGCAAGCTGCAGATCTGCGTCGTGCCCGAGGGCTCGCGCGAGCACGTGGCGGGCGTGACCTTCCTCGGCACCGAGAACTTCGGCGGCTTCGCCGGCATGCCGCCGGGCGAGAACCACTTCACGACGCGCTGCCGCAACGACTCGGGCGGTCCCGTGACACTGATGGGCTTCACCCCACACATGCACCTGATCGGCACAAACATGAAGACCGAGGTTGAGCGCCTGGATGGCACGCTCGAGACCATCTTCGACAAGCCCTTCGACTTCGACTACCAGGTCGGCTACCAGCTGCCCGAGCGTGTGGTCGTCGAGGACGGCGAGACCCTGGTCACGACCTGCTCCTACTTCAACGACACCGGCAGCAACGTGGGCTTCGGCGAATCGACCGATTCGGAGATGTGCTACAACTACGTCGCCTATTATCCATCCGGCGTGCTCAACAAGAGCGCCTTCAGCCTGATCGGCGCGCTCAACACCTGCTGGTGAGCACGCTGGTAAGGACCCCGCGCCTCTGCTAGTAGTCCTCCCGGTGGTGTGGGTCGCCCCGGGAGGAGTCACAATGTTCGGTTCAACGCTGCGCGCCGCCTCGCTCTGCGTCGCGATTCTCGCAAGCGCCTGTAGCTCCGATGGGGAGGCGGCAGGTGACGATGGCACGGGCGCCGCGCCGGGCATGAGCGGTGGGGCCGACGACACGTCGTCGCCGGGTCAGCAGCCGGGCGACACCACCCCCGGGGTCAGCGACAGCCCGACCGGCGACGGCGCAACGCCGAGGGACGATGACCAGCCGGGCGACGCGCCCGCGCCCGCCGGTGACGATGACGCGCAAGGGGCTGCCGGTGGCGGTGCGCCGATGGCCATGTGCGTCGACATGGAGCTCTACACCGACGCCGATGGCGATGGCGATGCCGAGCCCGGCGCGACAGCGGAGACGATGTGCGTCGTGCCCGGCGAGGCCACGCCCGGCTTTGGCGCCACCATGGGCGACTGTGCCCCCGCCGATCCGTGGCTGGCCAGCACGCGTGAGGAGATCTGCGGCGACCACTACGACGACAACTGCGACGCCAGCGACGACGGGGAAGCGTGCCCCACGACGATGGCCGCCGACATCGACGTGCCCGACTGGGACTGCGTCAGCGGGGAGGCGCCGGCCAACGTCTACGCCCACGCCCACTTCCCGAGCGGCGACGGCTTCTTCGTCGACGGCGCCTGCGCCATCTTCTTCGAGGGCACCGAGGACCTCTTCTACGTGAAGTGGCAGAACCTCTCGCCGGCCGAGGGCAAGACCGACTGCGACACCTACAACGGCTGCGTGTGCCCGAGCAGCCCCTCCTACGATCGGCGCCTCTACGCGCTGACGAGCACCGGCGAGGCCGACTGCGCGACGCTCGCGATCACCGATCACGCGGGCAACGATCAACCGGTCTCGAACGAGTGCCGCAAGTACCTCTACGCGCTGCACGGCAGCGGCGAGCTGCCGTTCTTCGCGCCCGATGGGCAGCCACCCTTCGACCTGCCCTTCTCGCACGTGGCGACGAGCCTCGAGACACTGCAAGCGCGCCTCGAGCTCTTCCCCATGGTCGAGGTGGCCTGCATCGAGACCCTGCCCCACGCCAACCTGACCTACGAGACGCTGATGGAACAGGCCGTCGTGCTCAACGACGGCTTCCAGAAGCTGTAGCCACCGACCCGCTCTGCCCTGCGATGGGCGTCAGCAAGTCTCGCCCGAGCCCCGCATCATTGACGGGTGGTCGGGTGGGGGGGCACCCACGCGCCTCGGCGCGGGCAAACACAGCGGGGCTCGGGGACGGCCACCTAAGGAT
>JAPPOT010000225.1 GCA_028817855.1 Myxococcales bacterium
GCTCGGTGGCTGCGCCGGTGGCCTCGGTGGCCAGGGCGACAGCGGCAACCCCGGGCGCGAGGGCGGCGCGGGCGGCGGTGCCGTCCAGATCTCCTCCGCGGGCACGCTGACGGTGGGCGCGTCCGGCATCATCGCGGCGCCCGGCGGCGGAGGCAACGACGGCACGGGCCGCGAGAATGGCGGAGGTGGCGGTGGCTCCGGCGGCGCTATCCTGCTCGAGGCGATCACGGTCTCCATCGACGGTTCCGCCTGGGTCACCGTCAACGGCGGCAGCGGTTCGGCCGGCGACAGCGAGAACTCGTCGGGTGACGGCAGCCCGGGTCAGAACGGCAGCCAGAGCAGCGACACGCCGGCCAGCGGCGGGGCGGGTGCGAACGGCTCCGGCCCGGGTGGCAACGGTGCCGCGGGTGCGACCGCCGCGACGGTGGGCGGTAGCCCGAGCAATACGGACGACGGCGCGGGTGGCGGTGGAGGCGGCAAGGGTCGCGTCTACACCAATTCGTTCGGCTCGGATCCGAACGAGGACTCGGCCACCGCGCAGGCGGTCACGATCGGCAACCTCCAGACCTACCAGGGCGACACCGCGGGCATGGCCGTCGACATCACGCCGACCAGCGCCTTCGACGCGATCAGCGGGGACATGTGCCACGCCGCCGGCACCGGCGACGCCATGTTCACCTTCACGCTCTCGGAGACGAAGAGCGTACGCATCAGCACGACGGGCTCCTCCTTCGACACCTCGCTGGCGATGTGGCAGGACCGGCTGCCGGCGGCTGCGACGCGGCCCTCGGCCGGTGGCTCGCTCAAGTCCATCACGGTCAACTCCGGCCTGGTCGATGCGGATCTGACGGACTTCCCGGTGCTGGTCGACGTGACCGACACGGACCTGAGCACCGCGCGCGCCGACGGTCTGGACATCTGGTTCGCCGACGGCAGCGGCAACGTGTACGACTTCGAGATCCAGAGCTGGAACCAGGGCGCAGGCGACCTGGTGGCCTGGGTCAAGGTCCCGACCGTCACCTCGGGCAGCGACACCGTCTTCTACGTCTACTACGGCAGCGACAGCGCGGTTGACCAGAGCAACCCGGTCGGCACTTGGGGCGCGGGCTACGAGGCGGTCTGGCACATGGAGGAGGACCCGGACGCAGGCGGGTCGGGCGACATCCAGGACTCGACTGGCAGCGCCCACGCGACCGCCCACTCCAGCATGGTCACTGCCGACCTGGTCAGCGCGGTGATCGGCAACGGCATCGACTTCGACGGCAGCGACGACCTGCTGACCTTCACCAACACCTACACCGGCACGGGCCACCACACTTTCTCCGCCTGGGTCAACCAGCGCACGTACAGCAGTGGCGACACGGTGGTCTCGATCGGCAACGGCTCGAGCAACCAGTCGCGCTGGCTCTACAGCGCCTACTCGAGCGGGTCGGGTGCGATCGGCCTGGGCTACTACGGCAACGACTGGGCCAACACGGGTGTGGACATCCAGAACAGCGGCTTCCGTCACCTGGTCTGGACCAACGACGGAAGCAACAGCCGCGTCTACGTCGACGGCGCCCTGGTGGCCGGCCCCCAGGCCCTGTCCGGCTTCAACACCGCGGGCACGGCCGGCACGATCGGTGGCAACAGCAACACGTCCTTCGGCACGGGGCTGGGCCTCAACGGCCAGCTCGACGAGCTGCGCTTCTCCTCGGTGGCCCGCAGCGCGGCCTGGGTCAAGGCCAGCTACGAGAACCAGCGCCCTAGCAGCAACACCTTCCTCAGCTTCGGCAGCGAGCTGGCGGCCGGCGCCGTCGGCAGCTACGGCAGCTACGCGTCCGTCGACGGCAGCGGCTACGACACGCGTGCGGCGGGCTTCAGCAACACCCTGGGTGACATCGATGGCACCTGGCAGGTGCTCTCCAGCTCGACCGCGGGCAACTCGGTCGAGGGTCTGAGCTACCGCTCCCTGACCGCGGGCGGCTTCCGCAAGCTGCTGACCTTCAACACGACGACGCACGTCGACAGCGACCAGGCCGACTTCCCGATGCTGGTGCGCCTCACCGACACGGACCTGCAGAGCCTGGCCCGCTCCGACGGTGCGGACATCTCGTTCCGCGCCGTCGACGGGGTCACCGACCTGGACTTCGAGATCGAGGGCTGGAACGCGGGTACCGGTGAGCTGGTGGCCTGGGTGCGCGTGCCGACCCTGCCTTCAGCCAGCGATCTGCAGCTCTACCTCTACTACGGCAGCAACTCTCCGGTCAGCTCGGAGAATGGCGACGCCGTCTACGGTGACGACTTCAAGTCGGTCTACCACATGGACTACGGCGGGGTGGGCACGCAGGCCGACTCCAGCGGCTTCGGCCACACCCTGCGCGAGTATTCGATCCACCACCCGGCCAACGAGCCCAACGGCGTCGCAGGGGCGGCCGTCTCCTACGACGGCTCGAGCGACTGCCTCACGACCTATGGCGATCGCAACGAGCTCGACATCAGCGGCGACATCACGCTGCAGGCGTGGATCCGGCCGGACGTGGGCGCCGGCGCCGCGGCGGGCTACCAGACGCTGATCACCAAGCGCGACCACGCCCAGTACGAGCTGTCGATGTACGACAGCACTCGGCGCCACGTCTGGTTCAACGACGGCAGCATCGATACCGGCGCCGGCACCTTCCCCGAGGGCAGCTGGGTGCATGTAGCCGCGGTGGTGGACGACACCGCAAACACAGCCGCGGTCTACCACAACGGCGTCTTGCAGGAGACGTTGCCGGGGCCCTCGAACACCAGCGACACGAATGGCGCCGGGTGGCTCTACGTGGGCTGTGTGGCCAACGCCCAAGTCTTCACCGGCGACATGGACGAGGTGCGTGTCATCAGCCGCCAGCTGAGCGTCGACTGGATGACGGCCGAGTACGAGAACCAGCGACCCGACGGCGGCAACACATGGATCGACACGGTCGGCGGCCAGGAGGCGACCGCCGACATCTCGATCGACAACAGCATCCAGGACCTGGGTGACGTCGATGACGGCTACGTCACCCTGGGCGGCGGCACGACCTCCGGTCTGGGCGCCACGTACGGCGAGACGACGATGGCGTGCGGCCTGACCGACGACACCGGGGGCGACGCCGTCTTCAAGCTCTCGGGCACCCCGGGCGACACCTATCGGGTGGGTGTCCACAACCCGGGTCAGGCGGACAATTTCGTGGTGGCGGTCTTCGAGGGCGACCCCGGCGTGGATCCGCTCACCGCCACCGAGGCGGAACCCGCGCCGGTCATGGCCCTGTCGGCGCGCATCGGTGACGGCGGCACTTATGGCACGGCCACCACCCCGGACACCAACTGCACCTACCGCCAGTACGAGGGCCACGGCTACTGGTTCTGCGCCGACGCGCGGACCTGGACGACAGCCAAGGCCAACTGCGAGTCGGTCGGCGGCTACCTGGCGCGCATGAACGACGGTCCCGAGAACGCCTTCGTCCTCACCGCGACCGCTGCAGACTCGTGGCTCGGCGCAAATGACCGCACCACCGAGGACGAGTGGCGCTGGGTCGAAGGCACCAGTCAGGACGGGGATCAGTTCTGGCAAGGCAAGCAGACCGGCTCCGCCGTCGGTGGTTTGTACGAGAACTGGGATCCCGGCGCCGAGCCCAACGGCGATAGCGAGGACTGCGCCGAGATGCGCAGCGCCGACGGCCTGTGGAATGACGCGGACTGCACCCTGAGCCGTGACTACGTGTGCGAGCGCGACGACCTGGTCGCGGGAGAGCCGGACGACGACGCGGGCGTCTGCACCTGGTACGAGTACGACAACCACGGGTACTTCCATTGCACCGACGCCGCGTCGTGGATCGTTGCCAACGAGCACTGCACGCACTCGGGTATGCACCTCGCACGCGTCGACAGCCTGGCGGAGGCGCAGCAGCTCGACACCTGGATGGCCGCCGACGCCTGGGTGGGCGCCAATGACGCGCTCTCGGACGACAAGTGGCGCTGGTCGGACAACGGCGACCAGTTCTGGGCCGGCACCGACACGGGAAGCCGGACCACCGCGGACGGGACCACCTGCAGCTCCGGGCCTGACTGCCTCTACGCCGGCTGGCTTGCCGGGCAGCCCAACGTGACCACCGACGACTGCGGCTACCTACAGAACGCCACCGCGGAGCTGGTCGATGCCACCTGTTCGACCGGCCTGGACTTCGTCTGCGAAGTGGATCTGGGTGGGCTCTACACGGATCCGATCACGCTTCAGGATGGTCCGCAGCTCGAGATCGTCGGCGACACCAGCAGCGGCTACGACAGCAGCTCGGTCCCTGCGTTCATGTGGGACGAGCGCAACGACGCCGGCGCTGCGGTCTGCAGCGCCGACGGGGCGGCCCCCGACGCCTTCTTCGCGCTGACGGTCAACGGCGCGGATGCCTTCCACAGCGCGCTGATGCACCGCTACAGCTTTGACGGCATCGGCAGCCGGGTGCGCGACACGGTCGGAGGTCAGGACGGCTACGCCCAGCGCGCGACCCTCAGCGGTGACGGAAGCATGGTCCTCTACGCCGGCGACAGCACGAGCGGAGAGGCCCACGTAAACCTGCCGAATGACGTCGCCGCCGGCCTCACCAACCTGACGGTGGAGACGTGGGTCACCTTCAATGGAAACGGCGACTACGAGCGGGTCTTCTCCTTCGGTTCGAGCGCGGGCGCGGAAGGGGTGCAGGGCGGGCTCGACACCGAGATCAGCTTCATGCCGATCGACGCGACCCTGCAGAACGACCCGACCTGCGCGATCCGGACCGCGGGCACATGGGAGGCGGCCAACCACGGCAGCGACACGGCCTTCCCGCGCGGCGTACCGGTTCACGTGGCCTGCGTCTACGACTCGGCTGGCGGCGCGATCCGCATGTACATCGACGGAGCCGAGGTGGGTACCGCCGCGCTGACCAAGTCGCTGCTCGACGTGACCTACGAGAACGTCTGGTTGGGCCGGAGCCAGGACAGTGCCAATCCGGAGCTGGACGGCGTCTTCCACGAGCTTCGCATTTACGGCACGGCGCTGACCGCCCAGGAAGTCCTCGACAGCTACAACGCCGGTCCCGATCCGATCGGCACGACTCCGGAGACGATCGTCCTCGACACCTCCGGCTCCGGCTTCGACACTGTGCTCAGCATCTGGCCGGAAGACACCGACTTCACCACGCCCGCCACCGAGGCGATGAGCAACGACACCCGGGCAGCCGCGGCGGGCAATACCCTCGGCAGCTTCGACGGGAGCTGGAGCGTGCTTTCGGCGGACATGGGCGCGCTCACGGTGAGCGAGCTGTCGGCCGTCGAGGTCGCGGCGATCAACAATGACGCGGTCCGCAGCCTTCAGGTCGGAGCTTTCCGCAAGCCGCTGGATCTGGACTCCGGCGTCGTCGACTCGGACCTCACCAACTACCCGGTGCTGGTCCGCATCACCGGCGACACAGACCTCCAGTCTGACACGCGCAGTGACGGGCTCGACATCATCTTCACGGACGACTCAAGCAATCTGCTGCCCTTTGAGCTAGAGCACTTCGACCAGAGCGGCGGCGATGTCACCGCCTGGGTCCAGGTCCCGACGGTCTCCAGTTCGAGCGACACTCGCATCTGGATGCAGTACGGCGACGCCTCGCTCAGCGACCGCAGCAATGGCGCGGGCGTCTGGGACGGGAGCTTCGAGGCCGTCTGGCACCTGGAAGAGGACCCCAACGGGACTACGCTGGACTCCACGCACCACGGCGTTCACTCGACCAGCAGCAATGGTCTGGTGGCCGCGGACTCCGTGAGCGCCATCGTCGGAAACGGCGTGCAGATGCTGACCAGCGACGACATCCGCTTCGGCAACGTCGCGGCCGTCGACAGTGGCACCGAGCTGACGATCTCGGCCTGGGTCAAGATCGACGATCTCAACACGAACAACACGATCGTCGCCAAGGGAACCTCCTCGAGCTACGACTGGATGCTGGCCGGCTACACCACGGCCGGCGATGTGCAGCTGCGCGCCCGCAACGGCTCGTCCAGCCCGGAGGGCTTCACCAGCGGCGGGCCGATCACTCAGGGCAGCTGGGCACACTGGACCTACGTCTTCGATGGAGCGGGTGCAAGCGACGCTGACCGGCTGAAGCTCTATCTGAACGGCGCGCCCCAGACCCTGACCTTCGACAGCACGATCCCGGCGACCTTCGATGCCAATGGCGGTCAGCTCTGGATCGGCGATACCCCGTGGGGCGTCGGCAACGGCATCGACGGCGTGGTCGACGAGGTACGCATCTCGACGACCCCGCGCTCGGCTGCTTGGGCCAAGGCCGACTACGAAAGCCAGAGGACCGGATCCACCTTCGTCAGCGTGGGCACCGAGGAAGCGGTGCCGGTCAGCGCCGACCAGATGCTGGTGACGGGCGGTGACACCAGCGCCGGGCCGACGGCGACGTACCCGAAGGACGCGCTCGCGCTCCAGTGCCAGGGCTCGATCACCGACGACGGGGCCCCCGACGCGATCTACAGCTTCGTGGCGAGCAGCAACACCACCGTGCGCGCCTCGGTGGAGAACCCGACGCCCGGCTTCAGTCCGGTCGTGGCCCTCTTCGACGGCACCACGGGGGCGCCGCTCACGAGCGCAGACCTGACCACCCCGACCAACTCGGTGGGCGTCGGTTTCCAACAGACGCTGACGCTGGACAACAGCGGGGGCGGCGCCCTGACCGACTACCAGGTGCGGCTCGACATCGACAACAGCCACACCGACTTCTGGACCAATGTCCTGACTGGCGCCGACATCCGCGTGCGTGACGACGACGGCTCTGATCTGAGCTACTGGATCGAGAGCTTCGACGGTGGCGCCGACGACGCCGTGATCTGGGTGAAGGTCTCGGTCGGTGCGGGCGCGAGTAAGACCCTGAGCATCACCTATGGCGATGGCTCCCTCAGCGCGGTCAGCGACATTCAAGCGGTGATGGAGTTCGGCGACGGCTTTGACGGCTCGGTCGTCGCGGACAGCCGCTGGGACTCGGGCACGAGCGCCAATGCCGGCGAAGCGATCCACTTCACCGTGGGCGGCGGCGAGCTGCGCAGCACCAACACCGGAAGCGCGACCACCGGGCGCCTGCTCACGAGCCAGAGCTTCAGCGAGCCGCTGATCATGGAGACCAAGCTGCGCGAGGTGTCGCTCTCGGGCAACGGCGCAGATACGGGCTTCATGGCGAGCACGAGCGACAACGTCGGCCTCAACTGGGACAACCCCTTCTACACCCGCGACGACGGGCCGGCCACATCGACCGGCACGAGCAATCCCACCGCGACCAACCTGCGGGGCAAGATCGTCGCCAGCGGGGGCAGCGTCACCATGTCCGTGGACAACATGGACACGGACGCCCAGCTGTACTCGGTCAACGTCACCAACACGATCAGCAATGAGCAGCTCGCGATCGGTCTGCAACTCGACAACTCGCCGACGGGCGAGTCCCAGGACATGTACTGGGATTGGATCTTCGTCCGCCAGTACGCGGCCACGGAGCCGACGCTGACACTCAACGACGACGAGGTGCCGCTCGATCCGAACGACGCGGTGGCCGACGCGGTCAGCGCAGGTTCCGCCCAGAGCATGGACTCGCTGGGCGAGGACTACACCGGCAACACGAGCACCTTCGCCTCCGACATTCCCGCCAGCTTCTTCTCCCAGGCCGCGGACAGCGGCGGCGCGGTCTGCGCCGCGGGCGGGGTGGCCGACGCCTTCTTCACCTTCACCACCGATGGCACGAGCGACGTCGAGATCAGCGCGGCCGGTACGAGCTTCGCCCACACCTTGGCGATCTACGACGCCAGCACGCCCCTGGAGGCGCCGTCGACCAGCGGAGGTGTCGGCGACACGAGCGGCACTTCACCTTCGGCGGGCACGGTCGATGGCACCTGGCTGGTGCGCAACGGCGACATGTCGACCCACACCGTCGCCGAGCTCGGCACCGCGGTCGCCGGCGCCGCGGCCAGCAGCGACGCGATCCAGGTGCTGGGGAGCGTTACCGGGCAGCAGACGCTGGTCTCCGGTGCCTCGACCTCGGCCCGGGCCGCGACGTATCCGAATGAAGCAGCCTGCATCCCGTTGAGCCAGCAGGGTGGCCCGGACGACATCTACAGCTTCACCGCCAGCAGCACCACGACGTTGCAGCTCAACGTCAACAACCCCGCGGCGGGCGGGACGCACACCTCGACGTCGCCCGTTATCGTCCTCTACGAGGACAACGGCAACGATCCGCTGACCCAGGCGGAGATTGGCGGGCTGACGCCGACTGCGACGGGCGATACGAACAGCACGCGGGGCACGGCCTTCGAGGTGGGTGCCTTGGGCCTGGAAGTGCTGTACTCCGGCGACACGTCGCTGCACGACAGCCACTACGCCGGAAGCATGTTCGGAGAGTCTGACGATGCCGGCGGTCTGTCGTGCAGTGCGGGAGCGACCACGGGCGATGTGTTCTTCAAGTTCACCGTGGACGGAACAGAGGATGTCACCATTTCCACGGCGGGCACCGCGATGGCGCACACGCTCGCGCTCTACGATGCGACGCCTTCCCAGCGGCCGCCGACCGCGACGACCAGCGCCGACGAGCACGCCGCGGTCACTCCGGCCAACGCCAACCTGCGCAGCGCGGCGCACAACCACGTGCAGCAGATGGGCTCCGTGGATGGCACCTGGAAGGTACGCACGGTCGACACCTCGGGCCTGACAGCCAGCGGTCTCAGCGCCCTTGGTGGGACCGCGGCCACGACGAGCGCGACCCAGGATCTGGCGAGCGACCTCAGTGGCGGAGTGATCGACGGTCAGGAACTCTCGCTCACCGGAAGCACCAACGCCACCACCGCGGGCACGCTGCCGCGCTTCGAGGACACCTCGGCTGGCTCACCGATCTGTGGTACCGACGACGCCGCCTTCGACGCCATCTACAAGATCTCGGCCGGTACCTCGCGCGGCCTCCAGGTCACCTTCGACCCCGACTTCAACGGTACCGTCGCCCTCTTCGATGGCCAGGATGGCCCGCCGATCGACAACGCCACGCTGGCTCCGGTCAGCAGCACCCCGCTCGGCGCCGGCCACGAGACGATGGACAACGCGCTGGACATCAGCAGCGAGGTCACCACTGGTGACAAGGTCGCCTACACCGGCAACGTCGTCGACGGAAATGTGACCAACACGGTGTGGGACGTGGAGGGCTCGGGCGTCAGCTGTGGTGTGGACGCCAGCCACGAGGACGTCTTCTTCCAGTTCACGCTTGCCAGCGACCAGACCGTGGAGGTCACGGGTACGGCTCCAGGCGCCGACCACTGGATCGCGCTGTGGGACGAAGACCCGCGGTTCCCATCGAAGCCCGAGGTCAGCGCCGGCACGTTCTCGAGCAACATCGATTCGACCCTGTTCTCGACGTTCACGGCGAGCTGGAACTGCACGGGCGGCACCACGACCATCAACAGCAACGGTACGGGTTCGGTCACGGGCCCCTGTGGTGCAGCGCCCGAGTTCACGATCGAGAGCCAGAGCACGGGCGGGCCCCAGGTCATGGTGGTGCGCTTGGCCAGCCTGACGGTCAGCGGCAACCACGTGATCCAGCTTCGTGGTGACAAGCCGGTCATCATCCTTGTCAACGGTGCTGTGACACTGGGCGCCGGCACGATCGAGGCCGACAGCGTCAGCAGCGGGAGCACCGTGGGCGCGGGCGGCAACTACGGCAGTTGCATCGGCAACGGCAGCACTGGTGGCACCGATGGCAACTCCAACGACGGCAACGGCGGTGGTGGCGGCGGCAGCTTCCGCACGGTCGGCGGCTCGGGCGGCAACGGTGACAATGGCGCCGGCGGCGGCTCAGCCGGTACCGCCGACGGCAGTGGGGCCGGCCTGCAGCCGCTGCGTGGCGGCTGCCGCGGTGGTGACGGCGGCGGCCACGCGAGCAGCGGCGGCGCGGGCGGCGGAGCCTTCCAGATCTCGGCGTCGGGCACGATGACGCTGAACACCGGCATCGCGCTGAGCGCAGCCGGCGGCGGCGGCGAGCGCGGCGACAACGACGAGGACGGCGGCGCGGGTGGCGGCTCCGGCGGGGCGATCGCGCTCGAGGCCGCGGGTTTCGCCGGGAGTGCGAGCTTCGCCAACGTGGCCTTCGTCAACGGTGGCGGCGGCGGCTCCGGCGTGAGCACCGACGGGGACCTCGGCAACAACGGCTCCAACGGCGGCCGCACGTCCGCGACGGCGAGCGGCGGCACGGGAGTGGACGGCGGCGGCTCCGGTGGGCGCGGCGCGGCACCGGATGGCGGCGCCACCGGCGGCGCGGGCGGCGCCGAGGGCGCCTGCATCTGCATCATCATCTGCCTCTGCTCGAACGGCGGCGGCGGCGGCGGCGGCGGCGGCGGCGAGGGCTATACCGTCGACCGCCAGATCCTGGGCAATCCGACCTTCGAGCACAACACCGCGGCCACCGCCGTGCCGGCGTCCTACTCGGCGCCCGACGGCGAGTGGACGGTCAAGACCGCCGACTTCGAGGCCCCCGGTATCAACGCCAGCTGGGCCGCACCCACGAACTTCACCGTGGCCGCGCTCGACGACGGCGAAGATGGCTCCGCGGCCTACAACCTCGGCGATGCCTCGAGCAGCCGGCTGACGGCCAGCGGCGACCTCAACGATCGCGCCACCTACGACCACGGTGGCGCCCAGAACAGCTGCCTGACCGACGGTGGGGACGACCAGGTCTTCAAGTTCACGCCCGTATCCAGCGGCCAGGTGCGCGTCCGCCTCCAGTCCGACAGCGCCGGTGCCGACCCGCTCGCCTCACCGGCTCTCGTCATTTACGACAACGGTCCGGAGGGGGTCTGGAGCGCCCGCAACCTCACCACGGCGGACTACAGCTACACCAACACGGTCAACTGGACCTGCTCCGGCACGACGACTTTCGACTCGACCAGCGGCAGCTGGACGTCGACTACGAGCTGCAGCGACACCGCGGGCGAGCGTCCCGAGGTGACCTGCGGAGTTGCCCAGGCTGGTGGGGGGAGCAACGTCTGCGTGCTGCACGCCGCGAGCTGGACCCAGAACGCCGGCCACACCTTGCGCCTGGTCGGCGACTACCCGGTCATCATCGCCGTCGAGGGCAACGTGACCGTCGCGGGTGAGATCGACGCCAGCTCGCGCACCAACGCCACCAAGGGCGCCGGCGCGAACACCAACTGCGGCGGAACCGCGGGCGGTACGGGTCAGCACGACAGCAGCAGCGACGATGGCAGCAACGGCGGTGGTGGCGGCGGCTTCGGCGGCAGCGGCGGCCAGGGTGGCGACGGCCACGCGTGCACCGACTGCGCCCAGGGCGGTGGCGGCAGCGTCGGCGGCGACCTGGACCTGGTGCCTCTGCGCGGCGGCGGCGCCGGTGGCCAGGGGGGCCGAGGTGGCTCGGCGTCCCAGGGCGGCCATGGTGGCGGCGCGGTTCAGATCACCTCGCCTGGCACAGTGACCGTGACCGGCACCATCGACGTCAGCGGCGGCGGCGGCAAGACCGGCAACGCCGAGGAGGACGCCGGCGGCGGCGGTGGCTCGGGTGGCGGCATCCTGATCGAGGGCGGCAGCGTCAGTACCGGCTCGGCCACCCTGCGCATCACCGGCGGCGGCGGCGCCAGCGGTGTGCGCACCACCGGCGGCGCGGCGGGCACCGATGGCGCCGACGGCCGCTCCGGCGGTGGCGGCGGCAGCTTCGGCGAGGGCGACGGGCCCGGTGGAAACGGCTCTGCCTCCGGCAATGGCGCGGCGGGTGGCAACGGCACCGCCGTCGATGACGGCTGCGACACCTACAACGGCGCCGGCGGTGGTGGCGGTGGCGGCGGTGCGGGCGTCGCCCTCAGCCAGACCCTGGGGTCGGGCATGGCGTCGGGTGACTTCGACGTCAACGACGAGATCGAGTGCATCACCGACGGCGCTGCCTCCGATGACGACGCGGCGGCCGGGTCGGTCGCCGTGGTGGACCTGAGCGTCACCGCCGGCACGACCTACTACGTCGTCGCCAACACGAACAGTGCGACCGGTGCGGGTGAGGGCGACTACATTCTCGACGTCACTTGGGCCGACACCGACTGGGCCGGCTGCAGCGAGGACCGCTACGACGGTGAGGACCTCTACTTCGCCTTCGACACGACCACGGCCGGTCCCTTCACCTTCGAGACGGCGGGCTCCACCGCCACGAATCTCGCGGTGGCCCTGTTCGACCAGGACGGCACGTTCCGGACCTGCTCGGATACCGGGACCGTGACCGACACGCTGGGCGCCGGGACCACCTACTACGCCGTCGTCAAGCAAGGTGAGGGCGCCGGCGCGACCACCACCGGCAACGTGGTGGCCGGCGTGCGGGACGACGACGGGTTGGAGGCCACGGCCGCGGCGTCGCTCGACTGCGCCGGCGGCACCGGCGCCGCCAATGACGAGGCGGTCATCAGCCGTACGCTCTCGGCGGGCACCTACTACGTCGGCATGAGCCGACCGGCGGGCTCCACAGGGGACTACGAGATTCACTTCGGCAATCCCGGCAATCTGCCCAGCGCCATCGCCCAGCAGGTGCACTGCGCTGGCACAACGAGCGGGACCCCGGTCAGCTTCACCGAGGTGCTCGCCGGCGGCCGCGACTACTACGTGGCGGTCAAGGGCGAGACCACGAGCGACTCCGGCACCTACGACCTGACCCTGACCGATGCCAACGCCATCATCCCGATGGGTTGCAGCGAAGACGGCAGCGCGGCCGACGCCTTCTTCGAGTTCGAGCTCACCGGGGCGAGTGACGTCACGATCGACGCCGACAAGCTACAGAGCTCGATCACGCATCGCTACGACTTCGAGGGCAACGGCACCTCTGCGGTGGATCTGCTGGGCACGGCCGACGGGCAGGTCAAGAGCGCAACCCTCAGCGGCAGCGGGGACGTGGTGCTGGCCGGCGGCACGAGCGACGACTACGTCGACCTGCCCAATGGCATCCTCTCCTCCCTGACCGACGCGACCCTCGAGGCCTGGGTCACCTGGAGCGGCGGCAACGCCTCGCAGCGCGTCTTCGACTTCGGCACCTCCGACGGTGGCGAGGATGCGCAGGGCACGGGGGATAGCTACCTCTCCCTGACTCCCAGCGATGGCACCGACGTGGCCCTGTCGTTCAAGCCCTCGGGCGGCAGCAGCGTTTCTACGGTGGGCACCGGTGCGATCGCCACCGGCACGCCCGTGCACCTGGTCGCCGTGATGGACGACACGAACGACACGATGTCGCTGTACATGAACGGTGGGTTCGTGAGCTCCGTGGGCTGGACCGGGACGCTGTCGCAGATCACCGACAACAACAACTGGCTCGGTCGCTCCCAGTTCACGGCCCACGATGAGCTCGGGGGAACGGTTCACGAATTCCGCATCTACAACAGCGCGCTGACCGCCACCGAGATCGGCGACAGTTATGGGGCGGGCGCCGGCGCCTACATCGACGCCGACGCCACCTTCGAGCTCTGGCGCGATGACGGCGACGACGGCCTCGACAACGATGCGGTCAACGACACCCTGATCGGCAGCACCTGCTACGACGGCGAGCACACTTTCGCCGCGGCGGACGTCACGGCGGGCAAGTACTACGTCAAGGTCAAGGGCCAGGATACCGCCGATGGCACCATCTTCCTGAGCGTGCGCGACGACGACGGCACGGGCGCGATCGACTGCGTCGACGGGCCGGCCACGAGCGGAGGGACCATCTCGCGTACCCTGGCGGACGGGAACCGCCTGGCCGCGGGCACCTACTACGTCGGGCTCGGCGGTCAGAGCGGCGACGGCGCCTACGAGATCAGCTTCCAGAACCCGAGCACGCCGGTCGCCGGCGGGGCCGATTACCTCGGCTGCGGCGCGGGCCAGGCCAGCGTGAACGTGACCAATGGCAACACGTACTACGCGGTCATCAAGGGCGCGACTACGGCGCAGAGCGGCAGCTACTCGTTGACCATCACCGACACGGGCCTCGTCGAGGATGCCGACGCGAGCTGCGCGGCCCAGTGGAATGACGCCGCGCCGGACGCCTGGGTCGACTTCGTGGTGGCGGACGCGGGCGCGGACCAGCAGCGGATCCAGGTCGACCTGAGCGGCAGCCTGGCCGCGGTCTACCAGATCGAGAACCTCGCCGGCGACACCGTCTACGGGTGCTCCGATACCGCCGGCGCCAACCTGATCGACGTGGACCTCGCTGCCGGGACCTACCGCCTGAAGATCAAGGGCATGGACGTGGCCGATGGGGCCGGAGACGACACCTTCGAGGTCAACATCCGCGACGCGGACGGCATCGGCGCCCTCGACTGCAGCGCCAGCGGTGGCAGCGATGCGGTCCTGAGCTTCACCCAGGGCGGCGGCAACCGCCTGTCGGCAGGAACCTACCGGGTGGGCATCACCGGTCAGGCCGGCGGCGACACGGGTGCCTACGCGGTGCGCTTCAGCAATCCCAGCGTCGACCCGAGCGGAGCGAGCCAGGTCGATTGCGGTACCGACTACGCCGAGGGGGCGGTGGTCGCGGGCCAGACCTACTACGTGATCGTCAAGGGCACCTCGAGCGCGCAGTCGGGTAGCTACGGGCTGACCGTAAGTGACATCGGCAAGGTCAACAACCTCACCGGCTGTGGCGCGATGAACGCGGATGCCGATCCGACTGCGCCGGACGCCTTCTTCGACTTCAGTATCGCCAACGGCCCGCGCGACATCGAGATCGACTTCACGGGCAGCGCGCTCGATGGCGTCTATCAGGTCTACGAGGACGTGGGCGCGGACGGCGATACCGGCAATGACGTGAGCGTCGGCAGCTGCGGTGAGCTCACCGACGCCTCGCCCGTGACGCTGAGCAATCTCGCTGCCGGGACCTACTACGTCCGCGTGAAGGGCCAGAGCGTGTTGAGCGGTGCGGGCGAGCTGCCCGTGAGCCTCGCGATGCGCGACCTGGATGGCACCGGCGCGATCGAGTGCGCAACCACGAGCGGTTCCAAGGCGGCCACCACCGCCACCCTGAATCCCGGCACCTACCTGGTCGGCGTGACTGGCAAGCAGGGCGGCACGACGAGCGGCGCCTTGACCCTCTCGGTCCGCAACGACAGCTTCGAGACCACCGGTGCCGACAACCGGGGCTGCAGCGCCGTGAACGGCTACGTGGACGTCACGATGCAACCCGGCAAGGAATACTGGGCCATCGTCAAGGGCGAGAGCGGCACGGACTCCGGTGACTACAACCTTAGCGTTGTCGACCTCGATGCGGTCACGACCAACCTCGGATGCGGCGCCGACAACACCACGCCCGAGGCGGTGTTCTCCTTCGACGTCGCCGACACGGGTGGTCGAACCATCTCCATCGACACGGCCGGTTCGAGCCTGAACACGGTCTTCGAGCTCTTCGATGGCGTCGGCACCTCGCTGGGCTGCTCGACTGGTGGCACCGAGCTGAGCCAGAACCTCGCGGCCGGGACCTACTTCGTGGTGGTGCGCGGCGACGAGGCTGCCGGCGGAGCCGGTGAGGGGGCCTTCGAGCTGTCGATCCGGGACGACATCGTGAACGCGGCGGACTACTGCGACTACGGTCCGACCGGCGCGGGCTCGGTGATCGACGAGACGCTCGCGCCAGGCACCTACTATGTAGGCGTCACAGGAAACGACCAGGACGGCGGCGCCACGAGCGGGGCGTACACGATCACCTTCGAGGACAAGGCGGTCACCGGCACGAAGGCCTCGCTGGTCAGCTGCAGCGCCACGAACCTCGAGGCCGACGTTACCGCCGGCACGCCCTACTATGTCATCGTGAAGGGCTCGGGGGCCGCCGACGAGGGGGCGTTCCAGGTTCACATCGACGACGTGGGCGCGGTTCCCGACGCGGATGCCAGCTGTCCGACGGCGTGGGACGACTCCGCCCCAGATGCGCACGTCGCCTTCACGGTCGGCGCGGGTCCCACGGACGTGGAGATCGACATGGCCGGTTCGACCCTCGACGCGGTCTTCGAGGTGTGGCTCGAGCAGGGCGCGACAGACAGCCTGGTGGGCTGCTCCGAGACCGGGGCGGCCGCGCTCGCGCTCAACGGCCTGGGCAACGGCGATTACTACGTGCGAGTCCGCGCCAAGGGCAGCAGCGAGGGCGCCGGCGAGCAGCCGTTCCAGATTTCCATCCGCGACGTGGCCGCCCAGGAGTCGCTCGAGTGCGGCGACGGCGCGGTCACCGTGGGCACGACGATCACCCGCAGCCTGGACCCGGGCACCTACTACGTCGGCCTCACCAACACCGACACGGCGAGTCCGGACACTGGCAACTACGACATCGCCATCCGGGATACCGGCTACGGTGGCGCTGCCGCCACGGCGATCGCCTGCGATGCTTGGTCGGGAGCGGACCCGAAGGTCTCCGTCGACGTGGACGTGGACGCCGGCACCACCTACTACGCGGTGGTGAAGGGCGAGAACGACGGTGAGGTCGGTACCTACGACCTGACCGTCACCGACATCGGTGCGCTGTCACCGAGCTACATCGGCCAGGCCACCGACCCAGGCACCCTGGGCGAGACCGCCACCGACATCGGCTGCGGCGCGGACCTGAGCGCGCCGGATGCCTACTTCGAGTTCACGGTGGGCGATGCGAGCGGCCGCGACATCACGATCGACGTGGTGGACACGGACGCCAGCGGTGCGGTCTTCGCCTTCCAGCTCTACCGGGACGTGAACGACAACGGCCTCTTCGGCGACGACGTGGCGGTGGCTGGCGGCTGCGGCACCAGCGGCACGCCGAAGACCTACACCACCACTGCGGCGGGCGACTACTACGTGGTCGTGAAGGGCACCGACGTCTCCGCTTCCCAGTCGGAAGGCACGATCGAGGTCTCGATCCGCGACGACGACGGCCTTGGCTCGGTCGCCTGTCAGGACGGCACCTCGGCCAGCCCGGGCGTGATCACCGAGACCCTGCAGCCCGGCACCTACCACGTGGGCTTCAAGGGCCGCGGCGGTGGCGAGGGCGCCTACGAGATCCAGTTCTCCGACCCGGGTCAGGTGGCCGGAGGCAACGCGGTGCCGATCGACTGCACCGACACCGACGGCCAGCTTGCCGCCAACCTGATCGGCGGTCGCGACTACTACGTCATCGTCAAGGGCAACGGGGCCACCGACAACGGCACCTACACCCTCGGCATCACCGATGTGGAGGACAGCCAGCCCATCGACGCGAGCTGCCCGACCGACCTCGCGGCCCCAGACGGTTACGCCGAGCTCACCCTGACCAACGATCGCGACGTCACCTTCGACATGAGCGACTCGAGCCTGGCGGGCGCCTTCCAGGTCTTCGACAACGGGGGCAACGCGGTGACGGGCTGCGACTGCTCCGCGATCAACACGCCGCTGACCTGCAGCCTGACTGCGGGCACCTACTTCGTGGTGTTCCGCGGGACGAACTCCGCCAGCGGCACGGGCGAGCAGCCCTTCGAATTGGTGATGTACGACGAGGATGCGATCGGGGCGCTCGACTGCGCGGACGGCGCCGTGGCCTCGGGCGCCACCATCAACACCGCCCTCCACCCGGGCGCCTACATCGTCGGCATCAAGCCCAGCGCCAGCAACGTCGCGACCGACTTCGACTACAAGCTCCTGATCAAGGATGCGACCTCGGTGGTGGCGTCCGGCGCCGTGGAGATCGGCTGCGGCACCGAGCAGCTCGAGGCGGCCGTGCTGCCCGACGAGCCCTACTACGTTGTGGTCAAGGGTCTGAACGCGGCCGACGCGGGCGACTACCAGCTACGGATCCAGGACCTGTCCGGTGTGCCTGGCTTTGGCTGCAACGACAATACTTCGGGCGCCGACGCCTTCTTCGAGTTCGAGGTCAGCGATCCGGACGGCGCCTACGTCACGATCGACACTGAGGGCTCGGACCTGGAGACGGTGGTGGCCCTGTTCCCGGCCGGTGGTGACTTCGCCCTCGACCAAGAGGACAACAGCACGGGCGACTGCTGGCTCGATCCGGACAACTGCACCGACGGTGGCGACGGCAGGCCGGACGACCTGATCGCGTGCGACTCTGACAGCGGCACGGGGGCCACTTCGCTGATCAGCAACCAGTTCCTGCCCCAGGGCACCTACTACGCAGTGGTCCGCGCTCGCGACACCGAGACCGACACCGACCAGGAGTTCGTCTTCTCGATCCGCGACCAGGGCAACCAGGCGGCGCTCTACTGCGACGCCAGCCAGATCGGCGATGCGGCCAATATCCGCCAGACCCTGCAGCCTGGCACCTACTACGTGGCGCTGACCGGTCAGTCCAGCGAGTCCACCAAGGACGGCAACTACCAGCTGCAGTTCCGCGACTACACCGACTTTGCGGCGGCCAGCAACCAGCTCGCCTGCGACACCGCCAGCGACACCATTTTCTACGACGTCGAGGCCGGCAACCCCTACTACGTGGTGGTGAAGGGCGGCGCCGTCAGCGAGAAGGGCGACTACCGACTCACCGTGGAGAACCTCCAGGCCGTCGGCGGCATGGGCTGCAGCGCCGATCCGGAGTCGCCGGATGCCTTCTTCCGCTTCAGCCTGAGCGCTGAGACCGAGGTCACGCTGAGCACCAGCGGCTCGGGCATGGACACGGTGATGGCGATCTACGACAGCACCGCGAGCTACTTCGGGACCAACTACGCCGAGGACAAGGACGGCGTGGTGGTGACTTGCGACGACGACGGCGGCCAGGGTGCGGGTGGCACGACCGGTTCCTCGCGCATCAACGCGACGCTCACGGCCGGCGATTACTACGTGGTCATCAAGGGCAAGGACGGCGGTGCCTCGGCCTGGGGTGCGGTGTCGCAGCCCTACGAGCTGTCGATCCGAGACGAGGGCGCCAACGCACCGATTGCCTGCGCGCCGGCAACGGGCCCGTCGATGACCCAGACCCTTGAGGCTGGAAGCTACAAGCTCGTGGTCTCCGATGACGCGGCCACCGGTGGCGAGTACGACATTCGCTTCCGCAACCTGAGCTCGGTCGCCAATTCCGCTGCCCTGGTCGCCTGCAACGACGTGGACGACACGATTGACACCGAGAGCCTGGCCGTCGATATCAAGGCCAACACGCCGTACTACGTGGTGGTCAAGGGCGACGGCATGACCGAGAAGGGCAGCTACGGCCTGGTAGTCGAGAGCGTCGACGGCGGCGCGACGAACATGGGCTGCAGCGCCGATCCGAAGTCGCCGGACGCCTTCTTCAAGTTCAGCGTCGCAACCCAGACCAACGTCACGATCGACACCGAGGGCAGCACGCTCGACACGGTCATGGCCCTCTACCCGGGCACCGCCACGAGCTTCGGCACCAACTACGCGGACGATGCCTTCGGCGACCCGATCAACTGCGACAACGACGGCGGCACCGGCACGAACTCTGAGATCACCACCGAGCTCGCGCCGGGCGACTACTACGTGGTCGTGAAGGGGGCGACCTCGGCCTGGGGCCAGTCGAACCTGCCCTTCAACCTCTCGATCCGTGACAACGACGCCACGGGCGCGGTCGCCTGCGCCGACAGCACGAACGGCCCGAGTATCACCCAGGCCCTGGACGCGGGCGACTACGTCGTCGTGATCGGCGACGACGACCCGGCCGGTAGCGCCGACTCGGGCGGGAACTACAGCATCACCTTCAACGACCTGAGCACGACCGGCACCGAGGGCGGCATGCAGATCGGCTGCGACGACGCGGGCCTGCTCGCCGGCATCGACGCCGATGGCGATGGCCAGCTGGATGGCATCCCGGTCTCGGGCGGCGAGGAACTGTTCGTCGTGGTCAAGGGCAACACGGCGTCCGACTCGGGCGGCTACACGTTGACAATAAAGGACACGGTCAGCGACCAGGCGCAGGCGGGCAGCACGCCCATCGCCTGTGCCGCGGCGGGCAGCACCATCGACGCCATCTACCCGGAGGGCGAGTACTTCGCCGTCGTGACCGGCCCGAACATGGATGAGGGCGCCTATGAGCTGGTGGTTCAGGACGTGGACCCCTTCGACGACTACAACCGCATCGCCTGCGACGCGGACAGCGGGCCGAACGAGACCTCGGTGATCGAGGCCGACGTGGAGCCGGGCACCCACTACGTGGTGGTCAAGGGCGATGGCCCCGGCCAGACGGGCCAGTACAACCTCAATATCCGCGACGTGAACGCGGTGCCCGATCGCCGCCTGGCCTGTGGTGGCGAGGCCCAGGGCAGCCGCATCGAGTACGACGTGGAGCGCGACACGGACTACACCGTCATCCTCAAGGGCAACGGCGAGTTCCAGCAGGGCGACTACAACATCAAGCTCTACGACGAGCTCGGCCTGAACTCCGGCTTCGGTGACCTGGTCGCGTGCGACACCATCTGTCCGAACATCAATCCGTACCGCAACGGCAGCGATCCGGACTACTGCACGAACGCGGAGAGGACGGACAACAACATCACGGAGTACCTGACCCCGGATACGTACTACCTCACGGTCAAGGGCGAGAAGGCGCACCACAAGGGCTTCTACGAGCTGCAGATCGGCGACCCGCCGCCGGTCCTGAGCTACGCGCAGCCGCAGTATGTGCCGCCGGTCTGGACCGAGGTGCGCGATGCGGTCGAGGCCACCGGCACCAAGGTGCTGAGCGTGCTCTCCTGTCCGGAGGACGGCAGCGACCGCTGCCGCGGCACGGAGGCGCAGGCCAAGGAGCTGTCGGAGCTCTCCGACGCGATCGATCCGGAGACCGGCGAAGGCATCGTGCAGTTCATCGAGAGCAACGGCTCCGGCATCGGCTCCGGTCTGGCCCTCGCGATTCGCGACCTGGCCAACTACTTGGCGATGGATATCACGCTGGGCGCCAGCGGCAATCCCGGCTTCGACATCCACGTCCAGGGCTGCACGGACAGCGGCGACGCCAACCAGGCGGCGGTCTGCACCAGCTTCACCACCGGCTGCAGCTTCGCGTGCAAGGGCGGCTTCCCGGCGCCGAACAGGATCTGCGGCTGCCAGCCGGGCTCGGAGCCCAAGTTCCACGTCAGCTTCACCAACCCGGTCGACGATCCGGTGACGCCAAACCCCGCCGACCCGAACGGTGGCTGGCACTTCTCGCTGCAGCTTATCGGCGACGGCCAGTACCTGCTCGAGGAGATCCCGGTCTATATCATCCCGACCGAGATCGATGGTGGCATGGGCCCACCCGACATGCCTTCGGGCGCCTTCCAGATGACCGGCACCTACGAGCAGGAGGTCTACGGCGCGGGCTGCAACTACTTCCAGGCCGAGGGTGAGTCCTCCGCGGCGGGCAGCTGCGACGACGGTGTCGACAACGACATGGACGGCCTGATCGACCGTGGCATCGACATGGACAATGACGGCACGCTCGAGTTCCAGCCCGAGCCGGGCTGCCTGCCGGGTAGCTGCCTCGACGGCGTCGACAACGACAACGACGGCGACACCGACATCGTCGACCCGCAGTGCGTGACCAACCAGGTGCAGAACTGGACCGACCTCTTCTTCCAGGCCGACGTCCCGGAGGGCACCTCGCTGGCCTTTGACGTGTGCACGGCCGCGACCGAGGCAGAGCTGTCGGGCTGCACTTACACGCGCATCGTCAACGTGACCTCGGTTAGCGTGCCGTGCACGCCGGGCCAGCACGACCAGTGCCTGGGCCAGGACGTGGGCGGCGGCGAGATCAAGGACGGCTTCTGCGGCGCCGGCGGTCAGTGTCAGTGCGTGGACCCGGCGAAGGTCACCGGCTTCTGCACCGACGACAGCCAGTGCGACGCCACCATCAACGGGACCGTCAACGGCTTCAACATCGACTCGACCTGCGACACCGCGCTCAATCAGTGTGTGCTCTCGACCCCGCCGGCCGATCTGGGCTCGCCGCTGGTCGACGTGGGCGGCGACGGCAAGCCCTTCGCCAAGGTCCGCGTGGTCCTGAACTCGAACGACGACGCGAGCGCAACGCCCACGCTCTACGAGTGGTATCTGACCTACTTCTGCCGCTCCAGTCAGTAGGGGGGTGCTGACAGATAGGGAATCGTCGAGGTTCGCCCAGGAGCGGCTTACCTCCTCGGGCCCATCCTCGACGTAGCGCTGCTACGCCTCCGGTGGGCCCTGCGGGGGCGCTCGCTCCTGAGCAAACCTCGACGATTCGAGTGGGCTTGTGACTTCGGCATACGGCTTGCAGCTACCCTCGATCACCACGTCTTTGGGCGCATGGGGCGTGTCAGGGTGTGTCAGATCCTGACGTTTTTGCGCGAATTGCCCGAGGATCGTGGGGGATAGGGAGAGTGACTATGGAAAACCTGAAAACCAGGTGGATGGGGCGGGCTGCTTCGCTGATCGGTGCCGTGGGCATCGCGGCGGCGGGCATCGTAGCGTACGCGCCGCCGGCCCAGGCCTGCGGCGGCTTCTTCTGCAATCAGAGCTCACCGGTCAATCAGCAGGCCGAGGAGATCATCTTCGTCGACAACGGCGACGAGACCACCACGATGGTGGTGCGCATCCAGTACCAGGGGCCGGCGGAGCAGTTCGCCTGGCTCCTGCCGGTGACCGGCATCCCCGACGTGGAGGTCTCGGCCAACATGGCCCTCGACCGCCTGCGCGGCTTCACCGACCCCCAGTACAACCTGGAGGTGGAGCTCGAGGGCGAGTGCATGGAGGAGATCTTCTTCGATGACCTGGCGGCCGACAACATGGCCCCGCCACCCACGGCCACGAGCGCAGGGGAAGCGGACTCTGGCGTCATGATCCTCGATGAGGGGAGCGTCGGTCCCTTCGACTACGTGACGATCTCGGTCGACGAGAGCAAGCCCGACGCCGCGGACGTGGCGGTCGAGTGGCTGACCGAGAACGGTTACGACGTGACCAGCGTCGGCGCCGACGTGTTGCGCCCCTACCTGGAGGATGGCCTCAACCTGATCGCCTTCCGGCTCACGAAGGGCAACGACGTCGGCACGATCCGGCCGGTGATGCTCACCTATCCGGGCGACAAGCCCAGCATCCCGATCCGTCCGACGGCGGTCGCCGCCCAGCCCGATATGGGCATCCGCGTCTGGGCGATGAGCGCCAGCCAGGCGATCCCGAAGAACTACAAGGCGCTCGTGGTCAACGAGGCCCTGATCAACTGGTTCAACTACCGCCAGAACTACGACGAGGTCATCACCGCCGCGGCCGACGAGGCCGGCGGCCAGGGCTTCGTCACCGAGCTGGCCGGCAGCAGCGACGTGCTCGATGCGGTGATCTTCTCGGCCTTCGACGAGCAGGAGTGGATGAGCTACCAGCTCGGCAGCTACGCCAGCGGCTTCCAGGCCATGCAGGAGGCGCGCTGGCGCTACAGCGGCTGGGACGGCTGGGTCGACGTGGTGTGCGACAACTTGAACCTCCCGGAGGGCCAGACCTGCCAGGAGTGGGGCGCCACCCCCAACCCCAACCCGAGCGCGGTGGCGGTGAGCGCCAACGAGTTCATCGAGCAGCTCTTCGAGCGCGTGATCAAGCCGGTGATCGACACCCAGCAGCTGCTGCTCTCGCGTCCCTACATGACGCGTCTCTACAGCACCATGAGCGCCGAGGAGATGACCCTCGACCCGCTCTTCGACTGGAACGGCGACCTGGCCGACGTGAGCAACATCCACACCGCCAAGCAGTTCATCGAGTGCAGCCCGGAGCTGCTGCCGTGGGAGGCGCCGTACCGCATCGAGCTGCCCCAGGGCGGCGTGATCCGCGGTGAGGGCAGCCAGGTGTGGCCGATCGGAATCGACGACCTGCCCGCCAACCTGGCGGTCGTGCAGCTCACCACCCAGGGGGCTGGCGAGATCGTCGAGGACAATCGCGAGGCCATCCTCCAGGCCCTCTTCGAGCAGAGCGGCGAGATGGCGAGCGGCGACGCGATTGAGGATCTGCCCGACACCGGCGTGCCGATCGGCGGCATGATTCCGGGCGATCCCAGCTCCGGTGGCGACACCGGCACGGGCATGGGACCGACCGGCGATGGTGACCGCGTCGGCACCGACCCCACGATCACCGGGATGGACCCGGATGATGGCGGCGATGGAGGGGGCGATGGCGGCGGTCTGTGCGCCGTCGGTGAAGTCGGCGCCGAGGAGTCGGGCCGGACCCTGGCCGGGCTGCTGCTATTCGCGGTGGGCCTGGTTCTCGGGCGCCGTCGACGCCGCTGATGCCTGCGGACTCCCCTCCCCTCGGGGAGGGGGCTGCGGACCTATCTTGCGGCGCTGCGCTCGGCGGCGAGCTTGTGGGCGAGCGCATAGAAGCCGAGCGCGACGGTGTGGCCCTCGGGCAGCTTGACGCCCTTGGCCACCTTCAGCTCCGCCTTGGGCCAGCTGCCGTCGTCCCTCTGGGATGTGATCGCCAGCGCCACGAGCGACTGCGGGATCCAGTCGGTCAGCCCGGCGTACGCGAGCAGGGCAGCGCGCTCGGCGGCCAGGTCGTTCCACGCATCGTCCGCGGACAGCTCGGCGAAGACCTCTTCGGCGAGCTTCTTGCGCATCGGCTCCGCCAGCGACGCCTCGAGGCAGCCGAGGTGCTGCGCGGTGACGACGCCCCACAGCTGGTGCGAGAGCAGGTAGCCCGTGGCCGGGCGTCGCAGGTCGTCGAGCAGCTTGGCCCGCTCCCGCTCGTCCAGCTGGGCGCAATCGATCGAGCGCTGCATGATCTGCAGCACGCGCATGACTTGTGCCTGGGTCAGCGCGGGATCCACCTTCTGTCGCGCGGTCGGCGGTGGGGGAGTCGGCAGGGCCGGCGGCGGGGGAAAGACCCGCTTGCCGAGGGCGGCCATGCGCGACTCCGCGTTGTCTCGCTCCACGACGTCCACGTGCAGCTTCAGGCCTTCCACCTGCTCGGCGAAGGGCTCGCCCAGTAGCGCGCTGGCCTGGCGCACCGCCCAGGCCTGGTCGCCGCGCAGCTCGTGAGAACGAAAGTAGTGGAACGCGCGGTAGACAGCCGTCTCGAGCGGCGAGGCATCGGGCGGGAGCCCGGGAATCCCGGTCCCGGCGTCGGGTGGGGTCGCGGGGGCCTCGGCGGGCTGTTCCGCGGCCGCCTCGGCAGGTGGCTTGGTCAGCTCGCGTTCGGCGGACGACTCCCCGCAGCCACCGCATGCGGCGCAGTCGCCACATCCGGCGAGCAGCCCGAGCAATGCGACTCTCAGAAGCGTGCGTGCGCGCATGGCTGCGGATCCTATCAGCTCAGCAGGAGCTTCAGGTAGAACAGCGGGCTCGTCAGGGTCTCGCGTGGCAGGCTGTTGGCGATCATGCCGCCGATCAAGTCCTGCACGGCTGCGCTGCGCGCGGCCTTGTGAATCACCAGTTTCAGGACCGTGCGGTGGGCGGCCAGGTGCCGGATACGCTCGCTCGTCGCGAGCTCATCGCCCAGCACCTGCCACACACGCCGCTCGTAGCTGGCGAGCCGCGAGGCTCCGGTGTCCCCTGCGGCAAGCGCCTCGACAGCCACCTCAACCGCAAGCTTCGCGGAGAACAGGGCGTTGCCGATGCCCTCGCCCGTGAACGGATCGATCAACCCCGCGGCGTCCCCCAGTAACATGAAGCCGGCGCCGCTGCACGGCCGCCGCTTGCTACCCACCGGCAGACTCCAGCCACGTGCGGGCTCGAGCGCGCGTGCACCGGCAAAGCGCGCAGCGAACGGGGGGCGGGCGACCACCCGCTCCATCGCCTCGGGCAGCCTCAGGCCACGCCGCTTCACGACTGCCCGGAGGCTCCCGATCCCGACGTTGGCGAGGCCACCTCCCACCGGGAAGATCCAGAAGTAGCCGGGCGCGACATCGTCCACGAAGTGCAGCTCGATTCCAGTGTCCAGGTCCTCGACACCTTCGTAGTAGCGACGCAGCGCTACGATCACGTGGTCCGGGTCGGGATCGTGCAGCCCCGTCTCGCGCGCAACCCGCGAGTAGGCACCATCGGCGCCGAGCACGATGGGCGCACGCAGCTCGCGTTCGCGCCCGCTTGCATCGACGCCGACCACGCCGCGTACACTGCCGGCGTCCCATAGCAGTCGCTGGATCTCGAAGCCGGTGCGGCTCACCTGGCTGCCCGCCCGTGCGTGCTCGAAGAGCAGGTGGTCGAGGCGTTTCCGCCGCACACAGGCGACATCGGCGGGCGGCACCGCGCCCGTGGCCAGGTCCAGGTACTCGCGGCCGCGCAGGCCGATGCGGGCGCTGACACCACTCGGCGCTCCGAAGACCACCTCGTGAAAGACGGCGCCCTCGGCGGCCAGCTCCTGCCACAGGCCCAGCTCCTGCAGGATCGAGACCGCACGGCCCGACAGGGCGTCGCCACACACCTTGTCGCGCGGGAACTCGGCCCTGTCGACCAGCGCCACGTCCAGCCCCGCACGCGCGGCGTAGAGCGCGGCTACGGACCCCGCCGGGCCACCACCGACCACGACCACGTCGTGCTCGCGGGCTGTCATCAGCTGTAGACCGCTCGCATGAAGGCCGGGCCCAGGCGCCAGAGCGCGCGCGTCACCAGCCCCGGCCGGCGTCCGTAGAGCAGTCGCGCGCGGCGGTGACGCGTGCGCAGCCGGGCGAGAACCGGGTCCCGTGCTACGCGGCCGGTGTAGTCGCCAAAGCCCAGGTCGTCGCGCGCGAAGCCGGAGTCGATCGTGGCCGCCGCCACGCGCCCGAACTGAAGCGCGAACGAGATGCCCTCCCCGAGCAGGGGGTCGACACCCGCTGCGTCACCCACCAGCAGCGCACCGCGCCGTGCGATTGGGCTCTCCGGGTCGAACCAGCGGATCGGATGCCCCTCGAGCTGCACCTGCGCGAGCGACAGGCCACGCCGCTGCAGGTGGGCCCCGAGCACCCGCGGCAGTGACTCGCGGGACCGCTCCGGTCGTACCCGCGCATCGAAGACGCCCCGGTTCATGGCGGGCTCGCCATCGATCATGCAGGGGAAGTCCCAGCAATAGCCCTGCAGGTGGTCGCGCATGGCGTCGAAGTCGAAGCGCGCAACCCGGTCGAGGCCCGCGGCACGCTCGTCGTCGCCGATCGGAGTGAAGACCTCGAGCAGGCGGGCCAGCTGGCCCGCGCGCGAGAGTCCGAGCAGCCGGCGCATCGGTCCGCGCGACCCATCGGCGCCCACCACGACCCTCGCGAGCACGGTGTGCGGGCCGGCGCGCAGAGTGGTCGTCCCGCCGTCGAGCGTCGCGTCGGTGACCGCGCACCCCTGCAACAGGCGCACGCCGTCCTGCTCCGCCCGGTGCAGCAACCAGGCGTCGAGCTCGGCCCGGTGCACGATGCGCAGAGCCGGCTCGGGGAAGAAGCGCTGGTCGATGCCACCGAAGCGGATCCGCATCTCGGGCGGCGCCCGATGCGGCACCTCCAGCTCCAGGCCGAGCTTCTCCAGCACCTCGAGGCCTAGCGGTGTGATCGCGCCGCCGCAGAGCTTGTGGCGAGGGTGGTGGGCGCGGTCGATCAGCAGCAGCCGCCCGGCCCAGCTGCGGTCTCGCTGAACCAGGGCCAGCGCGGTGGCACTGCCGGCGGGGCCCGCGCCCACGATGGCGACGTCGGTCTGCAACGGTGCGCCGCTCTCGGTCAATGGTTCGGTCACGGGACCCCGCGGGGAGGATAGCAGTCGTGGAGCCGGGGTAGGGCAGGGGGCGCCCGGCAGCTCACGTGCCGCGGAGTCGAGCGAGCAGCCGATCCGAGCTAGGATCGGGACTGGAAGCGCGCATGCTGCGACACTTCTTTCCGAGCCTGGCTCCGTATCGGAACGATGCCTACTGGGGGCTCATCTTCCTGGCCCTGGCGGTGTGCGGGCTGCTGATCTACCGGCGGCTGACCGGCCTGGGCGAGGACCGCAAGCGCATGGGCAAGCTCGCCCTCTTCCTCGTGCTCACGGCGGGGCCCCTGGGGGACCTGTCCTCGCGGGCGGTGAACATGTTCTACGCGCCGTCCGAGGAGTGGAGCCTCCAGCTCTGGCTCGAGGGCTTCGTGACCAAGGGTACGCACACCTACCACGCGGCGATGGTGCTGCCGATCCTCGCGTGGATCGCTTACATCAAGCTCGCCAAGCTCGACTTCTGGCTGATCTTCGACGTCATCATGCTCTACTTCCCGCTCGGCCATGCGATCGGTCGAGTCGGCTGCCTGGCAGCCGGGTGCTGCTTTGGCGAGCACGTGGACTGGCGCGTCGCGGGCATGCACTACGACTACAAGAACCCGGTCCCGCTCTACGCCGTGATCGGAAACACGGCGCTGTACCTCGTGCTCTCGCGCATCTTCCGACGGAGCTACGAGGGCAGCGCGCGGACGCGTCAGGGCGGCGCGGTTGCCGGGACCTACTTCGTGCTCTACGGGCTGATGCGCTTCTGCTTCGAGCTCATACGCACCGAGCCTGTGCTGGTGCTCGGTCTCACCCAGGCGCAGCTCGTCATGTGCGCGTTCATGGCCCTTGGCGCGCTCCTGCTCGTCTTCGGGCCCAGGAGGCGCGATGCCGGCGCAGGCAGCCCCGTCCCGACCTGACGCCGGTGCCTGGCCGGCGCTCCTCGGGCTGCTCGTCTACTACGGGCTGATCTCGGTGGGCTACCTGGCGCTCACCCGCGGCAGCGGCGTGATCCCGTGGCCGTTTGCGCGGGTCGCGAGCCTCGGCGAGGCCTACGGTCGCGTGCTGCAGTACCTGCCCGTGGTTGCGCTCTGCCTGGCCGCGCTGCTGTTCGCGCGGCGGTCCGACCGTCCCCTCGCGCGGCTCTACCGCGGGTCGCGTCCAGGCTGGTTGGCGTACGTCGCGCTGCTCGGGAGCCTCGCCTACGCCGCGAGCATGCTCGGTCGTCACCCGGACCTCGGCAGCGTCGCGGCGTTCCTGCCGCCGCTGCTCTTGCTGAGCGCGCTCAATAGCCTGGCCGAGGAGACCGTCTATCGGGGCGCGTTCATGGAGCTCCTGCAGGGGGTGGTCCGCGCGCCGGGCGCGGTCGTGTTGCTTCAGGCCCTGGTCTACGCGGCGCCGCACTACTTCATCGCGCCCCGGGTCGCGCTCCTCGCGTTTGGCTTCGGCTGCGTGCTCGGAGCGCTGCGCCTTCGGCAGGGGGATCTGGGGGCGTGCCTGCTGTGCCATCTGATAGTGGACCTGGGCGCCATCGGCGCGCCCTTCCTTCCCCGTCCCTGACGCCATCGCTAGAGCGCGCGGTAGCGTCGCAGGGAGCGCCTGCATGGCAGCACGTAGAAGCCCGGGAAGACGGCGCGGCAGAGGACGTTGAACGCGTGCTTGTTCTGCTCGTGCTGCTCCAGTAACGAGAGTCCCAGGCGCGCGTGCTCCCCGAAGACCCGCTTGACCTTCGGGTTGTCCGCGTGCAGGTCGTCGACACCCACGCCCAGGCGATCGGCGTCCTCGCGGGCGATGTTGACCAGCCCCTTGGACACATCCACCGGGAAGTCACAGATGTCGTAGTGCAAGCGCGTCGCGGTGCACAGCGGCCGCAGCAGCTCGAACTTCCCGGCGTCCTCGCCCAGGGCCTTGAGCATCGCGCGCCCGGTGCCAAAGATGTCGCGATCGAAGTAGTAGCGTTCGAGCTCGGCGGCCGGATAAAAGTTGCGGCTGCCGTAGCGGCGGGCGTCGAAGAGCAACGACGACAGCAACGCATCGCTCTCCTCGTGGATCTGGAAGCCCAGCTGCGTCGCCAGCTCCACCGCGCGCAGGTAGACCCGCTCCATCTCGTCGCGCGGCGCTGGCAGCTCGCGTACGAAGCGCAGCTTGCGTTCCAGGTGCTCGACCGGATGCCCGCCTCCTGGCACCGATGCATCCCGATCGGCGATGTCGTCGGCGTAGCGCATGAAGGCGTAGTAGTGCTCCAGAAAGCGGCCGCGGGTGCTGACCAACCCGAGCCCGCCCATGCCCAGGATGAAGCCCAGGTACTTGTTCCAGTCGCGCGCGACCAGCTCGAGATACAGCCTGTGGATGCTGTGGAGCTCGCCCATGGAGTGCCGACCGATGGCGACGTAGCAGTCGCTGTAATACGATCGTCGCGTGACGTCCAGGCCATGGATCAAGAGCCCGGCGTGGGACACCGCGTTCATCGCGCTGCCCTGGTTGCCGCTGGCGGTCCTGCTGCTGGTCGGCCTCGACGACATCCACCAGCGCCCAGACGAGGCCGAGCACTGGGCCACGATACTCTTCCTCGGCCTGGGCGCGCTCGACATGGGGCACCGCCTCTACACCTTTCCGATGGCCTATGCGGACCGGAGCGTGTTCCGGCGCCATCGCGTGCGCTTGTTGGTTGCGCCGCTGGTGGTCGCGGCTGTGCTCGTGCCCGTGCGAGTGCTGGGGGTCTCGGACGCGCTCACCCGCGGTCTCGTCACCGCGATGGTGCTCTGGAATCTGTGGCACGTGTACATGCAGCGCATTGGCTTCCTGCGCATCTACGCGGGCAAGCTGGGCGGCGCGCTTCGGGAGTCGCGGGCCGCCTGGCTGGACCGGGCGCTGGTGTGGGGGCTCCTGGCCTTCACGATCGTGCTGGGTGTGGTCGTGCTCGGCGAGGCTGCCCGCAGCACCGGGGACGGGCGGCGCCTGGTCGCCCTCCTGGGTCCCGTCGTGGAGGGTCGCGCCGCCCTGGCGGTCACCGCCGTGGCCGTCGTGGCGCTGGGCCTGCTGTGGCTGTGGTTGCGTCAGGAGGGGGGCGTGCAGGCGCCGTGGCCCGAGCGCGTGCCACGGGTGGCCTTCGCGGCATCGACGGCGGCGCTCGTGCTGCTGCCGCTGTGGAGCCCGCTGATCGGCGTGGCGTGCCTGAAGTTCTCACACGCGGTGGAGTACATCGCCTTCGTGCACGTCTACGAGGCGGCCAAGTTCCGCCGCCTCGAGAGCGATCGCAGTGTGCTCGCTCGGCTCATGCGGCGGCCGTGGCTCGCGGTGCCGCTCTTCTTTTTGTTGTTCTGCGTGCTCTTCACTCTCGCGGATCTGCCCGCCTACATGGTGATGTTCGTGGCGCCGTTGCACTTTCTCTACGACGGCTGGATCTGGAAGGTCCGCCGCGCGGAGGTGCGCGCGCCCCTGTCGGCGGCGTCGGCTTGATTGCTGCGCCCCCGGGGCTGTGCGATCATCGCCCCGTGATGAGCGCTCGCCCACTGCTCTTCTTCCTCTTGGTGACGGCGGCCGGCTGCGGCGATGGATGCGGTTGCGGGCAGGCGGTCAACGGCGGGGAGCAAGGCGCGCGCCCGGCAGGGGATCCGGCGGGCGGCACTCTTCCGGCGCACACCGGCAGCAGCTTCTCCCAGCTGCCCGACTCGCCCGAGCGCACACAGCTGGAGGCGTACGCCAAGGCCCTGCTCCAGGGTGCCCGATCCGCGGACGGCGACGTGCTGAGGGCCGCTGGCGACATTACCGCCGCCGCACCTGATGCCCTCGCCGGCTTCGGTGCGCCAGAGCCGGCGAAGCCGGTCACGAAGACCGTGGGCACGGCGAGTGTGCCGAGCGTGCAGCGCACCTATCAGGCGGGTGAGCGCAGCCTGCGCTTGCGCGTCACCGACACCCTGGCCATGCCCACCATGCGCGAGAAGTTCGCCCAGCGGCTCACCACGCTCGGCAACGACGCCAGCGGCAACCAGCGCGGTCGCGTGGTCGGTGAGCACGTGGTGATGCACGCCTACCAGGCCGACCGCAAGCGCTCGCGCGCCTCGATGTTCGTGGACGGGCGCTTCCTGATCGAGGCCGACGTGCGCAGCACGTCGGAGGCCGACGACGCGATCCGCGTGCTCGAGGCGGTGCCGCTGGGGGCGCTGCGCGGAGACTCCGGATCAGTGCCGGCGCCGCAGCCGCAGCCCGACGGCCAGTAGCACGAGCCCGACGGCATGCCACGGGCCCGACCGGGCACGGCCCGACAGCGAGCAACTGCAGTCGGTGTCCGCGGCACCCGAAACGGCCACGTGACCACCGTCGCCGTCGTCGCTCGTGGCGGCGTCCACGGCCGGGACGGGAGGTGGCACCGGAACCGCGCCGTCGGCGCGCGCGTCCGGGGGCGGTGCTCCCATGCCCGCCGCATCCGGGATCGGCGCGGGGTCGCCGGGCGACGGACCCCCATCGGCAGCTGCGGGTGGGTCGCTGCCAGCATCTTCGTCGCCGGTGCCGATGGGCTCGGCTTCCTCCGTGCCGGCGTCCGAGCCGGCCACCCCACCGTCCAGATCGTCGCCGCTGCCCGCGTCCGGCGGCGGGGGAGCCAGGCGCGACAGCGCATCGGCGCAGTCGAGACGCGGGTAGTCGATGCCGTTCTTGCTGTCGGTGAGCCGTACGGGGCTCGCCTGCAGGGCCGACTCGAGGGCGTCGAGTGTGGCGTCCGGGTGGGCCTCCATGAGCGCGGCCAGGCAGCCGCTGGCCACCGGTGCGGCGTGGGAGGTCCCGGAGCGCGCGCGGGCACCATCGCCCGGCCACAGCGAGGTGATGCGCGCGCCGGGGGCGACGAGGTCGGTCGTGGAGCTCGCGTTGCTGAAGCAAGCGATCAGATCGGGGAAGGTCGCGGCTTCCTGGCACACGATCGATTCGGGACCGACATCCGCGTCCCACACCGCGCCCACGCTGAGCACCGAGGCGATGCAGGCCGGCGCGGCCATGCCGTCGCTCGCGGCACCGTTGCCCGACGCGGCGACGAGCATGGTGCCGTTGTCGCGCAGGGCATCGGCAGCGGCCGCCAGGGGTGCGATGCCCTCGGCGGCGTCGCAGTCTCCCGCGTACGCGCCCAGGGTCCCGAGGCTGAGGTTGACGATGTCGGTCTGGGGGTGGTTGCTCAGGATCCACTCGAGGCCCGCGGTCACGTCCGAGAGCGCGGAGAGGTTGTTGCTGTCGTCGAGCACCTTGACCGCGAGCAGCGTGGCGTCGGGCGCAACCCCGCGCGGCCCGATGGTTCCCTGCGCGATGATGGCGCCGGCCACATGGGTGCCGTGCCCGTGCCCGTCGACCGCGCTGCCGCTGCCGCTGTCGCTGCTTCCGCCGCCCGGGCAGCAGTCGTTGCCACAGAAGCATGCCTCGGCCCCGAGCTCGCCCAGGTCCGCGTGCGTGCCGTCGACGCCCGTGTCGAGCGTCGCCACCTGCACGCCGCTGCCGGTGAAGCCGGCCGCCGTCACATCGGGCAAGCCGATCAGCGGACCGGACTGCAGCAGCTGTCCCTGGCCCGGAAGGTCGAGCTCCACGCGTGCCACCCGCGGGTCGTCGCGCAGCGAAAGCAGCGCGTCCGTGCGCACGGTGGCGGCCACCCAGGGGCTGAGCGCGAAGGCGCGCGTCACGCGGATGCCGCGCTCCCGCAGCTGGGCCGCGACGCGCGCGCCGCTGTCCGCGTAGCGGCTGCGCGCCGCGTCGGAGATGCGCACGCCCGGGCCCGTCGGCGCCGTGCGATAGCGGATCACCACGCGCAGCTCGTCCGCGGTCGCCAGCCTGCTGCGCACCGCGGCGCTCAGCCCGGTCGCCTCGGCCCGGGCTTGACGCGGCGGCGACGCCTCGGGCGCGCAGGCGCCGGTGAGCGCCAGCAGGCCCGCGAGCGCCCCCAGGCCACGGCTCACGGCGCCGTGCAGTCCGCGGGGACCAGCGTCAGGGTGTGGGCCTCGAGCGGCAGCGGATCCCAGGCGTAGCGCGACCCGCAGGTGGTCATGCCGGGCGAACCGGCGAACGTGACGCCGGTGCTGTCGCCTGGTGTGAGACCGGTGAAGGCCACGAAGTCGCCACCCATCAGCGTGTTGGAGGCCACCATGCCGCTCGGCCCCTCGGTGATGGGCCCGCAGCTGGTCGGGCTGCAGGCGATGTCGTCGAGCGTCACCGACTCGCCCCCCGCATAGGGCTGTCCGGTGAAGATCGCCAGGATGGCAGCGTCGGCGGTGTCCAGCGGATCGACGCCCGGGACCACCAGCGCGGCCGCGGCCGTGGTGTCGTCCGGCACGCCGATGGCGCCGAGGAAGGTGTCGGTGGGCAGCGCGTAGTGCACGCTCAACGAGCCCCAGCGGCCGGTGCTCGGAAGCACCCGCAGCATGAACTCCTGCCCCACGGGCGCGGTGATCGTGAAGCTGCCATCGCCAGCGGTGTTGACCGAGCGCAGGGGATCGCTGCCCACGAGCTGGACCGTCATCGCATCGAGGCCCGAACGCGTGAAGAGATCCACGACCAGGCCCGAGAGCGTCATCTCGCAGCCCACGTCCACGCTCGGCTCGCCGCAGCTGCCGTCGCCCACGCACATCGCCGACACCATGCACTCCCCCGGCGTGCCGCACTCGGTGGTGTCCGGCTCGTAGTTCACCAGGCACTCGCCGCCGCCATCGCAGGTGTCGGGCTTGTCGCAGTCGGTCGTCGAGGTGTTGCCGCAGAGCGTATCGACCGGCTCCAGGTTGTCCTGGCAGCCGCCCAGGCCGTCGCAGGTATCCGGATTGTCGCACCCGCTGTCGAACGGATCGCCACAGGCCGCCCCGGACTCGGCCGGCTCCGAGTCCCCGCAGCTGCCCGCGCCGTCGCACAGGGGCGCCAGGTGGCACGCGCTCAGGGCGAGGACGCAGATTGGGGGGTCGTCCATGGGCGCGGGGTCGACGCAGGTGCCCGTGCCGGAGCAGAAGGCCTCGAGCGCGCAGTCGCTCTCGGCCAGGCAGCTCACGTTGCCGGGCTCCGCGTTGTCGACGCAATCACCGCGGCCGTTGCAGCTGTCGGGGTTGTCGCAGACGCTGTTGCTCGGATCGCCACAGGCCACGCCGCTCGCCGTGTGGTTCTGGGCACAGCGGCCGGCCGAGCAGGTGTCGGGTGCGGTGCACGTGCTCGAGGTTGGATCGCCGCAGGGCTGGCCCTCCATCAGGGTGGGGGAGTTGCCGGGTGCGGTGTCGCAGCCTCCCGCGCCGTCGCACATCATGTCGCGCGGGTGGCAGGTGTCGATGATCCCGATCGGCTCGTCCTCGGGGCCGCAGCGCGTCGTGGCGGGCTTGGGTTGGGGCGCGCTGCAGGCGCCCGCGCCGTCGCACCTCGGCGCGAACATGCACAGCTCCTCGCTGCCGCAGTCGGTGCTGGTGGAGGCGTGGTTGTCCAGGCACTGGCCGTCGCTCGAGCAGGTGTCCGGGAGGTCGCAGACACCGTCGCTGCTCGGGTCGCCGCAGGCGCTACCCGGCGCCTCGAAGCCCGCGTCGATGCAGTTGCCGTTGCCGTCGCAGGAGTCGTCCAGGCGGCAGTCGACCCCCTGGTCGCCGCAAATCGTGCCCACGTCGGCGTGGCGAGCCTCGCACGTGCCCGCCACGCAGCGGTCCGGGAAGGTGCAGTTGGTGAGGGAGTCGTCGCCGCACGGGGTCTGATCCGCGACGGGCACGAGCTCGCACTCCATCGTGTCGGTGTTGCACACGGCGGTGTTGCACTCGTCGCCGAGACCGTCGCAGTCGTTGGGGCAGCCCGTCAGGCCCGCGTCCTCGTCGCCGTCGCCGGTGTCGCCATCGCCGGTGTCGCCATCGCCGGTGTCGCCATCG
>JAPPOT010000596.1 GCA_028817855.1 Myxococcales bacterium
CCTCGGCGAGATCGTCGAGGACTGCGGCGACAACGACGACGACGACTGCGACGGCGTCAACGACAACGGCTGCGGCACCGCCAATCTCGGCGATGACTGCTACCACGACGACGACTGCGCCAGCGGCAGCTGCACTGGCGCCATGATCAACAGCCTGCTGGGCGCAGCCGCCGTGCCTGGCAGCAGCAGCCTGGACGACGACATCGCCGGCATGTGCGACGCGGTGTGCGGCGATGGCAACATCGACGGCTCGGAGCAGTGCGACTACGGCAACGCGCCCGCCAATGGCGACGGCTGCGACATCGCCTGCCAGTGGGAGTCCGGAACCTTCGACACCGAGGGCTTCCCGGAGTGGACCCACGTCTTCGGTTCGTTCGCCGAGCTCTTCCATGGCGTCGCGATCGACAGCCAGGATCGGGTCCTCGCAGCGGGCAAGGCCCAGACGGGGGCGAGCACCGGCGGCTGGCAGATCGCCCGCCTCGACAGCGGCGCGCCCGACACGTCCTTCCACGCCGACGGCTTCGCCGAGGAAGTGGTGTGGGAGAACTGGCACCAGGAGATCGCGCACTGCGTGAAGATCCAGAGCGATGGCAAGATCGTCGCTGCCGGTGACAAGGGCGGCGCCAACGACACCGCGCTGGCACGCTGGAACACCGACGGCACCATCGACACCACCTTTGGCCCCCACGGCACCGGGCAGGTCTACATCAACTTCGGCGGGTCCGACGGCGTCCGCGACTGCGAGCTGCTCGGCGACGACAGCATCATCGTGGTCGGACGCACGCGCTCTGCCGGCGATTCCGACATGCGCATCACGAAGTTTACCGCGGACGGGATCCCGGACACGGCGTGGGCCAACGGCCAGGCCGGCGTCTCGGGCATCGGCTGGTTCGACGCCGTCGAGCCGAGCCTGATCGCCGACGGCGAGACGTTCACGGTCGGCGCCCTGACCTTCGAGTTCGAGAAGACCGGCGGAACCGTCGACATCTTCACCGACATCTCCGGAGCCGCCGACGCAGCGGACGTGGCCGCCACCATGGACGCGGTCATCCAGGGGCAGGTCGCACCGGGCGTGGAGGTCTTCGCGGTCGACACACGCGTCTACATCACCCACGCGGCGGCGGGCACGACCACGCTCACCGAGAGCGTCGCCGACGCCGGCTTCACCGCGGCGGACGCGACCGGCGGCAGCGTGATGCTCGACATCAGCGTCGACGACACCAACAACGAAGGCGACATGGCCTGGGAGGTCGAGCTCGACAGCAGCGGCAACATGCTGGTCGCGGGCACCGACGGGCTGGACATCGTCGTGGCCCGCTTCCTTCCGACCGGTGCGCTCGACGTGAGCTTCGACACCGATGGCGTGGCGATCGTCGACGTGGGCGCGTTCGACATCGCGATCGACATGGTGATCACCAGCGACGACCGACCCCTGATCGCAGGCCAGGATGGCGCCGGCAACGCCGTGATCGCGCTCTTCACCACCGCCGGTGGGCTCGACACCGGCTTCGACACCGATGGCTTGCTGGTGCGCGCCTCGACGCGCTGGGAAGCGATCACGCTCGACGGCGACGGCAACCCCGTCGTGGGTGGCACCTTCGGGGGCAGCTTTGCGACGATCGTTTCGCGCTACGACCTGACCGGCGCCATCGACCCCGGCTTCGGCGCGGCGGGCGACTTCATCTGGGATACGACTTTCTCACAGACGCCAAAGGCCCTCGAGATCGACGGCATGGGCCGCATCGTGGCGGTCGGCGACAGCTCCGAGATCTCGACCAACAACCCGGACATGCAGGTCTTCAGACTGGCGCCCTAGGCGTCAGCGGTCTCCGTAGAGGGAGATGACACCCGGCCGGGGCGCGTCGCTTTGCGGTGCGCCCCGGCTTTTTTTGCAGTTTTCCCGGCCTGATGTATAGTTCTATTGTAATTTTGCATTTGTGAAATATTCTAGTCAGGTCGGTTTCCCTCTACACACGGAGTCACCTTTCACATGCAATGGACTGAATCTGGCGGTCTGAACCGCGCCGGGCTGCTGCTGGTCGGCCTGGCATCCATCGCGTGCCTGGCCTGCGAGGCACCCCAGGGCGCGAGCCCGCATTCGGAGCCCCTGCCGGAAGGGGCGCTCGCGTCGGTGCCCGAGGCCGAGTCTGAAGAAGTCGAGATCTACCCTGGCAGCACGCCCCAGGTGGTGCAGCTGGCGCGGGTGCACGGCTACGGCAACCCAT
>JAPPOT010000522.1 GCA_028817855.1 Myxococcales bacterium
CGCGGGGGGCCGGCCGCCCGCCCCGCCCCCGCCCCCCCCGTGGGCTGGCCGCGGCCCCCCGCCCCCGGGTCGGGTCGTAGACCCGACGTTAAGGCAAGAACGCCAGCCCGCCGCCGATGAAGAAGGAGGTCTGGCCGTCCAGGCCCGACTCCTCGCAGAGGGTGTCCTCGCCGTCGTGCACGCAGTCCTGCTGGGGCAGCCAGAAGGTCAGGGCCATCGCGAGGTCGAGGCCGAAGCCCTTGGTGACCCAGAAGGTGGCGCCCAGCTCGATCGGGATGTTGATCGATTGGATGGTGCGCACGCTGTCGACACCCGCCATCTGACGCGCGATGTCGGCCTCTGCGCCGGGCTGCAGCAACAGGGTGGGGTCGATCATGCTCTCGTCGATGGGCTTCGCGTCGCGGATCGCGATCTGCATCGCCAGCGGTGTGATGCCGATGCCGCCCCAGACGTCGAACCACGGCATCCGCTTCTCCCGCTGCACGTGGCCGCGCACGTAGATCGTCGGGTTCGCCGAGATCACGGCGGAGGTGTCGGGTGCGCCCAGGTCGAAGCCGCCGTTGATCTGCAGGCCGAAGCTCAGCGGCCAGATCGGGCGCGCGCCCAGCAGGATCTGTGGCGACAGGTGCCCGCTGCTGCCCTCCAGCTTGGGTCCGCCGATGAAGGCGTTGTAGCCGAAGTTCAGGGCCGCCTCGAAGCCGGTGGCCGGATCCTTGGGACCGTCTGGCTCTTCGTCGAGGTCATCGCGCGGGTCGGTGAAGGCCTCGATGTCGGCCTGGCTGGCCGCCTGGCCCTCCTCCGGTGGCGCCTCCGCGGGCGGCTGGGTGTCGAGGGACTCGACGCGGGCGGGCTTGTCGGGCTCCTGGGTGAGCGCCGGAACGGCGGCCTCGGCCGGCGGCTCCGTCGGCGCGGGCGTGGGCTGCGGCACCGGCACGGGCGCCACCACCGGCGGCGCGGGGGACTCGCTCATCGAGCCCACGATCTGGCGCTTGCCGCGCGCCGGCAGCTCCAGCAGCTGCTCGAAGGGATCGAAGCCCTCCTTCTTGGCGGTGACCGTGACCTTGCCGGCCTTCACCTTGACGGGCGCTGCGAAGGGCAGGGTGCCGATCGAGATCCCGTCGACGAAGACCTCCGCGCCGTCGGGGCTGCCCGAGACCTCGAGCGTGCCGATCTGCTTGCGGATGCGGCGCAGGGCGCGGCGCAGCTTGCGCTTGTTCTCCTTGACGTACGGGTCCTTGCTCTCGCGCAGGGCCGCCGCCAGGTGCTCCTCGGCGCGGCCCAGGTCGCCGACCTGCTCCTCGGCGAGCCCCATCTGGCCGCGCCCGCGTGCCGTCGGGTGGATGGCTTCGGCCTGGCGGAACTTCTCGAGCGCGCCGGCTGCGTCGCCGCCCGCCTGAAGCGCGATGCCCTCGTCGACCAGCGCCGCAGCCTGCGCGGGCGGCGGCACTGAGGGCTTGCGTAGCTGGATCTCCAGGTCGAAGCGCCCGGCGGCCACGTCCAGGGTTTGCTCGTAGGTCTCGAAGCCGTTGGCGCTGATGGTGATCTTGCGGCGCCCGGTCTGCACCCAGAGCTCACCGCCCTGGGGCCGCGCGACCTCGCCATCGATCGTGATGGTCGCGTCCGGGGGCGTGAGCTTGAGGGCGAAGCGCGCGAAGCCGCCCTTGAGCTTGGCGATCTCTTCCTTGGCGGCTTGCACCGCCGCCGCCTCGGCGCGCGCGTCGGCGTATTGCACGTAGCTCTCGTAGGCCTGCAGGGCCTTGTCCGGGTAGCCCATCCCCTGGTAGGCGCGCGCCAGGTTGTAGAGCACGATCGGAACCTGCTTCTGGCGGTAGGACGCGTCGAGCGCGCGCACCGCGTCGCTGTAGCGGCCGGCGGCCAGGGCGGCCTCGCCCTCGGAGCGCAGCTGCTCGGCCGACTGGGCCAGCACGGCAGGGGCGATCAGCACCAGGCTGAGCACGATCAATGGAAGGAACGCGATTCGACCGAAGCGAAGCATGGGCCTCCTCCTCGAACGCGCCGGCCGCCCCCCAACTGCCACACGGGGCACGCGACCGAAAGTCTAAGCAAGCCAGCGCGAATCACCGCGAATTTACAGTGTTTGCGCGCCACGACTCAACAAAAAGATGGGCATTTCTCCGCGCACCTACAGCCTGCACGGTCCCAGACCTGCGTCCCACCCAACCCATCACCCCGCTTCGCGCCGCTTCCATACACGGGTGGTCG
>JAPPOT010000244.1:0-601 GCA_028817855.1 Myxococcales bacterium
CGCCCAGCTCTCCGCTGGCCGCACCGGGATCGGCCGGGTCATCTTCGGCCAGCAGGAGGTGATCGATGAGACGATCATCACGCTGCTCGCAGGCGGCCACCTGCTGTTGCTGGGCGTTCCGGGACTGGCGAAGACGCGCCTCGTCGAGACCCTCGGCACCGTTCTCGGGCTCGACAGCCGCCGCGTGCAATGCACACCCGACCTGATGCCCGCCGACATCATCGGTTCGGAAATTCTCGACGAGAATGAGGACGGTCGCAGTTTCCGTTTCATCCCGGGCCCGGTCTTCACCCAGGTCCTGATGGCCGACGAGATCAACCGCGCGAGCCCGCGCACCCAGTCCGCGCTGCTGCAGGCGATGCAGGAGCGCGAGGTCTCCGTCGCCGGGCGCACCTACGCGCTGCCGAGCCCCTTCCATGTGCTCGCGACCCAGAACCCGATCGAGCAGGAGGGCACCTATCCCCTGCCCGAGGCGCAGCTCGACCGCTTCCTCCTCCAGGTCAACATCGGCTACCCCGACCCGGACGCCGAACGCCAGATGCTGCTGGTGACGCCCGGGCTCGAGGACCGCACGCCGCCGCAGGTGATGGACGCCGCGCAG